>NZ_JARXOW010000001.1:1504135-1804962 GCF_030182585.1 Pedobacter faecalis | reverse complement strand
TAAAACTTTACTTTTACCCCAATGGAATTGCCCAAATATACAAAAAATCAGCTTGCATTACGAAATGGTCAGGATAAACCTCAGATTTGGGTAGCATACCGGGGTTTGATCTACGATGTGTCTGAAAGTCGCCTTTGGCGCAATGGCAAGCATTATGAGCACTGGGCGGGGCAGGACTTGACCGACGAACTGCCCGATGCGCCACATACTGAGTCGGTTTTTGAACGTTTTACAGTAATTGGTGTGCTGAAGGAATAATTTTGCTAATTTTATTGGCATGTCCAGGAAGATTATTCATGTGGATATGGATGCCTTTTATGCGTCGGTGGAACAGCGTGATTTCCCTGAGCTGAAGGGCAAGCCTGTGGTGGTCGGCGGTTCGCCGAGCGGGAGGGGCGTGGTGGCGGCGGCGAGCTATGAAGCCAGAAAGTATGGTATTAAATCGGCTATGCCGGCCAGGCAGGCGCTTCAGCTTTGTGCGGAAGTAGTCTTTGTAAAGCCGCGTTTTGAGGTGTACAAATCCGTCTCTGCTCACATTCGCGAAATATTCAGACGGTATACTGATCTGATCGAACCGCTTTCGCTCGATGAGGCCTATCTGGATGTTACGACCGACAAGCTAAACATCGGTTCTGCGCTGGAAATTGCTAAACAGATTAAACAGGCGATAAAAACGGAGCTGAATCTGACCGCTTCAGCCGGGGTGTCTACCTCTAAGTTTGTTGCCAAGGTGGCTTCTGATATTAATAAACCCGACGGACTTACATTTATCGGGCCGTCTAAGATTGAGGCTTTTATGGAGCAGTTGCCCGTGGAGAAGTTTTATGGGGTGGGAAAGGTAACGGCCAAGAAGATGCAGAGCATGGGTTTGCACACGGGGGCAGATCTGAAGGCGTTGTCGCAGGAAGACATGACCCGGTATTTCGGGAAGTCGGGCGCGTTTTATTACAATATTGTACGCGGATTGGACGATAGGCCGGTCCGCACACACCGGGAGCCTAAGTCGTCGGGAACCGAAGATACTTTTTCGTACGACCTCACGACCACCCAGGAGATGTACACCCAGCTTGATAAGATTGCTTATTCGGTGTCGCAGCGTCTGGAACGGCAAAGCTTAAAAGGACGTACAATTACGCTGAAGATCAAGTTTAGCGATTTCAAGCTCATTACCCGGAGCAGGTCGCTAGCTGTGGCGGTTCGCGATTTTTCTACGATCCTGCAAACGGCCATGGAGTTGCTGGATGAGGCGCAGATTGACGGTAAGGCGGTACGGCTTTTGGGGATTTCGCTTTCTAATTTCGGTGAGTTTGTTCCAAACCAGCCAAGGCCGGCTGGTAAAGGGTTTACAGACCCCGACCAGCTGGAGTTTGAGTTTTAATAAAAAAGGCAAGCGACCGTAAAACGTGCTTGCCTTTTTGCTCCCGAAGCTGGGCTCGAACCAGCGACCCTCTGATTAACAGTCAGATGCTCTAACCGGCTGAGCTATTCGGGAGTGTCCGGTTACCAAAACCGCTTTGTTTAAGCGTTGGAGAGATATTCGCTCCGTTGTTTTGGGACTGCAATATTAGGGGTTTTAAATTATTTATGCAATATTTGTAACGAAAAATTTTATAAAAAAATATATGAGCCTGATAATCATAGGAACTGTTGCTTTCGACGCGTTGGAGACACCATTTGGTAAAACAGATAAAATTGTTGGGGGCGCTGCTACCTATGCCAGTTTAGCTGCTTCTTATTTCTACGACAAGGTTAAAATTGTTGGTGTGGTGGGCGAGGATTTCGGTCAGGATAACATTAATAAATTTACCGAGCATGGAATTGACATAGAGGGATTGCAGATTAAAGAGGGGGAGAAGTCTTTCTTCTGGTCGGGCCGCTATCATAATGATATGAATAGCCGTGATACGCTAGCCACGGAACTTAACGTGCTTGAAAATTTTGATCCGGTTATTCCTGACAGTTATCAGGACTGCGAATACCTGATGCTGGGAAATTTAACCCCGCTTGTGCAGCAAACTGTCATTAACAGGCTTAAGAATCGTCCTAAACTTATTGTGCTGGATACGATGAACTTCTGGATGGACATTATGATGGATGATCTGAAGGAGACCATCCGTATGGTCGATGTGCTTACCATTAATGATGCCGAGGCCCGGCAGTTGTCTGGCGAGTACTCGCTGGTGAAGGCAGCTTCGAAAATCCTGGAGATGGGGCCTAAGTACCTGATCATCAAGAAAGGTGAACATGGTGCTTTGCTGTTCCACGAGGATAAGATTTTCTCGGCACCTGCGCTTCCTTTGGCTGAGGTTTTTGATCCGACCGGCGCGGGTGACACTTTTGCGGGTGGCTTTATAGGTTACCTGGCAAAGGTGGGTACGATCAACTTCACGAATATGAAGAATGCGATCATTTTCGGCTCTGCGCTTGCTTCGTTCTGCGTGGAGAAATTTGGCACGGAGCGGATTCTGAACCTTACTCAGGAAGAGGTGGCCAGTAGGGTGCAGCAGTTTGTTAGCCTCAGTTCGTTTGCCATAGAGGGCTAATTGTCTTAAATACCGTATATTTATCGGTATGAGACACACAGTTTTATTTTTTCTGCTGGTATGCTTTGGTGGTATCAGCGCGAGTGAGGCACAGGATAAGATCACGTACAATACTGTTAAGGAGGTTGGTTATTACGATGATGCGCGGATTAAAGCCGATAGCTATCTCGCTTCCAGATGTAAGCTTTCTGTGTATTACCCGGCCAACCGCAAGAATTATGGAACTGTAATATGGTTTCATGGCGGGGGACTGACTGGGGGCAATATTGAGATTCCTGATGCTTTGAAAGAGAAGGGACTGGCAGTGGTGGGTGTCACCTACCGTTTGTCGCCACAGGCTAAGGGTGCTTCCATTATTGAAGACGCGGCTGCGGCCATAGCCTGGACTTTTAAAAATATTGGCAGGTATGGCGGCTCGGATAGCCTGATCTTTGTGTCGGGCCACTCGGCGGGTGCTTACCTGGCCATGATGGTTGGGCTAAACAAGGATTACCTTAAACCTTATGGCATCGATGCAAATAGCATTGCGGGCCTTATTCCGTTTAGCGGACAGTGTATAACGCATTTCACTATACGCAACGAAAGTAAAATTCCGGAAACACAGCCTATTGTAGACCGTTTTGCTCCGCTATACCATGTGCGCGGCGATGCGCCGCCGATGCTTCTTATTACGGGCAATCGCGAGATGGAGATGCTTGGTCGCTATGAGGAGAACGCTTACATGGCGCGAATGATGAAGCTTACCGGCCACAAAGAGACGGTACTATTTGAGCTGGACGGTTATGGGCATAATATGGCATACCCCGCTTTTCCGCTTTTGCTGAATGAGGTGAAGCGCATTATGGACCTGAAGGCTAAGTCGCGCGCCTTACCGCGCTAAGCTATATGCCGAGCAGGGGCAGGATTTCTTCTACGTGTTTCCTGTCGTTGGAAAGTCGTGGAACTTTGTGTTGCCCGCCTAACTTTCCTTTCGATTTCAACCAGTTGTAGAAGGTATTGCATGGGGCATTGTGCACCTTGGGCCGCTTCAGCGCCATGTCTTTGAAGCGCTTGGCATCATAGTCTGAGTTTACAGCCCTTAAAGTTTCGTCGAGCACATCGATAAACTTCTCGAAGTCGTTGGGCTGCTGGTCGAATTCAATGATCCATTCATGTCCGCCTGCTTCATTGCCGGAAAAATAAATAGGGCAGGCGGTGTAATCCTTAAACACGGCATTTGTAGCGTCGCAGGCCCGACATATGGCTTGTTCTGCATTATCGATGATCACTTCCTCGCCGAATGCGTTTATGAAATGTTTTGTACGACCGGTAATCCGGATACGGTATGGGGAAAGATTAGTGAATTGTACGGTGTCGCCGATCATATACCGCCAGAGTCCGCCGTTGGTAGATATAATGATTGCGTAATTTTTACCGATCTCGACCTCGTCCAGCGAAAGGGTAGCCGGTTGTTCATCTTCCAGGTTTTCGATAGGCAGGAACTCATAATAAATACCGTAATCGAGCATGAGAAGCATTTCATCGGAATTGACTTCGTCCTGTATGCCAAAGAAACCCTCGGAGGCGTTGTATGTTTCGAGATAGTACATGCCTGCTGATGGGATGAGTTCTTTAAACTGTTCTTTATAGGGTTTAAAGTTCACTGCACCATGGATGTAAAGCTCCAGGTTTGGCCATATCTCGAGCAGGTTGCTTTTGCCGGTGATCTCCAGAACCTTTTTGGCAAGAACGATGGTCCAAGTAGGTACGCCGGCGATATTGGTGACGTTTTCTTTAATGGTAGCTTCCGCCATTTTCTCTATTTTCTCCTCGTAGTTGTCCATCAGGGCGATAGAGATGTTTGGCGTACGATAGTATTCGGCCCACACGGGCAGGTTTTTGATCAGTACTGCAGAAAGGTCACCGTAGTAGGAGTCTCCATTCAACTGGTTGATCTGGTGACTTCCGCCGAGAACCAGTCCCTTACCTGTAAATATCTGATTGTTGGGCCGGTTATTGCAGAAGATGGAAAGCATATCTTTTCCGCCTTTGAAGTGGCAGTCGTTCAGAGATTCTTCTGAGACAGGGATAAATTTGCTGCGGTCGCTCGTGGTGCCCGACGACTTGGCAAACCATTTAATTTCTGAGGGCCATAAAATGTTTTGCTCTCCCTTGAGCATGCGTTCAATGTATGGCTTCAGGGTGTCGTAGTTTTGCAGCGGCACGCGTTCTTTAAACTGCTTAGGGGTTTCGATGGAACGGTACCCGTACTTTTCTCCCCATTCTGTATCCTCTGCCTGCGAAATCAGTTTTTGGAACCACTCCTGTTGCACATCATGAGGATATTTAATGAAAAGCTCGATCTGATGAACGCGCTTTTTCATATACCAGGTAAAGATTGAGTTAACAATAGCCATTGTTTAGGGATTATAAGGTTTTACTGCGTAAAACAAAATTTGAGCCGAGGTATACCCGTCTCACCATCTCGTTTGCGGCCAGTACTTCAGGTGTGCCCGATTCGAGGATTTTTCCTTCGAAAAGCAGATAGGCGCGGTCGGTTATAGATAGCGTTTCCTGAACATTGTGGTCGGTGATCAGTATCCCGATATTTTTTTCTTTCAGTTTGGCGACGATGGTCTGTATTTCCTCTACCGCAATGGGGTCTACCCCAGCAAAAGGCTCGTCGAGCAGTATGAAGTTAGGACTTGCGGCAAGTGCCCTTGCGATCTCGGTTCTGCGCCGTTCACCTCCCGACAGGAGGTCGCCGCGGTTTTTGCGGACCTTGTGCAGACTGAACTCGCTGATCAGTTCTTCCAGTTTTTCGTGTCTCTCTTCTTTACCCATGCTGGTCATTTCGAGAATGGCCATGATGTTGTCTTCCACCGAAAGCTTCCTGAAAACGGATGCTTCTTGTGCAAGGTAGCCGATGCCTTTCTGGGCGCGACGGTACATCGGGTCGCTCGTAATGTCTTGGTCTTCCAGATAGATATGGCCTTCATTGGGTTTAATAAGGCCAACGATCATATAAAATGAGGTGGTTTTTCCGGCGCCGTTAGGGCCCAGCAAGCCTACGATTTCGCCCTGACTAACGTTAAAGGACACGTCGTTAACTACAGTCCGCTGTTTATATTTTTTGATCAGGTTCTCAGCTCGTAATATCATCGAGGTTATGGTTATCCATTTTAATAGCCTTTATATTTAGTTGCAGGCGCCTTTCGCCCCTCCAGACATTTTCTTCAATTGTATAACAAACAGAAAACGGCTGATTTGGTTGTAAAATATGCTCGTACCCGGCAAGGCCGAATGCTATCCCTTCAAAAATAATGGAATTTTGTTGTTTTAGCGTCAATTTCAAATGTTTTGTGCCGACGACCTTAGGAGGGTACACGATATATACCTGATTGGTCATGAACAGGGGTGCAGGGTTGTGCGGACCAAAGGGTTCCATTCTGCCAATGATGCGCTGGAACTTTGGCGTGATTTGAGAGAAGGAGATCTGAGCATCTATTTTCAGTTCCGGACAAAGCATGCTTTCTGTGATGGTCTGGCTCACAACTTCCTCAAAGCGCTCAGAAAAGGCTTGCATTTTTTCGGGCCTCAGTGTAAGTCCCGCGGCAAACTTATGGCCGCCAAACTGTTCCAGCAGATCTTCGCAGCGCAGTAGTGCTTCATACAGATCGAAACCTTCCACCGAGCGTGCCGAACCGGTCAGCATGCCGTTCGAGGCTGTTAGCACAATGGTGGGGCGGTAGTAGTTTTCAATCAGCCGCGATGCTACAATGCCGATGACGCCCTTGTTCCAGGCCTGGTTGTAAACAACAGTGGTTTTTTTGCTGGTCAGGATCTGACAATCGGCAATAAGTTCTAGTGCTTCGGCGGTGATGCTTTTGTCTGAGTTTTTGCGGTCGGCATTGTGGCTATCTATAAACTGACTCCGTTCTCTTGCCGTTGTCTCCTCGGTGCAGATCAGCATGTCTACGGCGTGGCGACCATGATCCATGCGTCCGGCAGCGTTAATTCGTGGTGCGAGAGAAAAAACGACATCCGTGATCGTAAAGGGTTTTGGTCGCCCCGATACTTCCATCAATGCTTTGAGCCCGGTGCAGGGATCATCATTCAGCCGAAGCAATCCGTGATGTGCCAGTACCCTGTTTTCGCCAACGATGGGTACAATATCGGCCGCTATGCTAACCATCACCAGATCGAGGTAGCACAGGTAACGGCTTTCTGGCAAGCCATGTCTTAAACTGTAAGCCTGAGCCAGTTTAAAACCGATCCCGCATCCCGAAAGCTCCTTGAACGGGTAATTGCAGTCGGCCCGCTTGGGATCCAGGACGGCTATGGCGTCTGGCAGTTCCTCGCCGGGGGTGTGGTGATCACAAACGATGAAGTCAATGCCAAGCTTGTTTGCGTAGTCAATCTTATCTACGGACTTTATTCCGCAATCCAGCGCTATGATAAGGCTGAAGCCCTTGGCTGATGCGTAGTCGATGCCCGCTGTGGATATGCCGTACCCTTCCTTGTGGCGGTCGGGTATATAGTAATCGACATGCTGCGTTAGCCCGCTAAGGAAACTGTAGACCAGCGCTACGGCCGTGGTACCGTCTACGTCGTAGTCGCCATACACCAGGATTTTCTCTGAACTGGCAAGTGCAAGGTCTATTCTGTTGACAGCCTGGTCCATCTGTCTCATTAGGAAAGGATCGTGCAGTCTGGACAATTCCGGCTTAAAATAGCTGCGGGCTTCTTCAAATGTGGTGACTCCGCGCTGGACAAGAACCTGGGCCAGACTGTCGTCGATATTAAGCTCCTGTGCCAGAGATTTTGAGAGCGTTGTATCTGCGTTCGCTGCCCGTACCCATCTTTTTTCCATTCAGGTTTCCTTATCTTTGCGTTCGATATCGTAAAGATATCATTAATCTTTTGTTCCAACTAATATTAAGCCATTGGAAGTTTTTACTTTGTTTGAGGGTTCGTACTCTGTAGCTGCTGATAAGAAATTTATACCGTTTGATCCAAAAAAGGATAGTCCAAAAGACCGTCCTGCCTCGTTATTTATACATGTCCAGCCCTTTCTAGTTAAACTTGATGAGCACCTGGTGCTGATCGATACGGGCCTGGGATATAGTGATGACAGCGGGGTATTGTTGTTGCATGAAAACATCAGAAAGGCTGGCTTTAGTCCTGACGACGTGGATCTGGTACTTATGTCGCACCTGCATTTCGATCACTCCGGTGGCATGATTCATTGGCGAGGCGAGGAGATGGAACTGAGCTTTCCGCATGCGACCTATGTAATACAGCAGGGTGAGTGGGAGAGCGCTTTTACAAGTCCGTCTTCATCGTATAAGACGGAGATATTCGAATTTCTGCAGCGAAATGCCCAGCTGAAGTTTGTGGAAGGATCGGGAAGGCTGACTGACAAGATCAGTTATGAGTTGACGGGAGCCCACACGCCATATCATCAGGTGTTCCTGTTGGAGGAAGCTGGAGACAAAGTATTTTTCGGGGGAGATGTTCTTCCCGAGCCGGAGGAGCTGCTCAGAAAGTTTATTGCCAAGTATGATTTTGACGGAAGGAAGGCGATGGAACTACGTGAAGCGTTTGGTACCCGTGCTGCCAGCGAGCAATGGAACTGTCTGTTCTATCATGGTAAGTCGCGCACTACTGGTTTTGTCTCACTGCAGGACGGACAATTCAGCATTCGGTAAGTAAGGGCTAAAAATCTATAAGACGCAGCAGTTCGGAGAGGCGGTCTATAGAAAGCGGTTTGGAGATAAAGCCTTTTACTGTTCTGAATGACTTCGCCTTTTCAATGTCATTCTCGTATACAGAGGAGGATAGCATATAGATGTGGACATTTTTAGGGGCATCCAGCTTTTCGTAGGCCGACAAAAAATCCCAGCCATTGAGTACAGGCATGTTAATATCGACCAGGATAAGTTGCGGGAAGGTACTGCCCGACGATATCAGGCCTGAAAGATAATCAAATGCCTCCTGCCCGTTGCTGCTCGAGGAAAAGCTTACTTCAAAGCCGGTTTTCTCGAGTATCTTTTTTATAATGAATATGTTAATATCGTCATCATCAATGGCGAGAAGATGAATCTTGTTTTCTGTCATATGGTGTCATCCTGTGTGTGTACTAAGATAAGAAAATCCCCTGCCTTTTTATAGACAGGGGATTTAATTTATCTTGTGTATTACTTTTTGGCTACCAGTTTGACGGCAAGCTCAAACTCGTCATAGATCATTTTATCGCCCACATCAGGGAACATACCTTTAGAACGATATTTGATGCCAAACTTGGTGCGGTCGACCACAATCTTCTCTGCTACGGCAGTAACGGTTCCATCGGTATTCCAGGCGATTGTTGCAGGAAAGGTGATGGACTGGGTAACACCCTTGATGGTCAGGTTGCCGGTGATATTCACCTTGTTGCCCGACTGGGCCAGCTTCTTGATAGCAAAGGTAGAGGTGGCGAATTTGTCGACGCCGAAAAAGTCATCAGCCTTTAAGTGGCCTTCGAGCCGCTCACTCTTATCCGCATCTTTGATGGTTGTCATATCAATCACAAAGTTTCCGCCTGAAAGCTTCTTCCCGTCGAACAGCAGGCTGCCTGATTGAAGGGCAATAGTGCCATTATGACCGCCGGTTAGCTTCTTTCCTACCCATGTGATAGAAGATTTTTCTGTATCTACTGTATACGATACTGGCTTAGCAACCGGTTTTACAAAAGCGGTGGAAATGAACGCAACGACTAGAAGCGCCAAGGATGTGGTTTTTAGTTTCATATTGTCTTTTAATGGTTTATTCTATCCCTAAGTTAAGCATAAGTTTCTTCATAACTTTCAATTGGCGGACAAGCGCAAACCAATGACCTGTCGCCATACGAATCGTTTACACGACCAACTGATGGCCAGAACTTGTAGGCAGCGACGTAAGGCAGCGGAAATGCTGCTGTTTGTCTGCTGTAAGCATGCTCCCATGCGTTGCCCGTAACTACGGTAGCAGTGTGCGGTGCGTTTTTCAAAGGGTTGTCCGCCTTGTCAGATTCGCCTGACGCGATCAGGTCGATTTCCCCTTTTATAGCGATTAACGCGTCGCAAAAGCGGTCGAGCTCATGCTTAGGTTCACTTTCTGTTGGCTCAACCATTAGTGTGCCGGCTACAGGGAAGGAAACGGTAGGTGCATGGAAACCATAGTCCATTAGGCGTTTGGCGATATCTACCACTTCGATGCCCAGGTTTTTAAAGCTGCGGCAGTCGAGGATCATTTCGTGTGCGCATCTTCCGTTGGCACCGCTGTAAAGAACAGGATAATGCTGCTCCAAACGGGCTTTCATATAGTTCGCGTTCAGAATCGCATAGCGGGTAGCATTGGTTAGTCCTTCAGCGCCCATCATAGCGATGTAAGCATGTGAAATAATCAGGATAGACGCTGAGCCCCATGGCGCAGATGATACGGCATGGATGGACTTGCCCTGGTCGATATTTACTACGGCGTGTCCTGGCAGGTATGGTACCAGGTGTTTAGCGACACCAATGGGGCCCATGCCCGGACCTCCGCCGCCGTGTGGTATACAGAAGGTTTTGTGCAGGTTAAGGTGACAAACATCGGCGCCGATATTGGCCGGACTTGTAAGCCCGACCTGTGCGTTCATGTTTGCACCATCCATATACACCTGCCCACCGTTCTCATGAACGATGTTACAGATGTCGATTATGCTTTCTTCAAACACACCGTGTGTAGAAGGGTAGGTAACCATCAGACAGGACAGGTTTTCTTTATGCTGCTCTGCTTTTGCCTTGAGGTCTTCTACGTCGATGTTGCCGTTCTCGAGCGACTTCACCACCACGATCTTCATGCCGGCCATTGCCGCAGAAGCCGGGTTGGTTCCGTGAGCAGAAGAAGGGATCAAGGCAATGTTGCGGTGTCCATCCCCGCGATCCTGATGATATGCCCTGATCACCATCAGTCCGGCATACTCTCCTTGTGCTCCTGCATTTGGTTGTAAGCTCATGGCCGCAAAACCGGTGATCTCGCTTAGCCATCTGTCGAGCTCGTTAAATACCGTATAGTAGCCCGCAACCTGATCTGCCGGGGCAAAAGGATGTATCCTGCCGAATTCCGGCCAGGTAACAGGGATCATTTCAGTTGTAGCATTCAGCTTCATGGTACATGAACCCAGTGCGATCATGGAATGGCAAAGCGAAAGATCTTTGCTTTCCAGTGATTTTATGTAACGCAGCATCTCATGTTCCGAATGGTGCGAGTTGAATACGGGATGGGTAAGATATTCGGAAGTACGCAGCAACGAGGCAGGTATTACTGTTTCAAGCTGCTGGTCGGCCAGCTCCACTGCATCCCCTGCAATGGCTTTCACTTTGGCAAAGAGCTTAACGAGCAGTTTTACATCTTCAGGAGTGGTGGTCTCGTCGAGCGCGATGGTGACGGTACTACCATTGTAGTGTAAATTGATCTCGTTGTCGAGGCACTCACGATGAATAGAGTCGACGAGCTCGCCCAAGTCGAGCTGTACGGTGTCGAAATAAGCTTTGTTGAGTTGCTTATACCCAATCTTTTCGAGTGAACGGGATAGCGTAATGGCCAATCCGTGTGTGCGTTCAGCAATAGCGCGCAAGCCTTTTGGTCCGTGATACACAGCATAAAAGCCAGCCATGATGGCAAGCAGGGCTTGTGCAGTACAGATATTAGAGGTAGCCTTATCGCGACGGATGTGCTGCTCACGGGTCTGCAGTGCCATGCGTAATGCATAATTATTGTTGCTGTCTATGGTAACACCGATGATCCGGCCTGGGATAGAGCGTTTGTATTCTTCTTTAGTGGCAAAATAAGCAGCGTGCGGTCCGCCAAAACCCATTGGTACGCCGAAGCGCTGTGTAGTGCCTACAACAACGTCAGCCCCCCATTCTCCGGGAGGGGTAAGCAGGGTGAGGCTAAGCAGATCGGCGATTACCGTAACTTTAACGTTTTGAGCGTGAGCTTTCTGAGCAAAGTCTGTATAATCATATACTTCCCCGTTGCCGGCAGGGTACTGAATAGCAGCACCAAAGAATGCGTCGGTTGGCTCAAAAGTAAGGTGGTCGCCAATAACCAGCTCGATGCCGTAAGGGTTGGCTCTTGTTTTTAAAATATCGATGGTCTGGGGAAACAGGAGTTCTGATACAAAGAACTTCGTTGCCTGCTGATTTTTACGCAGACTGTATTGCATAAACATGGCTTCGGCCGCTGCGGTGCCTTCATCAAGCAGGGAGGCGTTCGCGATTTCCATTCCTGTAAGGTCGATAACCATGGTCTGGAAGTTTAACAAGGCCTGCAGACGCCCTTGCGCGATTTCAGCCTGGTAAGGGGTATATTGTGTATACCATCCCGGGTTTTCCATAACATTACGCAAGATCACGCCCGGTGTAAGCGTATCGTAATAGCCCTGTCCGATATAAGATTTGAACACCTTGTTTAACGAGGCCGTTTGCTTCAGGCTGTTTAAATAGGCAGTTTCAGACTTTGCCGCGGGCAGGTTTAATGGTTGTTTCAACCTGATCTTGGCGGGGATGGTCTGGTCAATCAATTCGTCTACAGAGCCAACGCCGATTGTCGCGAGCATATCTTCTGTGTCCTTCTGATTTGGCGCGATGTGACGGTCTTTAAAGTCTTCTTGGTAATGAATGTTTAAGTTCATGAAAATCTATGAATAAAAGTTGCGCAAAGGTAATAAAAATACCGCAACTCACTAGGGCTTAAGCTGTCTTAAATACTGCTGAATGGTATTTTCCAGGCCAAGGTAAAGGGCGTCGCTGATGAGCGCGTGGCCGATACTTACTTCGAGGAGTCCGGGGATACTGGCAGCAAAATACTTTAGGTTGTGCAGGTCGAGATCATGCCCGGCATTAATGCCAAGTCCGAGTTCGCTGGCCTTATGTGCAGCAGCGATGTAAGGTAGTATGGCTTTCTCCCTGTTGTTGTAGTAATTGTGTGCGTAGGCTTCGGTGTATAATTCAATACGTTCGGACCCGGTTACTGCCGCGCCTTCTATCATTTCCACTACCGGATCAACAAAAATGGAAACCCTGATACCGGCAGCTTGAAAGACTGCAACCATTTCTTTCAGATAATCCCTGTGCTTTACCGTGTCCCATCCATGATTGGAAGTAATCTGGCCCTCTGCATCGGGAACAAGCGTTACCTGTGCTGGTTTGTTGGCCAGTACTAGGTCTACAAACTTCTGCTCGCTGCAGTTGCCTTCAATATTGAACTCCGTTACAATGGCAGCTTTTAAGTCGTACACATCCTGGTAGCGAATGTGCCGCTCGTCGGGGCGGGGATGTACCGTGATGCCCTCGGCACCGAAGCGTTCACAGTCGAGCGCCACCTTGAGCAGATCCGGATTGTTGCCTCCGCGACTGTTGCGCAGCGTGGCGATCTTGTTGATGTTTACGGATAGTTTTGTCATGTACAAATATAAGAAATGGGGATACCGTTAAAAACAATATCCCCATTTTATGACGGTTGGCCGCCGGTTAGTATCTGTAAGCTTCAGGCTTGAAAGGGCCTTCGACTGCTACGCCGATATATTCTGCCTGATGTGGATCAAGCGTATCTAATTCAGCGCCGATTTTAGCCAGGTGCAGACGTGCTACTTTCTCATCGAGAAGTTTAGGTAGCACATATACCTTGTTTTCGTATTTGTCGGAGTTGGTCCACAATTCCAACTGTGCAAGTGTCTGATTGGTGAACGAATTTGACATAACAAAGCTTGGGTGGCCGGTGGCGCAACCCAGGTTCACGAGGCGACCTTCTGCCAGCAAAATGATGTCTTTCCCGTCGATGGTATATTTGTCGACCTGCGGCTTAATTTCCACCTTGGTGTCGCCATAGTTTTTATTAAGCCAGGCTACGTCAATCTCGTTATCGAAGTGACCTATGTTACAAACGATGGCTTTGTCTTTCATGGTTTTGAAATGTTCGCCGCGAACGATATCGCAGTTTCCGGTAGTGGTCACGATGATGTCGGCCTCTTTAACCGCATTGGCGAACTTTTGAACCTGATAGCCTTCCATAGCTGCCTGTAGCGCGCAGATCGGGTCGATCTCAGATACGATAACGCGTACGCCCTGTGAGCTCAATGATTCAGCAGAACCTTTACCTACGTCGCCATACCCCGCAACAACAGCAACTTTGCCTGCCATCATGACGTCAGTTGCACGACGGATTGCGTCGACCAGTGATTCCCGGCAACCATATTTGTTGTCAAACTTTGATTTGGTTACAGAGTCGTTTACGTTGATAGCAGGAAGGTGCAGCGTGCCGTTCTTCATGCGCTCGTATAAACGGTGTACGCCGGTGGTGGTTTCTTCCGACAGTCCTTTGATCCCAGCGATCAGTTCAGGGTATCTGTCGAATACCATGTTTGTTAAATCGCCGCCGTCGTCGAGTATCATGTTCAGGGGTTGGCGTTCAGGGCCAAAGTGTAATGTTTGTTCAATACACCAGTCGAAACTTGCTTCGTCGAGGCCTTTCCAGGCATAGACCTGGATTCCTGCTGCAGCAATAGCAGCGGCCGCATGATCTTGGGTAGAGAATATATTGCATGATGACCAGGTTACTTCAGCACCCAGTTCAACTAGTGTTTCAATCAGTACCGCGGTCTGGATGGTCATGTGTAAGCATCCGGCGATGCGTGCGCCTTTTAAAGGTTTTGATGGCCCGAATTCTTCACGTAACGACATCAGGCCGGGCATTTCTGCCTCTGCCAGTTCGATCTCTTTTCGGCCCCATTCTGCCAGTGAAATGTCCTTAACTTTGTAAGGAACGTAAGTTGTCTCTACTGATGACATATTGCTGTTTTTTTAGTATTTTATGTACGCTGCAAAGTTAGGCAATAGTTTAGCTAATTCAAACAGCCCGAAATGGCGGCGGGTGGCCTCTCTTATAGTGGTTCTAAATTTTTTTTATTTGAAAATCTGCGAGTTGAAAATTCTCTTTCAAAAAAAAATCGGTTCTGTTTGCAGTTATGAAAAATCTGCGTAGATTTGCATTCCATTTCAAAGGAAGCTTTGGTAAAGGAGATTGCCTGATAGTATAATGGTAGTACGACGGTTTTTGGTACCGTTTGTCTAGGTTCGAATCCTGGTCGGGCAACTAAATAATATTCGGATTGTGAGAGATACGCAATCCGATTTTTTTTAACAAGTACTGTTATTGTTTAACAATGCCTTTGCAGTTTAACCCAGTTAAGCTTTTTGCCGGAAGTGGTACAAAAGATTTAGCGCACAAAATTGCCGAAAGTTACGGTAAACCTCTGGGTAGCGTAACATTAAGTAAATTCAGTGATGGCGAATTCCAACCATCATACGATGAAAGTGTACGTGGGTGTGATGTATTCCTGATCCAATCAACTTATCAGCCTTCAGATAATTTAATGGAGCTTTTGCTGCTGGTTGACGCGGCAAAGAGGGCTTCTGCACATTATATTACGGCTGTTGTTCCGTATTATGGTTTGGCCAGACAGGACAGGAAAGATAAGCCGAGGGTAGCTATAGGCGCCAAACTGGTGGCCAACCTGCTGAAGTCGGCCGGGATCCACAGGATTATGACGATGGACTTGCATGCGGCGCAGATACAGGGCTTTTTTGATATTCCCGTAGATCACCTTGACGGGTCGGTAATTTTTGTTCCTTACATCAAAAGCTTGGGTCTGGAGAATCTGGTTATTGCGTCGCCCGACATGGGTGGGTCTTACCGGGCACGTACTTTTGCCAAGTTTTTTAACGCCGAGGTGGTGATCTGCGACAAGCGCCGCAAGCGTGCCAACGAAATTGAATCAATGTCGATCATCGGGGATGTGACCGGAATGGACGTGGTGCTTATTGATGACATTTGTGATACTGCGGGTACGCTGGCGAAGGCAGCCGGGCTGATCATGGAAAAGGGAGCGAAAAGTGTACGTGCGGTGTGTACGCATCCGGTATTGTCGGGTAAGGCTTATGAGACTGTTGAGAATTCGGCCCTTACGGAATTGATCGTGACGGACACCATTCCTTTGAAACAAGAGAGTTCAAAAATCAGGGTGCTGAGTACGGCTTCCTTGTTTGCAAGGGCGATTGCCAATGTGAACGAGCATGAGTCGATCAGTAATCTGTTTAGAGTTTAGCAAATTATTAATAAACAACATAAAAATGAAAACAATCGCAATTAGCGGTTCTCCAAGAGAGAACGTAGGGAAACGCGATGCTAAAGAGCTTCGCTATGAAGGCAAGGTTCCTGCAGTATTGTATGGTGGTAAAGAGCAAAAGCACTTTGCTGTAGTGATCACTGAACTTAAAGAAGCTATCTATACCCCCGAGGCAAACTTTGTAGAAATTGATCTGGGTGGTGAAAAAATTAAAGCGGTAATTAAGGAATTGCAGTTCCACCCGCTTACTGACGTGCTTCTGCACGTGGATTTCCTGCAACTGTTTGACGAGAAGGCAATCACAATGGAAATTCCTGTGAAATTGACCGGAACTTCCCCAGGTGTAAAAATGGGTGGTAAACTGGTACAGAAATTACGTAAGCTTCGTGTAAAAGCTTTGCCTAAAGACATGCCACAGGCTGTTGAAGTAAGCATTGCTAAATTGGAAGTTGGTAACCTGTTCCGTGTACGTGATCTGGAAAAAGGTAACTACACCGTGACTAACACACCTGAAGATACCATCGTTTCTGTAGGTATGTCTAGAGCATTGAAACAAGCAGAGCAGGAAGCTAAAAAGAAATAAGTTTTTCTGCAATGACGCAGAAGGGCAGTTCCTTGTGGAACTGCCTTTTTTTTTGAAAGTCTGCTTTCGGAAAACTGTTATCTTTGGTGCCAATGAAATATTTGATAGTTGGACTTGGAAATATTGGGCCGGAATACGCCCATACGCGACATAATATCGGCTTTGATATCGCTGACGAATTGGTGAAACAGTTGGGCGGCACTTTTTCAAATCTGAGACTTGCATATTACTCGGAAGTGTCTTTCAAGGGTAGGAAGCTGTATGTGATTAAGCCTACAACCTATATGAATTTGAGTGGCAAGGCGGTGAATTACTGGATGAACGAACTGCGGATCACTCTGGAAAATGTGCTGGTTGTAGTGGATGATCTGGCTTTGCCGCTGGGTAAACTGCGGTTGAAACTTCAGGGCAGCAGTGCCGGCCATAACGGTCTTAAAAGCATTGAAGGTTTATGTGGCGGACAGGAATATCCAAGACTGCGGTTTGGGATTGGCGATAACTTTGCAAAGGGCAGGCAGGTTGACTACGTGCTGGCACCATTCGATAAGGATGAGCAACCCGAGCTACCAGCTTTAATAGCCAAAAGCACAGAGCTGATCAAGAGTTTTGTAACCATAGGGCCGGCGCAAACGATGACGGCGTTTAACCAGTAGTAAGCCTGCTTAAGGTGTCATGCAGAGCTTTCAGTTCGAAGGGCTTACTGATGACTGCATTCGCTCCGGCATCAATGGCGGTTTTCCTGTCCTCATCCATTGCTGCCGCAGAAAAGGTCACGATAGGCACCTGCTCTTTTCCCGGAGCATAGCCTGCCCGGACTAATCTGATTGCCTTCAGACCGTTCATGACTGGCATATAAGTATCCATAAGGACGATATCGTACGCATGAGCTTTGATGTGGTCAAGAGCATCCTGGCCATTTTCAACGACGTCCGGTTTGATGCCCCAGTCCTTCAGAATCTTAACGATGAGGAATTTGTTGATCGGATTGTCTTCTGCTACCAGCACTTTGAGGTCTGCAAACGAGCTGAATTTTTCTTCTGCTGACGGACTTGCTTTGATCTCCTTAAGGATTTCATAGCGGTTTGTGAAGGAGAAGGTGCTTCCCCTATTTTCCTCGCTGCTTACTTCAAGTGTCCCGCCTTTTAGCTTCGCAAGGTTCTTGACGATGGACAAGCCAAGGCCTGTGCCTCCGAACTTGGCTGTAGTCTGTTCATCTGCCTGTTCAAATATTTCAAATATCTTATCGATGTTCTCTTTCGCAATACCTATACCGGTATCGATAACGGAAAATTTGATGTTTGCGGTATTGCCTTTAAGGTCTAGTACGTCTATGGCGAGCGTTACACTGCCGTCTGTGGTGAATTTTATGGCGTTACCAATCAGGTTCATCAGAATCTGCGTGAGCCTGAGGGAGTCGGCCAACACATATTTGGGGAGTTGCGGACTGTACTTTTTAATAAGGTCTACATCTTTCTCTTTCGCTTTTATGCTAAGGAGGTTGACCACGTTGTCGCACATGTCGACCAGGTTGACTTCGGTCCGGTTGATTTTAAATTTGCCTGCTTCCATTTTAGAAAGGTCCAGGATATCGTTAATGACGCCAAGGAGCGAACTGGATGAAACCTCCAGCAGGTTCATCATTTCACGCTGCTCCGGGCTGAGTTCCGTTTTACTCAACAATTGTGCAATGCCAATGATTCCGTTAATGGGTGTGCGGATTTCATGACTCATGTTTGCGAGGAAATTTTCCTTGATGCGCTTCCCCTGCTCAGCCTGTTCTTTCGCCAGGATCAGTTCTTTCTGATAGGTCTCAAGGTCTTTGTTTGTTCGCTTAAGATCGCGCTGGTAACGCACCATTTGTATGAATGAATCCACTTTTGCGGAGGTGATGTACGGGTCAAGCGGTTTATAAAGATAGTCGACCGCCCCGGTGTTTAGGCCTTTAACTGCATATTTGGTTTCCTTAGATATGGCTGTTACGAAAATGACCAGTATGTCTTTTGTGCGCGGATTGCTTTTCAGAATTTCTACAAGTTCAAATCCATCCATTTCAGGCATTTGAACATCAACCAGGGCGATCGCAATATCCATTTCCCAGGAAAGACGTAGAGCTTCATTAGGATTCGTTGTACTTATCAAATTGATGTCGTTCCTTTCCAGAAGCGCTTCCAGCGTAATAAGGTTTTCCGGTCGGTCATCAATAATGAGTATGTTGATCTTTTCCATGGTATCTGACTAGACTATTTTCTGATAGATGTTATTCTTTTTGTCGATTATCTTAAATTTTTGCGCCTCTGTATCCCGTAAGCTTTCTTTCGGACCTAAACACAAAAAACCAAAATTAGCTAAACTGTCGTAAAGTAGGTTAATTACTCTTTTTTGGAGTTCGGTGTTGAAATATATGAGGACATTTCGACATGAGATTAACTGAAATTCGTTAAAAATGCCGTCTGTAACGAGGTTATGTACGGAGAAGAGGAGGTTTTTTTTGAGATACTGATTAATCGTCGCGGCATCGTACCTGGCGGTGTAATAATCGGACAATGACTTTTTTGGATTGGTTTTAAGGTAGTTTTCTGAATAAAGTTTCATTTTAGCAAGGTCGTATATGCCCGACTTTGCTTGTTTTAGCACGTGCGCATTAATATCGGTACCATAGAAGAAAGATCGATCATAGAGGCCTGCTTCATCAAAAAGGATTGCAAATGAATAAAGCTCTTCACCCGATGAGCAACCGGCATTCCAGACTTTAATCCTTTGATAGGAGCTTAGGTATGGTACAACGTTCGCGGACAAGGAATTGTAAAAGCTGGGATCTCTGAACATTTCAGTGACGTTGACTGTAATCTGGATGAGGAAGGACTCGAAATAGTTTTCGTTATTGACGAGTGCACTCTGCAGGTCAGCATAGCTCAGTCGCTGGAGCTCCATGATCCGGCTGACCCGGCGCTTTAATGATGCAGCCGCGTAACCGCTAAAGTCGAACCCGTGTAAGTTTTTGACGAGTTGAATCAGCGCGGAAAGCTGGGCGTAGGTAATGGTTTCTGGATGATTATTCATAAGTTGTTAACTAAGCCATACCCTGAGCATAGAGACCAGTTTGTCGATATCTACCGGCTTGCTGATATAATCATTAGCCCCGGCTTCAAGGCATTTGTCGCGGTCACTTTTCATGGCTTTGGCCGTCAGCGCAATGATCGGTAGTCGCTCATATGTTTTATCGGCCCTAATTGTCCGCATGGCCTCATAGCCATCCATCTCTGGCATCATAATGTCCATAAGGACCAGGTCGGTGTCGGGATGATCCTTAAGTTTTCGGATGGCTTCCACGCCGTTATGTGCAATGGCGATTTGAAGCTCGTAACCCTGTAGTGCGCTGGATAGTGCAAAAATATTTCGCATGTCATCGTCTGCGATCAGAATCTTTTTGTTTTTTAGTGCTTTCTCGAGCGTGGAGACCGGTTGCTGATGCTTGGTGCTGGATGGGAACTTATCGGTAGCATCCAGTTTGTTCATGAACAAGCTGATCTCGTCGATAATCCGGTCGTTCGACTTTGATGATTTCAAGACCAGTGCATCCGTATATTTAAGAATACGGGTCATTTGATCATCGGTCAGTTCCATAGAGGTATTGATAACTACAGGTACCTGTTGTGCTTTGGCTTTGATCTGATCAAGCAGATCGAAGCCAGAGATGTCAGGTAACTTCAGATCGAGGATAATGCAGTCGAAGGCATGTTGGCTCAACAGTTCCAAGGCCTCTTTACCGGTATAAGCCGGATAGACTTCAGCTTCACGTTGCTGAAGCTGTCGGGCAAGTATTTCGCTTTGCACTTCCTGATCTTCTATAAGAAGCACTTTGCGTGGCTGGTTGGTGGCAAATGTTGTTAGTTTGCTGAATATAACATCAAGCTCTTCTTTTTCCACAGGTTTTTTCAGAAAACCAACGGCACCTTTTTGTTGTGCCAGATTTTCTTTCTCGTCTCCGGCCGACATGATATGTACCGGGATGTGTTTCGTGGCTGGGTCGGACTTAAGCTTTTTAAGAACCGTCCAGCCATCCATTACGGGAAGCATAATATCAAGAATGATGGCATCAGGAAGAAGCTTTTGTGCGCGATTCAAGCCTTCATCGCCACTATGTGCAAGTATAGCTTCAAACCCCCTTTCTTCGGCGTAGCTTTTCAGGATGTCAGCAAAGACCTGATCGTCCTCAATAATCAGTATCCGCCGTACCTGCGGTGTCTGCTGTGTAGCATGCTCAAGATGGATTTTGGTATTTAGCAACATTTCACCGGCAGCCTGGTCAGAAGGGTCGTCTGACTGAACTTGATGCGGTGCAGTTTCAGGCAAATACAGTGTGAAAATGCTTCCTTTGCCCGGTTCACTCATGACCCGCAGCTCGCCTCCCAGCACGAATGCAAGCTCTTTGCTGATGGAAAGCCCCAGCCCCGTACCGCCATATTTGCGGCTCGTAGATCCGTCGGCCTGCTTAAAGGCCTCAAAGATAAGTTGCTGCTTGTCGTGAGATATGCCAATGCCAGTGTCTTTAACTGAAAATGCGATCACATTTTCTCCAGCATTGCTGAGGTTCGACGAGAAAAACTCTGTCTGTTCGGGCCGCCCGATGTTTAACGAGATTTCGCCTTCCTCCGGGGTAAACTTGAAGGCATTTGAGAGTAGGTTTTTGATGATTTGCTGCAGGCGGAGATCGTCGGTAAGTATAGTTGTGGGCAGGTCGGGTGATATACTTGTATTGAATTTGATCTTTTTGCTGTTGGCCACTTCTGTAAACAATGATTCAATATCGCTTTTGACATTTTGTAATGGAACTTGCTCTATGGAAAGCTCGATTTTACCTGATTCGATTTTTGACAGGTCGAGGATGTCGTTAATCAGTGTAAGAAGCTCACTGCCTGCGTTATGGATCACCCCGGCATATTTGATTTGTTCGTTGTTGAGATTTTCTGAGCGATTTTCTTTAAGGATTTTCGCTAGGATGAGAATGCTGTTCAGAGGCGTTCTGAGTTCATGGCTCATGTTGGCCAGAAATTCTGATTTATACTGGCTGGAAAGTTCGAGTTCCCGGGCCTTTAAACTCATTGCCTCTCTGGCCTGGTTTACGACCAGGTTCTGCTCTTCCAATTGACGAGCTTTTTCTTCGAGTTCAGCATTGGTTTGCCGCAGTTCTTCCTGTTGAACCCGCAGTTCTTCTTCTGATGCTTGAAGTTGCTCAGATTTGTGTGTAAGTTCTTCGTTGGCTGTTCTTAATTCCTCCTGCTGGCACTCGAGTTCCTCCGCCTGACTCTGGGTCTGGTCGAACAATGCCTTCATTCTGATTCGGGCCATGGCACTATTGAGGGCAATACCGATGTTCTCTGTGATATTATTCAGAAAGGCTAGTACGGCTTCATCGGGCGAAGCGATCATTCCAAGTTCGATAATGGCGATCGTTTTGTTCTGGAAAAGAACGGGCACTATGACAATATTTCTCGGATCGGTTTGACCTAGCCCGGAACTTATGTTCAGGTAACCCGAAGGCAGGTTGGATAGAATTTTTAGCTGCTGGTCACGTGCACATTGTCCGATATATCCTTCCCCCATGTGGTATACCTTTTCGGTGTCGGCGATGTTGCAGGCATAGCCACCTGAAAATGTAAAATCCTCACCTGATCCAGACGATACAAAGATACATCCTACCTGAGCTTCTATATGCTTGCACACGGCTGTGGTGATCCTGTCACCAAGCTCGTTTAACTCCTGTTCTCCGCGCATTGCTACGTTGACCGCGCCGGCACCCCGGAGCAGCCAGTTTTTCTGCTCATTGTCGGCCGAGATCTTCTCAAGTCTGAGGTTAGACTCACGGATATGTTCCTCCGTAAGTTTTTGCTGATCGAACGTGCGCTTGATATACGAGAAAAGGAAGAGGATGAGTCCGAAAATAATGAGAGCGCTTACGAGCACGATGAGCCCGCTTCTTTTACTGCTGCTTTCAGTTGCTGCCGTTCGCTTAGCCAATAACTTGTATTCCTCCGAGATCATTCTTTGGCTGATGTTGAATATCCGGTTTTTATAGAGCTGGCCTGTTCCCGACATCACGCGTGCCGAACTCGCCGCCGAGCCTTGCTCCTCATGAAGTTTCAGCACAAGTTTCATCTCATTGACCTTATCCAGTGCACGCATATAAAGGGAGTCGGCCAGACGGACCTGTTCTGGATTTTCCTGAATAAGCTGGCGCAACTTTTTAACCGTCGGCAGGATTTTGTCTGCGCTGTTATTATAGGGGATAAGGTATTTTTTTTCTTTGGCTATGACGTATCCTCTCATCCCCGTTTCGGCATTTAAGACTTGTGTCTCGACTTCCTTTACCAGATTGATCACATCGTACGTATGTGTTTGCCATTTTATATCCTTTTTCATCACATCAATACTGACATAGGACGTAATTGCCGAAAGCAGAACGAATAATAATGAGATAGCAAAACCTGTAAAGACCTGCTGCTTAAAGGATAAGTTTACCATATGCCCGACATTTATTATGATTCATAACCTTTGGCAATAATAATCAATATATCTGGTTCGGAAATACCTCAGGCTGTTTTACAGGATGAGTGTTTGTAGCGACTGGCTATATGTTTGTCCGACGGGAAGGGGCTGCGTTCCTAACCATACCTGGTATTTGTCAAATTTAGTGATTCGGTCTCTTGCTACGGCATAGGTTCTGTGAATGCGGACAAAACTCTTAAGGGGCATGGAATTGAGCATATCGTTAAAGGGTAGGCGGGTACTAAGGGTCAGGATTACGGCGTTTGATGGTTTTTGCTCTTCCTGTTCCATTTGCGGCTGGACATGCAGGCACAGCAAAAGGTAGCAAACGCTGGTCACCATATGGCTAAAGAAAAGCGTTAGCCAAAAGTTGTTAAAGTAAACGTGGTCTCTGATGGAGTAGTGGTCGCTTATGGCCTGGGCGCTCGAAAACAATAGTGCGAGCACAACGCATGCATTGAATGCGATTAATTCTATTTTGGTGATCTCTTTTAATCTGGTCATGATTACTCATAATGTATGGTGCAATACTACTAAGCTTTGCAACGTGAATGATAAAAATGTGACGAATGACCTTATAAATGTGACGAACATGGGCTATTTTTGCCCCATGATCATTTATGGAATACCAAATTGCAACTCGGTGAAGAAGGCGATCACGAGCCTTGATAAGCATGGGCTGGCATACACTTTTCATGACTTTAAAAAGAAAGGCGTGACTGCGGAAAAATTAAACCGGTGGTGCGATGTCTTTGGCTGGGAGAAGGTGCTCAACAAGAAGGGGACGACCTGGAGAAAACTGTCGGCCGAGGAACAAGCAGGGGTCGGCGACCAGGAGAGTGCTATTGCTTTGATGCTTGGGCATTCGAGTTTGATTAAGCGTCCGGTACTCGAGGTAGCGGGAGAACCCGCACTTATCGGCTTTGATGAGGGCGCGTACGTTGCACTTAAAAAAAACTAGAAAACCCGCGAAAAAGAATATCTTTATTTTTCGTTTAACCGACCATATGTTTATGTTGAATAAGACAACCTTCGTATTAGTTGCACTATGTGTAATGGGCCTGAATGCTGCTGCGCAATCCGGACTAAAAAGTAACTATGATCCTCATGCGGCATTTAGTCCGCTCTTTTATACGCAGAATGGGAACGAGTATCGTTCTGCGAGTGGGTATCCCGGTCCGAAGTACTGGCAGAACCGGGCCGACTATGCGATCTCTGCTGAGTTGGATGATGTGAAACATATGGTGACCGGATCGGTCACGATCACCTACCAGAATAATAGCCCTGATCCGTTGCCTTACCTATGGCTGCAACTGGATCAGAATTTGTTTTCCGAGGAGTCGAGAGGAAATGCCCTGATTCCTGCCGGAAGTCGTTACGGTGCGAGAGGAGAGAAACTGGATGGAGGATATACGATTAAGAGGTTGACGGTTTTACAGAAACAAAAGGCGGTTAAATTCACTTCTGTTATAGAAGACACCAGGATGCAGATCCGTTTGGATCAACCGCTTTCGGCATCCGGTGATGTGATTACCATTAAAATGGATTTTTCTTTTATTGTCCCGGTAAACGGATCGGACAGGATGGGGCATTTGTCGACAAAGAACGGGGAGATATATTCGATTGCCCAGTGGTTTCCAAGGATGAGTGTTTATGATGATGTACTGGGATGGAACACTTTGCCGTACTGGGGTGCAGGGGAGTTCTACTGTGAATACGGAGATGTGGACTTCAGTGTTACAGCGCCAGCCAGTCATATTGTGATGGGATCGGGGGAGTTGCTGAATCCTCAGGATGTATTTACCCCGGTTCAGCTGGAGCGATGGAATGCGGCAAAAGACAGTGATAAGAAAGTGACGGTGCGTACTGCAGGGGAGGTAAATGAGAAATCTTCGAGGCCGGCGAAGGAGAAGCTTACATGGAAGTTCCGCATGAAGAATACACGTGATGTGGCCTGGGGTTCTTCGAAGGCGTTTATTCTTGAGGCTGCAAGGATAAATCTTCCAAGTGGGAAGAAGTCGCTCGCCGTTGCAGCGCATCCGGTGGAAAGTAATGGTAATGATGGCTACGGACGCGCCGTGGAGTATGTGAAAGCTTCCGTGGAACATTACTCGCAAAAATGGTTCGAATATCCTTACCCGATGGCTATAAATGTGGCAAGTAACGTTGGTGGGATGGAATATCCGGGTATCGTTTTTTGTGGATGGCAGGCAAAAAATGAGGATGCCTGGGGTGTGATTGATCATGAATTTGGTCACACCTGGTTTCCCATGATTGTGGGGAGCAATGAGCGTAAATACGGCTGGATGGATGAGGGCTTTAATACCTTCATCAACGGCTTGTCTTCTGCGGCATTCAATAATGGAGAGTATAAACCTGAAAAACTTGATATGCATAAGGTTGCTGAATATCTCGCGCAGCCTGAGCTGGAATATATTATGCTTACGCCAGATGCGATGGTGGAACGCAATATTGGTAACAACCTGTACAGTAAACCAGGCTGGGGACTTGAAATACTTAGAAATGAGGTTTTGGGGGCAGACCGTTTTGACTACGCCTTCAGGAAATATATTGAGCAATGGGCATATAAGCATCCTACTCCGGTGGATTTCTTTCGCGCTATAGAAAACGGTGCAGGTGAGGATCTTTCCTGGTTTTGGAGAGGTTGGTTTATGTCGAACTGGAAAATGGATCAGGCTGTTGTAGATGTGAAGCCAGCCAAGGGCGGTGAGGCAGGTGGGTATGACATTATGGTCGCTAATCTTGAGCAGCTGCCGATGCCTGTCATATTGCAGGTAAAAATGAAAAGTGGGAAAACTGATATTGTCAGGTTGCCGGTTGATGTTTGGATGCGAAATAAAATATGGACGGTGAAATATCCTGCTGCTGAGGAAGTGGTGTCGGTGGTTCTGGACCCGGAAAAGGTTTTGCCTGATATGAATACTGCAAATAACAGCTGGAAGAAGAATTAATCTGATGACTTCGTCTGAACAAAAGAATAATCCGCTTCACGGAAAAACGCTTGAGTTTATTCTGAAGCAGCTGGTGTGGCATTATGGCTGGGCGGAGCTGGGTTCGATGGTCAGGATCGATTGTTTTTTAAATAATCCGACCATGAATTCCAGTCTGAAATTCCTTCGGAAAACCGACTGGGCCCGCAAGAAGGTGGAGAAGCTTTATGTGAACACTTTTCACTAATGTGGTATTTTATTTGGTTAACCTATTGATTTATAAAATGTATTGTCGTACTTTTGCAGTCCCTTATTGAGGGGTAAAGTTTTAAAAACATAAAAGAAAAAGCAAAAGGAAACAATGCCAACCATTCAACAATTAGTTAGAAAAGGTAGAGTAGCACTGGAGTTCAAGAGTAAGTCTCCGGCGTTGGACAGCTGTCCACAGCGAAGAGGTGTATGTACGCGTGTATATACCACTACCCCTAAAAAACCAAACTCAGCAATGCGTAAAGTAGCGCGTGTACGTTTAACCAATGGTAAAGAGGTTAACGCATACATCCCTGGAGAAGGTCACAACCTGCAGGAGCACTCTATCGTATTGATCCGTGGTGGTCGTGTTAAGGATTTACCAGGTGTACGTTATCACATCATCCGTGGCGCCCTTGATACTTCAGGCGTTGCAGGACGTAATCAGCGTCGTTCGAAATATGGTACTAAGCGTCCTAAACCAGGACAGGCAGCTGCAGCACCAGCAAAGGGTAAAAAGAAATAATCAGGAGGAATAAGAAATGAGAAAGTCAAAACCAAAAAAGAGAATCATCCTTCCTGATCCGAAATTTAATGATGTTCAGGTTACAAGGTTTGTAAATAACATGATGTACGATGGTAAAAAATCCATCGCTTATGATATTTTTTATGATGCAGTTGAACTTGCCGAGAAAAAAGCTGGTGAAAATGGCTTGGAGGTATGGAAGCGTGCATTGTCAAATGTAATGCCTTCAGTTGAAGTTAAATCCCGTCGTGTGGGTGGTGCTAACTTCCAGGTTCCAACAGAAGTAAGACCCGACCGTAAGGTGGCCTTAGGTATGAAATGGTTGATATCTTTTGCACGTAAGCGCGGAGAAAAGACCATGAAGGAAAAACTGGCAGCTGAAATCGTTTCGGCAGCTAAAGGTGAAGGTGCTGCAGTTAAGAAGAAAGAGGATACCCATAAGATGGCAGAGGCCAACAAGGCATTCTCGCATTTCCGTTTTTAATATATAGGATCCAGAGATAAAATGGCAAGAGATTTAAAATTTACAAGAAATATAGGGATCGCCGCTCACATTGATGCCGGTAAAACGACGACAACTGAGCGTATCCTTTATTATGCCGGTGTAAACCACAAGATTGGTGAGGTACACGAAGGTGCCTCTACAATGGACTGGATGGTGCAGGAAGCTGAACGCGGGATAACCATCACGTCAGCTGCAACGACTGTGTTCTGGCCTTACAGAGGAAATAAGTATCAGGTAAACGTAATTGATACCCCCGGGCACGTGGACTTTACCGTAGAGGTAAACCGTTCGCTGCGTGTACTGGACGGATTGGTGTTTTTGTTTTCAGCAGTGGATGGTGTTGAGCCTCAGTCTGAAACGAACTGGCGTTTGGCTAACAACTATGCGGTTCCTCGTATCGGTTTTGTGAATAAAATGGACCGTTCAGGTGCAGACTTCCTTAAAGTAGTTAAGCAGGTTAGAGAGATGCTGGGTAGCCATGCTGTTCCATTGCAATTGCCTATCGGTGCTGAAGATGCTTTTAAAGGAGTAGTTGATCTGATCAATAACCGCGGTATTGTTTGGAATGAGCATGATAAAGGTATGACCTTTACGGAAGTGCCTATTCCTGAAGATATGTTGGATGAGGTTTCGGAATGGCGCGAGAAGCTTCTTGAGGCTGTAGCTGAATATGATGAGTCGTTGATGGAGAAGTTCTTTGACGATCCAAATTCGATTACAGAGCGGGAGATTTTGGATGCTTTGAGACAAGCTACTTTGGACGCGAAGATCGTTCCGATGGTTTGCGGATCTTCGTTCAAAAACAAAGGCGTGCAGACTATGCTTGACCTGGTGATGGAATTATTGCCGTCGCCTCTGGATGTTGAGGGTATTACTGGTACTAACCCGAACACAGGCGAAGAAATTGTACGTCAGCCTAAGATTGAAGAACCATTTTCTGCGCTTGCGTTTAAGATCGCAACAGATCCGTTTGTTGGACGTTTGTGCTTTATCCGGGTTTATTCAGGTAATCTGGAAGCCGGCTCATATGTTTATAACGCTCGTTCTGAGAATAAGGAACGTATTTCGAGGATCTTCCAGATGCATGCCAACAAGCAGAATCCTATTCCGAACGTTGGTGCAGGTGATATCGCAGCGGTTGTTGGTTTCAAGGACATCAAAACCGGAGACACGCTTTGCGATGAGAAGAATCCAATCATTCTTGAGTCGATGGTATTCCCTGAGCCGGTAATTGGTTTAGCTATTGAGCCTAAAACACAGGCAGACGTAGATAAGTTGGGTATCGCTTTGGGTAAACTGGCTGAAGAGGATCCTACATTTAGGGTGGAAACAGATCAGGAAACCGGTCAAACGGTTATTTCCGGTATGGGTGAGCTTCACCTTGACATCCTGATCGACCGTTTAAAGCGTGAGTTTAAGGTAGAGGTAAATCAAGGTGCTCCTCAGGTAGCTTATAAAGAAGCTATTACTGGCTCAACTCAACATCGTGAGACCTATAAGAAGCAAACTGGTGGACGTGGTAAATTTGCGGATATCCAGGTTATTATTTCTCCGATTGATGAAGATTTTGAAAAAGGTGGACTGCAGTTTGTGAACGAAATTGTGGGTGGTGCGATCCCTCGCGAATTCATTCCTTCGGTAGAAAAGGGTTTTGCTGCAGCTATGGTAAATGGCGTTCTTGCAGGATATCCGCTTCCTGATATGAAAGTTCGATTGATCGATGGATCTTTCCACGCAGTCGATTCAGATGCGCTTTCTTTTGAGATTGCTGCTCGTTCAGCTTTCCGCGAGGCGTTACCGAAATGTAAGCCGGTATTGATGGAACCTATCATGAAAATTGAAGTATTGACGCCTGAAGAAAACATGGGTGACGTTATGGGAGACCTTAACCGTCGTCGTGGCCAGCTTCAAGGTATGGATACGCGTAACGGTTCTCAGGTAATTAAGGCATTGGTTCCACTTTCAGAAATGTTTGGTTACGTAACACAGTTGCGTACTATAACTTCAGGACGTGCAACTTCTACAATGGAGTTTGATCATTATGAGCCAGCACCGAAGAACGTACAGGATGAGGTTATTGCAAAGTCTAAAGGTAAGATCAAGTCAATCGATTAATAATACGCTGTCGGTTATTAATAGCTCTAACCGACAGCACAATTAAATAATAATAATGAGCCAAAGAATTAGAATTAAATTAAAATCTTACGATTACAATCTGGTAGATAAGTCTGCTGAGAAAATCGTGAAGACTGTGAAGCCTACAGGCGCAGTTGTAAGCGGACCGATTCCGTTGCCTACAGAGAAAAAAGTGTTTACTGTGCTGCGTTCACCACACGTGAATAAAAAAGCCCGTGAGCAGTTTCAACTTTGTGCCTATAAGCGTTTGCTGGATATCTACAGCTCTAACTCAAAAACCGTAGATGCGTTGATGAAACTAGAGTTGCCTAGCGGCGTTGAGGTTGAAATCAAGGTGTAACGCTAAGATTTTAGTTAAAAAAGAGCCTTGCTGAACATCAGCAAGGCTCTTTTTATTTTCGGTACTTCATCGTTGATTTTTGAACTCTTCCAGTTTGTTTCTTTCGTCCTGGAGTTCTCGTGCAAGCTTTTTCTCTTTCTCATTTGCTTTGGTTTTGTATCGTTGGTGTTCTTCGCTCAGCTCATTGTACAAACCGGCCCGGTACCTGGCTTCGCGAACGGCGGCCAATGATCTGACAACCGTTAGTGTAAGTGCTAGGGCTAGAATGAGGATGATGCTCCATACGATAGCATTATAGGTTCCTTTTTTAAAGGAAAGGCCGAGGATCTGCAGTTCATCCAGTTTGGCATTTGCATTGGCCAAAGCGTTCTCGTTGCCTCTAAGTTGTCTGTCCATGGTGTCGAGGCGCGCCTGCAGGCTGTTTACTTTCTTCTTCGTGGCGACAAGATCATTTTTGCCGAAGGATATGCTGTCTCTCACACTGGCCCAAAATGCTGCAAGCCTGTTGGGGTTAACTATTTTGTAGCCATCTAATGTTCTTGATCTGGATAGCATCAATTTATACTGATCCTGAAGTGATGTACCGGTCTTTAAGGAATCTTGAGGGAGTTGTGCCGTTGTTGTCAGGCTGATCGCCAGCATCATGATCATGGTTGTAATTTTTTTCATAAGACAATCTGGTTATTCATACAACATTCATTTTAATTTTTACTGTGTAAGCATTGGAGATAGTATATTTGCCACAATGTCGGTATTACTATTCACAATTATTGTGTTAACCGGAGCATTTTTGGCGGGTCTGGTTGGTTCTCTTACTGGTCTGGGCGGCGGTGTGGTTATAATTCCATTGCTGACTTTGGCGCTGAACGTAGATATTAAATATGCTATCGGTGCATCCATCATCTCTGTGATCGCAACCTCTTCGGGCTCGGCCGCAGCTTATGTAAAGGAAGGTATCACGAACATACGCATCGGGATGTTCCTGGAAGTGGCTACCACGGTCAGCGCCATTCTCGGGGCTGTAATAACAATATTTATTGATCCGGGCTATATTGCGATTGTATTTGGTTTAATTCTTTTATTTTCCTCTGTCATGATGGTTAAGAAAAAAATTGATCGTTCAGACAATGTAGCCTCTGGTAAGGCGGCGGCTTTCTTTAGGTTGAACGGTTCTTATCCGACAGAAAGTGGACAGAAGGCATATGCCGTTCATAACGTGGCGGGCGGTTTTGTAATGATGTTTTTGGCAGGCATTATTTCAGGTTTACTTGGCATAGGTTCTGGCGCGTTAAAAGTGATCGCTATGGATAACATCATGAGGATACCTTTCAAGGTATCAACTACTACAAGTAATTTTATGATGGGGGTTACTGCGGCGGCGAGCGCCATTGTCTATCTGCACAGGGGACAAATAGATCCAGGAATTGCGATGCCGGTTACAGTAGGTGTTCTTTTGGGCGCCACAGTGGGATCGAGGGTTTTAGTGCGCACAAAAACGGATAAGCTTAAGGTCGTGTTTGCTGTCGTAGTTACTGTCCTGGCACTGCAGATGATCTACAAGGGAATAACGGGATTGATATGATGAATAAAGATAAAGGAGACTTGAAGAGTGAGAAAGATATTCAGCTGATTCTGGGTACGCTGCTTCGGGTAGGAGTAATGTCGTCTATGATCATTGTACTTATTGGAGCGTGTATTTATCTGTTTGACCATTCAGCAGAACGAATAGATTACGGTAGCTTCAATCCCGACAAATCGGGCTTGTCTTCAGTGTCTGCTATATTGTATGGTTTGCTTCGACTGGACGGTAGTTCAGTCATCCAGTTTGGTGTTTTGCTGCTCATCTTTACCCCGGTTATGCGTGTGGTATTTTCTGTGTTCAGTTTTTTAATTGAGCGCGACTACCTGTATGTTGCTATCGGCTTTTTTGTGTTGTGTGTCATTTTGTTTAGTCTTAGCAATAACTTAGTGGGTTAGTGGGTTTTTGACAGCCTCTCCGGCTGTTATTTTTTTTCTGCGTTTATTTAAAAAATAAATGCGCTAACTATTTGAAAATTAAGATTTCTTTTCTATTTTTGCCGTCCCTTAACCGGGATGTATATCCACCTTGAACGAAGCCCTACTGCTTCGATGGGTGTTAAATTTAAAATAGAAAATGTCAGGTATTATTGGAAAAAAAGTAGGAATGACCAGCATTTTCGACGCCGACGGAAGAAATATTCCGTGTACGGTGATCGAGGCTGGACCTTGTGTAGTGACACAAGTAAAAACCGCAGAGAAAGACGGTTATGTTTCTGTTCAACTAGGCTTTGATGAAGCTAAAGAGAAGAACACCACGCAACCCTTAAAAGGGCACTTTGCAAAAGCAAATACTACACCAAAGCGCAAATTGGTGGAGTTTGCAGAGTTCGAAGAATCATTGAATTTGGGTGATACCGTAACGGTAAACATCTTTAATGAAGGTGATTTTGTAGATGTTGTGGGTACTTCTAAAGGTAAAGGTTTTCAGGGTGTTGTTAAGCGTCACGGCTTTGGCGGTGTAGGTGGACAAACTCATGGTCAGCACAACAGGATGCGTGCGCCAGGTTCACTGGGTGCGTCTTCATATCCGTCGCGTGTATTTAAAGGTATGCGTATGGCCGGAAGAACTGGTGGAGACAGAGTTAAAGTTCAGAACTTGCAGGTTCTGAAAGTGTATGCTGACCAGAATTTAGTTGTAGTAAGCGGGTCAGTACCTGGAGCGAAGGGTTCTTACGTAATCTTAGATAAGTAAGCAGATGGAAGTAAAAGTATTAAACATCTCAGGAAAAGAGACAGGTGCCAAGGTGCAACTTCCTGAGTCGGTCTTCGGAATTACGCCGGTAGATCATGCAATCTATTTGGATGTGAAACAATATCTGGCCAATCAGCGTCAGGGTACACACAAATCGAAGCAACGTAACGAAATAGCAGGTTCAACCCGTAAGTTATACAAGCAAAAAGGAACTGGTGGTGCTCGCGCCGGCAGTATTAAATCTCCATTGTTCAACGGAGGTGGTCGTGTATTCGGTCCTCAGCCGCGCGATTATAGTTTCAAACTGAATAAGAAGTTGAAAGCGCTTGCTCGTAAATCGGCTTTGTCATACAAGGCTCAGGATGCGAACATCGTTGTTTTGGAGTCATTTAATTTTGATTCAGTTAAAACGAAGAACTATGTAAATCTGGTAAGCGCTTTAAATTTAAGCACAGAAAAGACACTGCTTGTTTTGCCGTCCCAGAATAACAATATCTATTTATCAAGCAGAAACATACAGAAAGCTAAGGTAGTTACCGCTGATCAGTTGAATACTTATGATGTATTAAACTGTGGTAAACTTTTGCTTACTACTGACTCTCTTAAAACTTTGGAGGAAGCATTCGCTAAGTAATATGGAACTTTTAAGAAAACCGATATTAACAGAAAAGGCTTCCGCTTTAACAGAGAAGTCTAACCGCTTTACTTTTAAAGTGGATCACAAGGCAAATAAACTGCAGATCAAGCAGGTTATTGAAAAAATGTATGGCGTAAGCGTGCTTGCGGTAAATACAATGGTTGTAGATGGGAAAGTTAAATCCAGAAATACAAAAGCTGGTTTGGTGACAGGTCGCAGCCCGAAATATAAGAAGGCTATTGTAACGCTGAAAGATGGCGAGACAATAGATTATTACGCTAACGTTTAATAAGAATTGAATAAATATAAACTATGGGCTTAAGAAAATTTAAACCAGTTACTCCGGGTACCCGCTTTAGAGTTGGTGCCAGTTTTACGGAGATTACCGCAACCAAGCCCGAAAAATCATTGGTTGTATCTTCTAAGAAATCGGGAGGACGGAACAATACAGGTAAGATGACGATGCGCTATATGGGCGGTGGTCACAAGAGATCTTATCGTTTAATTGATTTTAAACGTGATAAGTTTGATATTCCTGCTACTGTTGCTACTATTGAATACGATCCTAACCGTACAGCACGTATCGCATTATTAAATTATGCTGATGGTGAGAAGCGTTATATTATTGCACCTGAAGGGCTTCAGGTTGGACAAAAGGTTGTTTCAGGCGATACTGCTGCGCCGGAACTAGGCAATACATTGAGACTTGCCAATATCCCTCTGGGTTCAATTATCCACAACGTGGAAATTCATCCGGGGCGTGGTGCGCAATTGGCACGGAGCGCCGGTGCTTATGCACAGCTGGCTGCACGTGATGGCAAATATGCTACTTTAAAAATGCCGTCTGGTGAAACAAGGTTGATATTGGTAACCTGCCTGGCAACAATTGGAACAGTATCCAATTCGGATCACGCTAATGAAGTATTGGGTAAAGCAGGTCGTAAGCGGTGGTTGGGTCGCAGACCTAGAACACGTCCGGTAGCGATGAACCCAGTGGATCACCCGATGGGTGGTGGTGAAGGACGCTCATCTGGAGGTCAGCCGCGGTCAAGAAATGGCATGTATGCTAAAGGGTTCAAAACCAGGACACTGAAAAAATATTCAAATCGTTTCATCATAGAGAAAAGGAAGAAATAATGGCTCGTTCAATTAAAAAAGGACCTTATATTGACCATAACGTAGAGAAAAAAGTTGTCTCTATGAATGATTCAGGAAAGAAGTCCGTCATTAAAACATGGTCACGCAGATCAATGATCTCTCCAGATTTTGTAGGTCATACATTTGCAGTACATAACGGTAATAAGTTTATACCGGTATACGTAACAGAAAACATGGTTGGTCACAAGCTGGGAGAGTTTGCTCCAACCAGAACATTTAGAGGTCACTCTGAAAAGAAAAAATAATTAAGAGATGGAAGCAGTAGCGAAATTAAACAATTGTCCAACCTCACCACGTAAAATGCGTTTGGTTGTAGATCTTATCAGAGGAGAGGGCGTTGAGAAAGCTTTACATATATTAAAGTTTACCAATAAGGAAGCAGCATTGAAGGTTGAAAAATTACTATTGTCTGCAATCAAGAACTGGGAATCCAAGAATGAAGGTTCTCGCCCTGAAGAAAGCCAATTATACGTGAAAACTATAATGGTTGGCGGCGGTCGTCAGTTGAAAAGGTTAAGGCCGGCCCCTCAAGGACGTGGTTATAGAATACGTAAGCGTTCTAATCACGTAACTTTGATCGTAGATAGTAAAAACGTTGAAACTCAAACTAATTAACAGAAATGGGACAAAAAGCACATCCAATAGGTAACAGGTTAGGAATCATCAAAGGTTGGGATTCTAACTGGTTCGGAGGCAACAACTATGCTGATAAATTAGTTGAGGACGAAAAAATAAGAAAATATCTTTCGGCGCGTATCGCAAAAGGCGGGGTAGCTAAAGTAGTTATCGAACGTACGCTTAAGCGCATCACTGTTACAATTCACACGGCGCGTCCAGGTATCGTTATCGGTAAAGCTGGTCAGGAAGTAGATAAAATCAAAGAAGAGTTGAAGAAGCTTACCAAGAAGGAAATTCAAATCAACATCTTTGAAATTAAGCGTCCGGAGCTGGATGCCCAATTGGTTGCAGAAGGCGTAGCAAAGCAGTTGGAGGCCAGGATTTCTTTCCGTAGAGCGATGAAGTCTACTATTGCTTCCACAATGCGTATGGGCGCCGAAGGCATCAAAATTATGACCTCTGGTCGTTTAGGTGGTGCGGAGATGGCGCGTAGCGAACAGTATAAAGAGGGAAGAATTCCTCTGCATACCTTCCGAGCGGATATTGACTATGCTTTGGCCGAGGCTTTAACTACCTACGGTAAGATCGGGGTTAAAGTTTGGATCTGCAAAGGCGAAGTCTATGGAAAACGCGATCTTTCTCCAAACATCGGTGCAGCAAATAATGCTCCTGGTAAGGGCAGACCTGAAGGTGGGTTCGCTGGTGGAAGAGACAGGGATCATCGTGGCGGAGACAGAAGAAACGACAAAGGTCGCGGTGGAAGAGGTCCTGGTCAGTCTGGCCCTGGCGCTGGAAGAGATAACAGAGGCGGAGGTCAAAACAGAGGTCCGCGCAAGTAGTAGTAAACAGATCGTTTAACGATAATATAAGATAAAATGTTACAGCCAAAGAGAACGAAGTTCAGAAAGATGCAAAAGGGCAGAATGAAAGGTTTAGCAACTCGTGGTGCTGAATTGTCATTCGGATCTTTCGGGATTAAATCTTTAGAAGCGACTTGGATAACAAGCCGTCAGATAGAAGCAGCCCGTATTGCGGTAACTCGTTTCATGAAACGTGAAGGCCAGGTTTGGATTAGGATTTTCCCGGATAAGCCGGTTACTAAGAAGCCAGCTGAAGTACGTATGGGTAAAGGTAAAGGTGCTCCTGAATATTGGGTAGCAGTTGTTAGGCCGGGACGCATCATTTTTGAAGCTGAGGGCGTGCCGTTGGAAGTTGCTAAAGAGGCAATGAGACTTGCGGCTCAAAAACTACCTATCCAAACAAAATTTGTAGTACGTAGAGATTACGTAGAAGCATAGAATGATTTTGAGTTGAATGTTGTAAGTAACTTGTTATTATAACCGCTAGGCTCAAACATAAAAACTAATAAGATGAAAAACTCAGAAATCACAGGGCTTTCAAAGGAAGAACTAGTAGCAAGGATTGCAGAAGAAAAGGAAAACTTGGTTAAGTTGAAATTTGCTCACACAATTTCGGCTATTGAGAATCCTTCCAGAATTAAGTTGGTAAGGAAAAACATAGCCCGATTAAACACTGAAGTGACCAGGCGGAAGGCCGAGTCTGCTACTGAAACTAAATAACTTTAGAGTCGAAATGGAAAGACAATTAAGAAAAACAAGAACCGGGTTGGTAGTGAGCAATAAGATGGATAAGTCTGTTGTTGTAGCTGTTGAACGTAAAGTTAAGCACCCGATCTATGGTAAGTTTGTTAAGAAAACTACCAAATTTATGGCTCATGACGAGAAGAATGATTGCGGAATCGGAGATACTGTATTGATCATGGAAACCCGTCCGCTGAGTAAAAACAAGAACTGGAGATTGGTACAAATTTTAGAGAGGGCTAAATAAGATGGTACAACAGGAATCAAGATTAAATGTAGCCGATAATAGCGGTGCAAAGGAAGTGTTGGTAATCCGTGTACTGGGTGGTACCGGAAAACGCTATGCTTCGATTGGTGATAAAATTGTTGTTACCGTAAAAAGCGCGTTGCCTTCAGGAAACATTAAGAAGGGGACAGTTTCTAAAGCAGTTGTTGTTAGAACAAAGAAAGAAATCAGACGTAAGGACGGTTCGTATATCCGCTTTGATGACAATGCCGCAGTATTGCTAAACGCACAGGACGAGCCGCGTGGAACACGTATTTTTGGTCCGGTTGCGAGAGAATTGCGTGAAAAGCAGTTTATGAAGATTGTATCATTAGCACCGGAGGTATTATAACATGAAAAATAAAGTAACTAAACCCAAAGTTAGGATCCGTAAGGGCGACTTAGTAAAGGTTATAGCAGGCGACTCTAAGGGTCAGCAAGGTAAAGTCCTTTCAGTAGATGCAATTAAGAGCAGAGTGCTTGTTGAAGGCGTGAACCTTGTGTCAAAACATACGAAACCTAATGCTGCTACACCTAACGGTGGCATAATTAAAAAGGAAGCTACTCTTCATATTTCCAATGTAGCGCTGATAGATCCTAAAACAGGTGATATTACCCGTGTAGGTAGAAAGCTTAATGCTGATGGAAAGTTAGTTAGGGTTAGTAAAAAATCAGGAGAGGAGATCAAATAATGGCTTACGTACCAAGATTAAAAAGTAAATATAAAGAGGAAATTGTTGTTGCACTGAAAGACAAGTTTAACTATAAAAGTGTAATGCAGGTTCCAAAGTTGGAGAAAATCTCGATCAACCAGGGGGTTGGCCGTTTTTCTGTAACAGACAAGAAGATTGTTGATAGCTCTATTTTGGAGATGACAACCATTTCTGGTCAGCAGGCCGTTGCTGCTAAGTCGAAAAAGGACGTTTCTAACTTCAAGCTTCGTAAAGGTATGCCTGTAGGTGTGCGTGTTACTTTGCGTGATAATAACATGTATGAGTTTTTAGATCGTTTAATTTCCGTAGCTTTGCCACGTATCCGTGATTTCAAAGGAATCAACGATAAAGGTTTCGATGGTAAGGGCAATTATACATTAGGTATTACTGAGCAGATCATTTTCCCTGAGATCAATATAGACAAGATTAATAAGATTCTAGGCATGGATATTACCTTTGTAACGACAGCAACTTCAGACGTTGAAGCACTTGAGTTATTAAAACAGTTTGGATTACCTTTTAAAAATCAAAATACAAATCAATAATGGCAAGAGAAGGAGTAAAAGCCCGCGAAATTAAGCGTCAGAGACTGGTAGCTAAATATGCGGAAAAACGTGCTGAACTTAAAGCTGCCGGCGATTATGAAGGCTTAGATAAGCTGCCGAAGAATTCTTCTCCGGTGCGTTTACATAATCGTTGTAAGTTGACAGGCCGTCCTCGCGGATATATGCGTACTTTCGGTATATCGAGGGTAACGTTTCGTGAGATGGCTCTGGCAGGAAAAATACCAGGGGTCAGAAAGGCTAGCTGGTAAGACCATAGCACAAAGCGTACAAAGTAATTAACAGATAGCAGGTCGTCCTGAATGGTCGGGAAGGAAACCACTATCACAATTTAATAAAACATGAATACAGATCCAATAGCGGATTATCTTACAAGAGTAAGAAATGCCATTAAGGCAAATCACAGAATCGTAGAGATTCCTGCATCGAACATCAAAAAGGAAATTACAAAAGTGCTTTTTGATAAGGGTTATATCGCTAACTATAAGTTCGAAGATACGACAGCTCAAGGAATTATTAAGATTGCGTTGAAGTATAATGCGATTACCAAAGTGTCTGCGATCCGTACCTTGGTACGTGTTAGTAAGCCGGGATTAAGGCAGTATGCTGGCGTTGAGAACATGCCTCGGGTATTGAACGGCCTGGGCATCGCTATCTTATCCACTTCAAAAGGGGTTATGACCGATAAAGAGGCAGCTAAATTAAATGTTGGTGGTGAGGTTTTGTGTCACGTTTACTAATTAGGAGGAATACGAAATGTCAAGAATAGGAAAAGCCCCAATAAATATCCCCGCAGGTGTCACCGTTACGGTAGCTAATGATAACGTAGTAACCGTAAAGGGACCTAAAGGAGAATTATCGCAAGCAGTAGATAGAGATATCACTGTAAAGCAAGAAGATGGTGTACTCACAGTACAGCGTCCTTCAGAGCAAAAAAGACACAAAGCTTTGCACGGGTTATATCGCTCCTTGTTGAATAACATGGTAGTTGGCGTTACAGACGGCTTCAAGTTAGAACAGGAATTGGTAGGCGTGGGTTATCGTGCAACAAATCAGGGAAATACTTTGGACCTTGTTTTAGGTTTCTCTCACCATTATGTGTTTCAGTTGCCGCAGGAAGTGAAGGTTACTACGACTTCTGAGAAAGGTCAGACACCTAAGATCATTCTGGAAAGTATAGATAAGCAACTTATCGGACAAGTAGCTGCAAAGATACGGTCATTGCGTGCGCCAGAGCCATATAAAGGTAAAGGTATCAAGTTCGTAGGTGAGGTGTTAAGAAGAAAAGCAGGTAAATCAGCTTCTAAAAAATAGTAATCATGGCAGGAAAGAAAATATCTCGTAGAGATCGTATAAAAAAAGGAATCAGGAAAAAATTAGTTGGTTCTGAAAGTCGTCCACGCTTATCAGTATATAGAAGCAATAAAGGTATCTATGCTCAGGTTATTAACGATGTAACTGGTAGCACAATCGTGTCAGCTTCGTCTTTATCTAAAGATTTTTCCGGATCTGGAAGTAAATCTGAACAGTCTGTGGCTGTAGGTAAGTTGGTTGCTGAGAAAGCTATCGCAGCTGGAGTTAAAGAGGTTGTTTTCGACAGAAATGGTTATCTATACCATGGTCGCGTAAAGTCCCTTGCTGAAGGTGCCCGAGAAGCTGGTTTAATATTTTAATTTTAAATAGTATAAGAATGTCAACTATTAATATAAAAAGAGTTAAGACTAGCGAAATCGAATTGAAAGATCGTTTGGTTAGCATACAGAGGGTAGCTAAGGTTACAAAAGGCGGACGTACATTCAGTTTTTCTGCGATTGTGGTTGTCGGTGACGAGAACGGCATTGTTGGCTATGGTCTAGGCAAGGCAAAGGAGGTAACTGAGGCGATTGCGAAGGGTGTAGACGACGCTAAAAAGAACTTGGTAAAAGTGCCCCTTTTAAATGGAACAGTTCCTCATGAGCAAATTGGTAAGTTCTCAGGTGGTTTTGTGCTGATTAAGCCTGCTGCTGTGGGTACCGGGGTTATTGCCGGTGGTGCGATGCGCGCAGTTTTGGAAAGTGCAGGCGTTCACAACGTATTAGCAAAGTCTAAGGGTTCATCAAATCCACACAACGTGGTTAAGGCTACCGTTGATGCGTTAACAAAGATGCGTGATGCATATACGGTTGCTCAGCACCGTGGTGTTGATTTAAATAAAGTTTTTAACGGATAATACTATGGCTAAGATAAAGATAACCCAGATAAAAAGCGTTATAGACAGAAGCGAAAGACAAAAGCGTACAATGCAAGCGCTTGGTTTAACTAAATTGAATCAAAGCGTAGAAGTTGAAGCCAATGCTGCTATCATTGGAATGGTAAAGAAGGTTAACCATTTGGTCGCTGTAGAAAGTATATAATTTTTATAATAGGGTTGCAAATATGAGTTATATAACTAGATTTGCAACCTTTATGTTTAACCGCTACCCTGATTAGTGAAAGCGAAGGGTAGCCTAATGAGTTTCAAAATGAACTTAAGTAATTTAAAACCTGCATCAGGATCTATTAAAAACAGTAAAAGGATTGGTCGCGGTACCGGTTCGGGTAGAGGTGGCACTTCTACTCGCGGACATAAGGGTGCGGGCTCCCGCTCCGGCCACTCAACCAAGATTGGTTTTGAAGGAGGACAAATGCCTTTACAGCGTCGCGTTCCTAAAGTTGGTTTCAAGCCAATAAATCGTGTTGAGTATGTGGGTGTCAATTTGGATGTTCTTCAGCAGCTTGCTGAAAAATTTAATTTGACGGTTCTTGATTTTAATACCTTACAACAGCATGGTTTGGCTTCCAAGAACGATCTAGTTAAGATCTTAGGTCGTGGTGAAGTTAAAGCTAAATTGGATGTGAAAGCACATGCTTTTTCAGCAAGTGCTCAGAAGGCAATTGAGGCTGCCGGAGGCTCAATCGAAAAATTGTAATTAATGAAAAAGCTGTTTACTACTTTAAGTAATATCTGGAAAATCGACGAATTGAGGGAACGTATTGTGTTTACGTTTATCATTTTGTTGATCTACAGATTCGTGTCGCATGTGGTTTTGCCGGGTGTCGATGCTAATTTATTAGGAGATAATCAAAAGTCCGGTCTTTTAGGGCTGTTAGATATGTTCGCCGGGGGATCTTTCTCGCGGGTATCTATTTTGGCATTAGGTGTTATGCCATATATTTCCGCTTCAATCGTAGTTCAGCTGTTAGGTATTGCTGTTCCTTCTTTTCAAAAGATGCAGAAAGAGGGAGAGAGTGGCCGGAAGAAGCTTAATCAGATTACACGCTATCTTACTGTTGCTATCACTGCTGTGCAGGCAGTAGGATATGTGAAGACCCAGGTGCCTCAGGAAGCCATTGTTATTGACCACACCTGGTTTTTAATACTGGCTACATTTGTGCTGGCTGCTGGAACATTGTTTGTCATGTGGCTTGGTGAGAAAATCACAGATAAAGGCATTGGTAATGGTATATCACTCATTATCATGGTAGGGATTATCGCGCGTTTGCCTGTTGCCTTAGTACAAGAAGTGAATTCCAGGTTTATTGGGGAGGGTGGTCCTATAGCATTGGTGATTGAGATTGTGGCCCTGTTCGCGGTTGTGATGTTTACAATAATGATCGTACAGGGTGTGAGAAAGGTTCCAGTTCAATATGCTAAAAGAATCGTTGGAAACAGGCAATTTGGTGGTATCCGTCAATATATCCCGCTGAAAGTTAATGCCGCGGGTGTAATGCCAATTATTTTTGCGCAGGCGTTGATGTTTATTCCCGCAACGCTAACCCAGTTTTTCCCATCATTACAGGAGACTTGGCTTATTCAATTTAGTGACTACACTTCTTTGGCCTACAGTCTTACTTTTGCGTTCTTGATTATTGCATTTACTTTCTTTTATACAGCCATCACAGTTAACCCTACGCAGATGTCTGATGACATGAAGAAGAATGGTGGCTTTATTCCAGGAATTAAACCTGGTGTCTCCACGTCTTCTTTCATTGATGATGTGATATCAAAAATTACTTTTCCAGGAGCTATATTTCTAGCGATTATTGCTATACTTCCTTCAATCGCAGTGAAGTTTGGTATAAAAGCGGAATTTGCTCAATTCTACGGCGGCACCTCGCTGCTCATTTTAGTAGGCGTTGTATTGGATACCTTACAACAGATTGAAAGTTACCTTTTGATGCGTCACTATGATGGGTTGATGAAGACGGGCCGTGTTACAGGCAGAACCGCCGCGCCAGTTGCAGGTGGTACCGGGGCCATTGTTTAAGATGGCTAGAGTATATTATAAAACTTCTGAGGAAATTGAACTGATCAGGGCTAGTTCCCTGTTAGTATCTAGGACCTTGGCGGAGGTAGCCAAGCTTATTTCACCAGGAGTTACTACGTTGGAATTGAATCGGATCGCTGAAGCATTTATAAGGGATCATGGCGCAATTCCAGCGTTTTTAAACTATAACGGCTTTCCTTACTCGTTGTGCATTTCCCCTAATGATCAGGTAGTTCATGGTTTTCCAAGTGATTATATCATCCAGGAGGGCGATATTATATCTGTAGATTGCGGGGTTGTAAAGGATGGATATTATGGTGATTCTGCTTACACCTTCTCTATAGGCGAGATCAGTGATGAAAAGCGAAAGCTTCTTGAGGTAACCAGACAGTGCCTTGATAACGGTATTCAAAAGGCAGTTGTTGGTTCGCGAGTTGGCGATATCGGTTTCGCGATCCAGGAACTGGCCGAAGCTAATGGCTATGGTGTAGTAAGAGAGCTGGTAGGCCACGGTGTAGGCATCAAGTTGCATGAGAAGCCGGAGGTTCCAAATTATGGCAAGAGAGGCTCTGGTATTAAGTTGGAAGAAGGGATGGTGATCGCAATAGAGCCTATGATAAATGCAGGTACCCCAGCTGTTAAGTTCTGGTCGGATGGTTGGACGGTAACGACTAAGGACAATAGGCCGTCGGCCCACTTTGAACATACCGTTGCTGTTAAGCGCGGTAGCGCGGACGTCTTATCGACGTTCAGTTTGATCGAGGAAGTTTTAAAAGAAAAAAAGTGATTATTTAAAAATTTTTATTAATTTTGCATCCCTATTTAACGGTAGCTAATTAAGTAAAAATCAATATTATATGGCTAAACAGGCCTCGATTGAACAAGACGGAGTAATAAAGGAAGCGTTATCGAATGCTATGTTCCGGGTAGAGCTGGAAAACGGGCATGAGATTATTGCACATATTTCGGGTAAGATGCGGATGCATTATATAAAAATTTTACCCGGGGATAAAGTTAAGTTGGAGATGTCGCCTTACGATTTATCAAAAGGCAGGATTACTTATAGATATAAATAAAAATGAAAGTTAGGTCATCAATTAAAAAGCGTAGCGCAGATTGTAAGGTTATTCGTCGTAAAGGTAAGCTTTACGTGATCAACAAGAAAAACCCTAAATACAAGCAGCGTCAGGGTTAAGAACTTATTTAAAGTATGATTGGGTTAAATGTACAGGTTACTCAATCTGTCGTTTAGTCAAATAATCAAACACTAGTATAAATATGGCAAGGATATCAGGTATTGATTTACCAAGAAACAAAAGAGGTGAAATTGGGTTAACTTATATTTTCGGTATAGGAAGATCAACTGCTCAGCGTATATTGTCTGAGGCAGGAATTGATTTCAATAAAAAGGTGCAGGATTGGTCAGATGATGAGCTTTCTGCTATTCGTACAATTATCAACGACGGCGTAAAAGTAGAGGGGGCTCTGCGTTCGGAAGTGCAGTTGAATATTAAGCGTCTGATGGATATAGGCTGTTACCGCGGTTTACGTCACAGAAAGGGCTTGCCTGTTCGGGGTCAGCGTACTAAAAATAATTCTCGTACCCGTAAAGGAAAGAGGAAAACAGTTGCAAACAAGAAAAAGGCTACTAAATAAGAGTAGTACCTAATAAGATTATGGCTAAAAGTAAAAAAGTTACCAAAAAGCGGATTGTTGTGATTGAGCCTGTAGGACAGGCGCATATCAATGCTACTTTTAACAACATCATCGTTACCTTAACCAACGTAAACGGTCAGACGATTTCGTGGTCATCTGCAGGTAAGATGGGATTCAAGGGTTCTAAGAAGAATACACCGTATGCAGCCGGTCAGGCCGCTTCAGATTGCGGTAAAGTAGCTTTTGATTTAGGACTTCGTAAAGTAGATGTTTTCGTAAAGGGTCCTGGTTCCGGACGCGAGTCTGCTATCAGAACATTGCAGGTTGCCGGTTTGGAAGTGACCTCAATTAAGGATATCACACCGCTTCCACATAATGGTTGCAGGCCTCCAAAAAAGAGAAGAGTTTAATTTATATTTTTTTAAAGCTAAGAGTCTGCGGTTATAGACTGCATGATACTTTAAAACAACAACTATGGCAAGATATACCGGACCTAAGTCCAAAATAGCCCGTAAGTTCAGAGAGCCGATTTTTGGCCCTGATAAAGTTCTGGATAGAAAGAATTATCCTCCAGGTCAGCATGGCGTCTCTAAGCGTAGAGGTAAGCAATCAGAATATGCTGTCCAGTTAATGGAGAAGCAAAAGGTTAAGTACACCTACGGAGTGTTAGAACGTCAATTCCGTAACCTATTTACTAAAGCTTCATCTAAGTCTGGTATCACAGGAGATAATTTATTACAGCTTCTTGAAGCGCGTTTAGATAATACTGTATACAGACTGGGAATTGCTCCAACTCGTGCCGGTGCACGTCAGCTGGTGAGTCACAAGCATATCACTGTCAACGGCGAAGTTGTGAACATCCCGTCTTATCAGTTGAGAGCAGGAGATGTCGTTGCAGTTCGCGAAAAATCTAAGAGCCTGGAGTCGATTACTAATTCAGTTGCAGGCCGGGTGATTAACAAGTTCAATTGGTTGGACTGGGATGCGGCTGATTTGTCAGGTAAATTTTTAGCATATCCAAATCGTGACGAGATTCCTGAAAATATTAAAGAAAACCTAATAGTAGAGTTATACTCTAAGTAATAAAGAATTGATTGCCTTAGGGCAATTAATTCTTGTTTGCACAAATTAATAACGATCTAAAAACATTATAAATGGCAATCTTAGCTTTTCAAAAACCCGATAAGGTGATCATGCAGAAATCGACTGATTTCGACGGTACATTTGAATTTCGTCCATTAGAACCTGGTTTCGGTGTAACAATTGGTAATGCCTTGAGGAGAATCTTACTTTCTTCTTTGGAGGGTTATGCCATTACGAGCATTCGTTTTTCTGGCGTTTCTCATGAGTTTTCTACTATCAAAGGTGTTGTTGAGGATCTTACTGAAATTATCCTGAACCTTAAGCAGGTTCGTTTTAAGAAGGTGGGTGATTCAGGTGATACAGAAAAGATATTTATTGTGATAAGCGCACAAGACCAGTTTCTTGCCGGCGATATCACGAGGTTCTCAAATAATTTCGAAGTGCTAAATCCTGATTTTGTAATATGCAATATGGAGAAGTCTGTCACTTTGGAAGTTGAGATGACGATTAACAAGGGCCGCGGTTATGTGCCGGCAGAAGAAAATAAGGTCAGTGATGCGGTTGTTGGGGTGATTGCTATTGATTCTATCTTCACACCGATGAAGAACGTGAAGTATACGATCGAGAATTATCGTGTAGAACAAAAAACGGATTACGAAAAGTTAGTTTTAGATATCTCCACCGATGGTTCTATCCATCCTGAAGAGGCACTCAAGGAGGCAGCTAAGATTTTAATTCAGCACTTTATGCTGTTCTCTGACGAGAATCTTGTTTTGGAGTCTCAGGCTAAGGAGGAAACCAAGGAAGTGGATGAAGAGATCCTACATATGCGTAAGATACTCAAGACTGAGCTGGTAGACTTAGATTTGTCTGTGAGAGCCCTTAACTGTTTGAAGGCCGCCGACATTAGAACTTTAGCGGATTTAGTCTCATATGATGTGGCTGACATGCTTAAGTTCAGGAACTTTGGCAAAAAATCTCTCACTGAAATTCAGGAACTCGTTAAGTCTAAGAGTTTGTCTTTCGGTATGAACCTGGCCAAATTCAAATTAGACGAGGAATAGGCTTTAAGTTAATTAACTATATTATAAATAGCGTATAATTCCCTCGTATTAGATTCAAAGAGACGGTATACGCTGAAACATTAAAAAATGAGACACGGTAAAAAAGTAAACCACTTAGGAAGAACAGATTCACATAGAAAGGCAATGTTGGCCAACATGGCTTCCTCGCTTATTAAACATAAAAGAATCACAACTACTTTGGCTAAAGCAAAGGCGTTGCGTACATATGTTGAACCTATTATTACAAAGTCTAAAAATGATACTACGCATTCTCGTCGTGTAGTTTTTGGATATTTGCAAGACAAGGAAACGGTGACTGAGTTATTCCGGGATGTTGCTGCTAAGGTTGCGAATCGCCCTGGGGGTTATACAAGGATCATTAAGCTAAATAATCGATTGGGTGACAATGCGGAAATGGCATTAATCGAACTTGTTGATTATAATGAAGTTTACGGTAAAGATACTGCGGTAGTTGAGAAGAAGACAACTAGACGTGGTAGAAGTAAAGCCAAGAAGTCTGAATCAGTTGCGAACGCCGTGGTTGCTGAAGCTTCGACAGAAGCTGCCGCAGCTGAAGCTGACGAGACTAAGGACTCTGAAAATACAAATGAGAACAAAGGAGAATAGGAGATAGATATTCTATTCTAAAAATGCCCCATTCTTTTGAGTGGGGCATTTTTTTTATGTTTAGTTTTGCAGGAAATGTGTTGCAGATGATTGATCCCGAAATATTTGAAGAGTTCCGTATAAGAATTCACCAGGTTGTTGCTAGTGAGGCCTTCGTGAAGGCTTCCTTGGGTAATTACCATGGGATAGAGCCTGAGTTAAAAAAAATTTATATCCGGCCAGTTTTAATTAAGGGTCATAAGATGTTGGCGTTTACATATCGCTATAAAACCAGGGATATATTCAAGAATTTTTTTGTTGACGAGGGCATAGCGCTGTTGGAGCAGTTTGTAGTTAGTGGATTTCGGATATGCACTGTTTTAAGCACTTCTGGCGAGTTTGTATTGGAGGTGAATAAGAAGGGAAAGGTTTCTTTGCGTGAGTCGCAGAGTGACCTCACCCGGGAGGTTAGTCTTAGCCATGACCGTTTTAAAAAACGGTTGATTGAATCTGGCCCGAATCAGCTATATCTAACACAGTTAGGGCTTACAGATAAGTCAGGCAAGGTTCTCAAATCAGGGCAGGATAAGTATAGGCAGATTAACAGATATATAGAGATACTTGATAGTTTGGTGTGTTCTGTGCCTTCTGGATCTATAAAGCATGTTTGTGACATGGGTTCGGGCAAGGGATATCTTACTTTTGCTTTATATGACTATCTTATTAATGTGCGCAAGCTGGATGTTAGTGTCACGGGAGTTGAATACAGAGCCGATCTTGTAGCCTTATGTAATAATATAGCTGAGAAGGCTTCCTTTGATAAATTGAGGTTTGTGGAGGGCACGATTGCTGAGTTCTCTTCTGACTCAGTTGACCTTTTAATAGCGTTGCATGCCTGCGACACGGCGACCGATGATGCGATAATAAAAGGTATAAGGTGTGGGGCTCAACTGGTTGTTGTAGCACCCTGTTGCCATAAGCAGGTCCGCAGACAGATGGAGAAGGTTAAGGTCCGAAATCATCTGTCACCCCTGACCAGGCATGGGGTCTTTATGGACCGGCAGTCAGAGATGTTAACAGATGCTATCCGGGTTCTTATTTTGGAATATTTTGGATATAGAGTTAAAGTTATAGAGTTTATCTCTGACGTTCATACACCTAAGAATGTGTTGATTGCAGGCGTGAAAGGGAATGTATCCGTAGCTCGTAAGGCTGCTATTTTAGAAGATTTGACAGCACTTAAGAGATACTTCGGCATTACTGAACACTATTTGGAAAGGGCATTTCTGCAGCAATAGCTGTCATCCTGTCATATATCAACGTGTTTGCAAATAGCTGCGCTAGGTTCATGCCGTTCCCGTGCCCTTTTTGTCTGACAAAAGTCTATTGGCACATTGCTTGTTATTATCTGGCAAACAAAGATTTCTAACATTAAAGATATAATTAGGATGTCAAAGATTATTGGTATAGACTTAGGAACAACAAATTCTTGTGTTTCTGTGATGGAGGGGAATGAACCTGTTGTGATCGCCAACAGTGAAGGTAAAAGAACTACGCCTTCAATTGTGGCTTTTGCAGAAAATGGCGAGCGTAAAGTAGGGGAGCCGGCAAAACGGCAGGCTATAACGAACCCAACTAAGACGATTTCCTCTATAAAGCGTTTTATGGGGAGCAGTTTTGCTGAGGTTACAAAGGAAGCTACACGAGTTCCTTATAAACTTGTTAAAGGAGATAACAATACTCCCAGAGTTGAGATTGACGACCGGAAATATACTCCTCAGGAGATATCCGCAATGATTCTGCAGAAGATGAAAAAAACGGCCGAGGATTTCCTAGGTCAGGAGGTCTCTGAAGCTGTAATCACTGTGCCAGCATATTTTAATGATGCCCAAAGGCAAGCCACTAAGGAAGCGGGAGAAATCGCTGGGTTGAATGTGAAGCGTATTATTAATGAACCAACTGCGGCTGCATTGGCTTATGGTCTTGATAAGGCGCATAAGGACATGAAGATTGTTGTGTTTGACTGTGGTGGTGGTACACATGATGTGTCAGTTTTGGAATTAGGCGATGGCGTTTTTGAAGTAAAATCTACCGACGGAGATACGCATTTGGGTGGAGACGACTTTGATCATGTGATCATTGAATGGCTGGCAGAAGAATTTAAGACTGAAAACGGAATGGATCTTCATCAGGACCCGATGGCGCTTCAGCGCTTGAAGGAAGCTGCTGAAAAGGCTAAAATTGAACTTTCCAGCACAACTACAACTGAGATCAACTTACCTTATATTACTGCCGATGCGACAGGGCCGAAACATTTGGTGCGGTCGTTAAGCCGCGCAAAATTTGAGCAATTGGCTTCAGATCTTGTAAATCGTACGATCGAACCATGTAAATCGGCTTTAAAAAATGCTGGCTTGAAAACCAGTGATATAGATGAGATTATATTAGTTGGTGGTTCGACACGTATTCCTGCTATTCAAGACGCTGTAAAGGCGTTCTTCGGGAAAGAGCCGTCTAAGGGTGTGAACCCTGATGAGGTTGTGGCAATCGGTGCAGCAATTCAGGGAGGGGTTCTTACGGGAGAAGTAAAAGACGTTTTGCTTCTTGATGTTACGCCGCTATCATTAGGTATCGAAACTATGGGTGGTGTGATGACTAAGCTCATTGAAGCCAACACTACTATTCCGTCTAAGAAAGCGGAAACGTTCTCAACAGCTGCAGATAATCAGCCATCGGTGGAAATACATATTCTCCAAGGCGAGCGTCCAATGGCAGCTCAAAACCGGACCATTGGTAGGTTTATCTTGGATGGTATTCCACCTGCGCCTAGGGGAGTTCCACAGATTGAGGTTGCTTTCGATATAGATGCAAACGGTATTTTACATGTTAGCGCAAAAGATAAGGCAACTGGAAAGGAACAAAAGATACGTATCGAGGCGTCCTCCGGATTGACTGATGAGGAAATCAAACGTATGAAGGAGGAGGCAGAAAGAAATGCAGAATCTGATAAAGCTGCCAAAGAAGAAGCAGAGAAAATTAACAGTGCGGATGCATTGATTTTCTCCACAGAGAAGCAGCTTAAAGAGTTCGGCGATAAACTGTCTGCGGATAAAAAGTCGACCATCGAAGCTGGTCTACAAAAGCTGAAGGATGCTCATGCTGCCAGAAACTTCGCAGATATCGATTCTGCCCAACAAGAACTTCAGGCAGCTTGGAATGCCGCTTCGGAAGAAATGTATAAGGCAGGTCAGGAACCTGGTGCTCCGGCCGGAGATTCGGCGTCTGGTCAGCCACAGGATGGCGCAGGCAACGGAGGTGATAATGTTACTGATGTTGATTTCGAAGAAGTTAAAGACGATAAAAAGTAATCAAAAAAAGCCCCAGGATATTCCCGGGGCTTTTTTTTTGTAAACGCTCTTTTTAGTTCCAGAGACTTTCCGGGTATGTGCCCTCGCTTATTAAAGCATTGATGCTGTCCTGCACAAATGGCTTATCTTCTTTATAAGTTACGCCAAACCACTGGCTGTCTGTGGGAATTACCTTAAAACTTGCCTGGCCTGACTTGACTAACGTTTCTCCAATCAATGGAATAAAAAATTCCGCTTTAGGTTTGTCCTTATTCTCAAGCGCAAAGGTTCTGAACATATTCTCCGTGTACGGGAAAACGGCGGGCGTAAATCCCCAGAAATTCATAGAGACAGGGGTTTCATAACTCAGAGGATGCTCTACCTCATTCTCCAGATAAACGATCGTGTTCTCTTTTTTATATACTTGGGTCCGTTCAGTAATATCTTCAAGGAACCCTGCTTCATTGGTTTTGCATACGCCGCGCGACACCGATCCGAATTCAGAAAGCGTTTTACCAATCTGATATCCGACAATGGCATACCTCTGATCATCCGTTTCAGCTGTAAGAAAATGGGCCATTTTTTCGAATGCGTCAAAGCCGTAGAAATCATCAGCATTGATAACGCAAAACGGTTCTTTTACAACCTTTCTTCCAGAAAGAATGGCATGAGCAGTTCCCCAGGGTTTCTCACGAGGTATTTCTTCTTCAATTCCGAATTGCTTCAAGTCGAAATTCTGGAACACATAGTCCACCTCTATCCTGTCCTTCAATTTGGGATCAAAGATTGATTTAAAGTTTTCGTGGAATTCCTCCTTTATAATAAAAACAACCTTACCAAAACCGGCTCTGATTGCGTCAAAAATTGAGTAGTCTATAATTGTTTCTCCATTGGGGCCGAAGCCATCTATCTGCTTCATGCTTCCGTACCGGCTTGCCATTCCGGCTGCCAGTATTAGTAAAGTTGGTTTCATTTGTTAAATTTATTTTAATGTGCTCAGGCTTGTACTATTTACCGTAGGTGAAGTCATGATTGTTCTGGATGTTTAATAGTGAATGATAAATCAAACTGATCACGTTATCTACGTCTTCTTTATGGATCATTTCTACCGTCGTGTGCATATATCTCAGCGGTAATGATATAAGTGCCGACGGAACACCTCCGTTAGAATACGCAAATGCGTCCGTATCGGTGCCTGTAGATCTTGACGAGGCCTGGCGTTGGAAAGGTATGCTGTTTTCCTGAGCTGTTTTGATCAGGAGCTTATTTAGATTCGTTTGTACAGCCGGTGCATATGAAACAACCGGACCTTTTCCGCAAGCTAAGTCGCCCTGGGTAATTTTATTAATCATAGGGGTAGAGGTGTCGTGCGTTACGTCTGTAACGATAGCGACATTAGGCTTGATACGTTGAGCAATCATTTCTGCGCCGCGCAAACCAATTTCTTCCTGTACCGAGTTGACGATATAAAGTCCGAAAGGCAATTCCTTTTTATTCTCCTTGAGCAAACGAGCTACCTCGGCGATCATAAAACCGCCCGCTCTGTTATCAAGAGCCCTTCCTACGTAATATCTGTCATTGAGCACCATAAACTCGTCCTCATAGGTTATCACACAGCCTACATGAATTCCTAATTGTTCGACTTCCTCTCTTGAGGTACATCCGCAATCGAGAAAAATGTTTTTTAATGCTGGAGCTTCCTCTTTTTCACCATTGCGGGTATGTATTGCAGGCCAACCGAATACGGCTTTTACCAATCCCTTTTCTGTATGGATGTTTACGCGCTTTGATGGCGCTATCTGATGATCAGAACCACCATTTCTTATTACATATATCAATCCTTCAGCGGTAATATAGTTCACAAACCATGATATCTCGTCTGCGTGGGCCTCAATTACAACCTTGAAGTCGGCTTTAGGGTTTATCACACCGACGGCAGTTCCGTAGCTGTCTATAAAACTTTCGTCGACGTATGGCGCGAGGTAATCTAACCATAGTTTCTGACCTGGGTATTCAAATCCGGTTGGAGATGGGTTATTGATATAATTTTCAAAAAATTTTAACGATTCATCAGTCACTACTGATAAGTGTTTCGGTTTTTCTTCATCTTTCATTTTGTTCATTTTATAGGTGTCTTCAAGAATGTAACTATAATGGAATATTTCCGTGTTTTTTTCGCGGAAGGTTTACTGTTTTGTTTTCAAGCATTTTAAAACCTTTGATCAGTTTCAAGCGGGTTTCAGAAGGTTCAATTACTTCGTCTACAAACCCACGTTCCGCGGCTCTGTAAGGGTTAGCAAAGATATCGGAATATAGCCGTTCTTTTTCTAACCATTTTTCCTCCGGAGATTCAGCTGTAGAAATTTCTCTCTTGAATATAATTTCGGCTGCGCCTTTTGCTCCCATCACAGCAATTTCGGCACTCGGCCAAGCATAATTCAGATCAGCACCAATATGCTTCGAGTTCATTACATCATAAGCACCACCGTAAGCCTTTCTGGTAATTACGGTTATTCTAGGAACAGTAGCTTCGCTAAAAGCGTAAAGCAGTTTAGCCCCGTTTGTGATGATACCGTTCCATTCCTGATCAGTCCCTGGCAGGAAGCCAGGAACATCTTCTAACACGAGAAGCGGAATGTTAAAACAGTCGCAGAACCTTACGAACCGCGCAGCTTTGACCGATGCACTATTGTCTAAAACCCCGGCTAAGTATGCGGGCTGGTTTGCCACGATGCCCATACTTCGTCCTGCGAGTCTGGCGAAACCCACGACGATATTCTCCGCATAGTTTTTGTGTACCTCCAAAAAGCTGTCAGGGTCAGCCAGCTCATCAATAATTTCCCTGACATCATACGGTTGGTTAACACTTTCAGGCATAAGACCATTAAGGGCCTCGCGGCGCTCGTCGTTCGCGATGTATTCTAAGACGGGGGGTAAATCTTCACAATTTTGAGGGATGTAACTTAAAACCCGCTTAAGATACCCTATAGCTTCCATTTCGTTGCCACAAGCGAAGTGGGTAACGCCGGATTTGGTAGCATGAGTAGAAGCTCCGCCCAGCTCTTCAGACGTCACTTCTTCGTGAGTAACGGTTTTCACTACATTTGGCCCAGTCACAAACATATAGGATGTCTGCTCAACCATAAATATGAAGTCCGTAATTGCAGGCGAATAGACTGCTCCTCCAGCGCAGGGCCCCATGATGGCCGATAACTGTGGCACGACCCCGGATGCCTGTACATTTCTGTAAAAGATGTCGGCATATCCGCCTAGGGAAACCACGCCCTCTTGAATCCGTGCGCCACCGCTGTCATTCAAGCCGATAAGAGGTGCACCATTCTTCATGGCCATGTCCATAAGTTTGCAGATCTTTTCTGCATGGGTTTCAGACAGCGACCCGCCAAATACCGTAAAATCCTGCGAAAACACATATACCAATCTTCCCGATATAGTTCCATATCCCGTAACTACACCATCGCCGAGATACTTTTCGCGGTCCATCCCAAAATCAGCGCTACGATGTGTCACGAACATACCGATCTCCTCGAAAGTATTTTCATCCAGCAAAAAATGAATGCGTTCACGTGCTGTCAGCTTGCCCTTTCGGTGTTGGTTCTCGATTCTTGCAGTGCCACCCCCCTGAAGCGCCAAAGCCCGTTTCTGCCCTAATTCCTCAATCTTATTTTGCATTTCAAATAATTCGTGGTTAGAAAATTTATGTTAAACCTTAAATGCATTACTTTTGCAGGCCAAGTTAACTTAATATCAAGAATTGATGAAATTTAGAGCGTTAGTATTATTATTTAGTTTATTATCCTTTGCAGGCCAGCTAAAAGCGCAAGGCGAAGGTGACGAAAAACCGATGAAGTTTAACGGCATGGAATTTAAATCCGCGGACTCGCTTTTCTACATCAATTTCAGGTTCCGTATGCAGAACAGGGTAGGCTACTATAGCAATGCCCCTAAAGAGTTGGGCGTTAGCGAGTGGGACGCCAGAGTGAGACGGCTGAGGCTAAGAGGCGATGGATATATTCTGGGAAAGCAACTTGGCTATAGCTTTCAGTTATCGTTCTCGCGGGGCGATCAGGATATCGACAACACCGGAATTTCAAATATTGTGAGAGACGCGGTGATATTCTACAACTTCAGCGACAGATTTTATATTGCTTTTGGTCAGAACAAGCTTCCCGGTAACAGGCAGCGTGTGAACTCTTCAGGGCAGCTACAGTTTGCAGAACGTTCAATTGTTAACTCCGCACTTACCATCGACCGCGACTTCGGAATTAAGGCCTATTACAATAATTTTATAGGCAACGCAGTATATCACATCAAAGGGGCAATAAGCACCGGCGAGGGAAGGTCCGTCAATACGACCGACAAGGGCTTAGCTTATACAGGCAGAGTCGAATTTTTACCCTTCGGCAATTTTAAAAACGGGGGAGATTATTCGGAGGGGGATTTAGAAAGAGAGGAAAAGCCAAAGCTGAGCATCGCGGGTGGTTATTCTTTTAATAAGGCGACAACGAATACTGGCGGACAACTTGGCGAAGACCTTTTCTCGCCGGTTGACATGGGAACTCTTATGCTCGATGCCATATTCAAATACCAGGGCTGGGCTTTCTCGGTTGAGCATATGAACCGTCAGGTTGATAACCCTTTAACGTTCAACGATGATGACGAACTAAGTTATGCATTCGAAGGAAGCGGTACGAACTATCAGGGCTCGTACGTTTTCAGAAACAATGTTGAGACTGCCTTCAGATATTCAAATCTAAAGCCTTCTCAGGATATCGCTATCTACAAAAATCGCCGCGAAGTTCTTGAACTTGGACTCAGCAAATATCTGAGAGGGCACAAAGTGAAAGCCCAGTTGAATATCAATTACAATGTTGATGATAACAACTTCAGTTTCTCAAATCAGGATAATAATTGGGGCGCAATATTTCAGATTGAACTGGGGATTTAACTAAAACCGGTCGCGCCGTTACAAATATTTTACAGCGAAATGTTGAATTAGTAATTTACAGAAACTATTTTTGGAAAATCGCAAGAAAAATATGATGTTCCTTAGAAAGTATTATTTTCTGATAGTTATATTATTTCTTTCTATCTTTTCAACCAAGATGGCTATCTCTGGTGCGCCCGTTTTCTTCACTCATATAGATAAAGATATCATGATCTCCGTGATCATGCAGATCGAACAGGAGCACAGCACAGACGGCGAAGGAAAAACTGGGTTGAAATTTATTGAATATAAGTTAATTGATTTTTATCATAGTCATGTATACACCTCACTGATCGGTGAGGTAAGTGCTTCAAAAAGCTTTATAGAACACTTCAAACGGTATGTAAGCCCGTACTACCCTTCGGTTCCTACGCCTCCTCCAAACCGGTGCTAACACCCGAGTCATCTCGTCGATCGACGAGAAGTGTACTCTTTTGTCAACCGTTAGAGGAAAAAATCCAGCAATTTTTCAATTGCAGTTAAAAGTAATTAGATACCGATGAAACAAGAAAATTCAATCTTTTCAAGATTTGAAGTGAAGAAATATATTTTAACAAAAAATTTAAAGAAGGACCTGCCCTCCAGTATCGTGGTATTCCTCGTAGCGCTGCCTTTGTGTCTGGGCATAGCCCTCGCATCAGGAGCGCCCCTGTTCGCCGGACTGTTAACCGGCGTAATTGGCGGAATTGTGGTAGCGAGCGTAAGCGGCTCCCAGCTAAGTGTGAGCGGGCCAGCGGCAGGGTTAACCGCAATCGTTCTTGGGGCTATTACTCAATTAGGCGCATACCAAACGTTTTTGCTTGCAGTTGTGCTTGCCGGGGGAATTCAGCTTATCCTTGGTTTTCTTAAAGGTGGAACGATAGGGAATTACTTTCCGTCGAGCGTTATTGAGGGCATGCTCGCCGCGATAGGTTTAACGTTAATCCTTAAACAATTACCCCACGCACTCGGGGTAGATTCCGATTTTTTTGGTGATGAGAGTTTTGTGCAGAGCGATAATGAAAATACGTTTTCAGCAATCACAAGTGCATTCAGTAATTTCGGATTGGCCGCCATTATAATCAGCAGTATTTCTATCGCCATATTACTTCTTTGGCCTAAGTTCAAGAAGCTGGCGCTTGTGCCTGCTCCCTTGGTTGTCGTTATTGTAGGTGTTTTGCTGGTTATAGCTTTTCGAGGAACACCCTATGCGCTTGATGCTAAACACATGGTTGAGATTCCGGTAGTAAACAGTTTCTCGGAATTTTTAGGCTTGTTCACCATGCCCGATTTCTCGCAGATAACCAACTCACAGGTTTGGGTGGTCGCATTTACTATAGCTATCGTAGCTAGTTTGGAAACCTTGCTTAGTATCGAAGCGATCGACAAGATCGACCCGATCAAACGCGTTTCACCTACTAATCGCGAATTGATGGCTCAGGGAACTGGTAACATCGTGAGTGGAATGTTAGGAGGTTTACCCATGACCTCAGTAATTGTGCGCAGTTCAGCCAATGTAAATTCGGGCGGGCGTACTAAAATGTCGGCCATTTTTCATGGTTGCTGGCTACTGTTATCGCTTCTCTTCATTCCAGGTATCATAAATATGATTCCGCTGGCGTGTTTGGCCGCTATATTATTGGTTACAGGTTATAAACTTGCACGCATTGAACTATTTAAGCATATGTATCACAAAGGTTGGGACCAGTTCGTTCCGTTTGTAGTTACCATTATTGCCGTTTTGCTCACCGACCTGCTCAAAGGAGTGGCCGTCGGAATGCTTTTCTCCGTGTTCTATTTGCTTCGGACCAATATGAGGAATCCGTATTTTTATAAAATACATGCAGAAGGCAATAAGAAAAATCTGCGCATAAAGTTAGCGGAAGAGGTTTCATTTTTAAATAAAGCCGCTATTCAGGTTGTGCTGAATAAAATACCAAAAGAGACCAATGTAGTTATAGATGGAACCAATTCGCGTTATATAGATCCTGATGTGCTGGAGACGATTTTCAATTTTAAGCATAATGCCTACACTAAAGGCATTATCGTAACTTTGGAGAACGTAAAAAAGCAATACATTGTGCCAAAACTAAATGATAAATTCATAGAAGAAATTAAAAATTAAGATATATTATGTGTGCTAAATTAGAGAAACAAGATACCAAAGCAATAACTTACGAAAGCCTTCTGGAAGGTAATAGAGAATGGGTTGCTGAAACCCTAAAGGAAGATCCGGAATTTTTTAACAGATTATCGGCAGGTCAGGCGCCGCCGGTACTTTGGATAGGGTGTTCAGACAGTCGGGTTCCGGCCAATCAGATCACGAATACAATGCCTGGCGATATTTTTGTTCACCGCAACATTGCAAACGTAGTTACACACACAGACATGAACTTGCTCAGTGTACTCGATTACTCTGTAAATGTTCTAAAGGTGAAGCACATCATTGTGTGTGGACATTATGGTTGTGGAGGCGTTAACGCGGCCCTCGGCGATAAGCAAGTTGGTCTCATTGATAACTGGCTACGCAATATCAAGGATGTTTATCGTATACACCAATCGGAGTTAGCCGGAATTGTGGATCCTGCAAAAAAGTCAGATCGTATGGTAGAGCTCAACGCTATAGAAAGTGCAGCAAATGTAATGAGCACTTCAATTGTGCAAAACGCCTGGGCATCCGGCCAGGAGTTATCTGTTCACGCTTGGGTTTACAGCTTGAGTACCGGGCTTATTACTGATTTGAAAGTTAGCACGTCGAGTGCTGAAGGGGTTTCTCCAGTATTTAAGATGCAGGCCGGCGCATAGCCTAAACTGGCCTAGTCAACCAATAAAAAAGCCTGATCATGTGATCAGGCTTTTTTATTTCATTCTGCCAGGAACGGATAGCGGTAATCCTTAGGCGGATCAAAGGTTTCCTTAATAGTCCTGGGTGATACCCAGCGCAACAAGTTGATCATTGAACCGGCTTTATCGTTAGTTCCCGAGCCTCTTGCTCCACCAAAAGGCTGCTGCCCTACCACTGCACCAGTGCATTTATCGTTAATGTAGAAGTTTCCTGCTGCATTTCTCAAGCGATGGGTAGCTTTTTCAATCGCATAGCGGTCCTGCGCCAACACCGCGCCGGTCAGTGCATATATGGAGGTGGTATCTATAATTTCTAGAACTTCCTCGAAAGCCCCATCTTCATACACGTATACCGTAAGCACCGGACCGAAAAGCTCTTCGCACATTGTCGTATATTTTGGATCCGATACTACCAGCACGGTAGGCTCAATGAAATACCCTTTTGATTTATCATAATTACCTCCTGCAATCATCTCGACCTGTGGATCATTCTTGGCCTCATCGATATATTTAGCCAGTTTATTAAATGAATTTTCGTCGATAACAGCATTGATGAAGTTACTGAAGTCCTCAGTTCCGCCCATTTTAAACGTCGAAAGGTCACGAAGCATGAGTTCTTTAACCTTAGGCCAGATGCTTTTCGCTACATAAACCCTTGACGCCGCTGAGCACTTTTGCCCCTGGTACTCAAATGCACCGCGGACTACTGCCGTAGCCGAAGCCTCCGCATCAGCAGAGCCATGAACCAGGATAAAATCTTTACCTCCTGTTTCGCCCACAATGCGCGGATAAGTCTTATACTTATGGATGTTTGTTCCGATTGTTTTCCAGATATCCTGAAAAACTCCTGTAGAACCGGTAAAGTGAATGCCAGCAAAATCAGGGTGATTAAATATCACTTCACCAGCGTCAGGTCCTGAAACGTATACCAGGTTGATAACCCCATCAGGCAGGCCTGCCTCTTTGAAAATCTGCATCAGCACGTTTGCCGCATAAATCTGCGTGTTTGCTGGTTTCCATACCACCACGTTGCCCATCATGGCAACCGATGTTGGTAAGTTACCGGCTATGGCCGTGAAGTTGAAGGGTGTCAACGCAAAAACAAAGCCCTCAAGAGGGCGCTGCTCAACGCGATTCCAAGAACCTTTAGGCGAGACGGGAGGTTGTTGCTTATATATTTCTGACATATAGCTCACATTGAAGCGCAAAAAGTCGATCAGTTCGCAAGCAGAGTCAATTTCTGCTTGGTAAGCATTTTTAGACTGACCCAGCATTGTGGCTGCGTTCAATTTATAACGATACGGACCAGCGATCAAATCCGCCGCTTTAAGGAAAATTGCAGCCCTGTGTTCCCATGCCAGGTTTTCCCAGTTTGCCTTTGCCGACAGCGCAGCATTTATTGCCTGATCCACATGGCTCTTGGTGCCCTTGCTATAATGGCCAAGCACATGCTGATGGTCGTGCGGAGCGGTAACTTTTCCTTTAGCATCAGTGCGAACTTCTTCGCCACCTATATACATGGGGATATCGATCTGGGTTGAACGGGCCTCGGCTAATGCGGCCTTTAGCAATTCACGTTCTTTACTTCCCGGAGCATAGCCTAAAATAGGCTCATTTACGGGAATTGGTACGTTGAAAAATCCTTTAAGCATCTTATGAATAATTATTTGTACAAAGATAAGTAATTATTTTATTGTTATTTTTGAAGCTGCACATGACGAACAGCTTAAGACTATTGCTACTGCCATTTTCGTTGATATACGGACTAGTGGTTATCGTCAGAAACTGGCTTTTCGATGTACAGTTATTCAAGTCAGCCCGTTTTCCAATTCCGGTAATTTGTGTGGGGAATCTTGTTGTTGGAGGTTCCGGAAAGACACCGGTCACGGAGTATCTGGTTCAACTGTTGTCATCCTATAGAATTGCGATATTAAGTCGCGGCTACGGCCGTGAAACTAAGGGCTTTTTAATCGCAGACGACAGTGCCAGTGCAAAAACCATAGGGGATGAGCCAATGCAATTTTATCAAAAATTTCCGCAGCTCACCGTTGCCGTTTGTGAAGACAGGGCAGAGGGCATAAAACGCCTGCAAAGAGAGCACGATTTAATCATTTTAGACGATGCATTTCAGCACAGGTGGGTAAAGGCAGGCCTAAACATTTTGCTTTTCGAATACCAAAAGCTGCTTCGCCAGCAATTTTTGCTACCCGCAGGAAATATGCGTGAACCTTTTAACGGTTACCAGAGGGCAGACATTATCCTCGTCACCAAAGCACCTGAGCAGTTAAATTCCCAATCGCTTATGCGCTGCAAACAAAAATTTAGACTGAAATCTAACCAACAACTTGCGTTTTCATATCTGACTTATGCCGATCTTGTGCATGTCTTTACAGGTCAATGCGTGGTGACAGGTCAGTTGCCAGAAAACACTCACGTCTTTTTGCTAACCGGCATTGCTAATCCTACACCGTTGATCAACCATTTGCAATCCTTCAACTTCAGGCTCAGCCATTACGACTATCCAGATCACTACGCCTTTAAGCACAAAGATATTGATGCCCTGCTCACCGATTACCGCTCCAGCGAGTCCGAGCATAAAATGATTATCACCACCGAGAAGGACGCGAAACGATTGATGGATCCGGAGCTGAAACCATTATTTTTACACGCAGCGATATTTTATTTACCCGTCGAAATAACCCTACAAGTGAAAGATAAACCTAACTTTGATCAAAAGATATTAGACTATGTTGCAGGCACTACACGAAACCGTAGCCTATATAAAGAAGAAAACAAGCAATTTTGAACCCCAGGTTGGTATAGTTCTAGGAACCGGCCTTGGTGCGCTTGTCACTGAAATAGAGGTTGAATACAGCCTCATGTACGCCAACATCCCAAACTTTCCCATATCCACATTGGAATTTCATTCCGGGAAGCTCATTTTTGGTACGCTCAGAGGAAAACGCGTAGTGGCTATGCAGGGCCGTCTGCATTACTATGAAGGTTACTCCATGCAACAAATTACTTTCCCTGTCCGGGTTATGAAAGCGTTGGGGGTTTCGCATCTTTTCGTCTCAAATGCTGCCGGTTCACTTAATCCCGAGTTCAAAAAAGGCGACCTTATGGTTATCACGGATCATATCAATTTGCAACCCGAGAGTCCGTTGCGGGGTCGTAACGACGCTGATATGGGTCCCCGGTTCCCAGATATGAGCCAGCCGTATAACAGAGGCCTGATTGCATCTGCGTTAAAGATTGCCGGTCAGCACAACATTGTGTGTCATAGCGGCGTTTACATAGCCGTAACCGGTCCCAATCTTGAAACGAAAGCAGAGTACAGATATCTCAGGATTATTGGAGGCGACGCTGTGGGAATGAGTACCGTACCTGAAGTGATCGTGGCTAATCACATGAGTTTGCCTGTTTTTGCCATTTCCGTGCTCACCGATGAAGGCTTCGGGGAAGAATTAATGCCAGTAAGCTTAAACGAGATAGTTGAAGCGGCAAATCAGGCGGAACCCAAGATGACAATGATATTAAGTGAGCTCATATTTAGTTTGTAATGCATAAAAAGATCATATTTCTTATTGCCGTCATCGTTATGACAGCCGCAGCTCATGTACATGCTCAAGACCTGAAAACCCGGGTCAACGACAATAAGACGCTGGACTCTTTAAGAAAGCTGGAGGAAGAAGGCAAAGATTCTGTTGTGTTTAATTCAAAATACATCCGGTACACCACGCTCGCACTTACCAAAGACAGCATTCAAACTGTACCCTTAGACACCACGTTGAACGGATTTCATAATTTCAATGTGCTCATTCAGCCTCGAAGGCCTACGGTTGGAACAGGGAATCTCGGTCTGCCAGCAATGCCGCTACTGTTTGAACCATTAAAAACCATCGGTTTTGATGCTGGATTCCATACGCTCGACTTTTACTCCTTAACACACGACGATATAAAATATTATCAGGCAAGAACACCCTTTACAAGTCTGTATTACGTCAGCGCCGGTGAAGTCGAACAGGTTTTTCGCATCATCCACTCACAGAACATAAAGCCCAACTGGAATATCGGCGCTAATTTTAATCGAATTGGTGCTAACGGATTCTATCGGCATCAGCGTGGAGACGATTTGAACGGCGCACTGTTTACCTGGTACCAGTCGCCCAGCAAGCGCTATAATCTTTGGAGCAGTGCCGTATTCAATACATTAAAGGTTCAGGAAAACGGTTCTACACCGAACGATTCCATCTTTACAGATGCCAGTTTTGCAGTCGACCGCCAGGCGGAAAGGATAAGGCTTTCCAGTGCGAGGCGCATTTGGAGACAAAGCTCGGTGATGCTGAAGCAAACATATTTTGTTGGCCGTATCGACAGTCTGCGCCAGGAGGTAAGTTCCAAAATCCTTCCCACCAATAGGATTGCATATACTTTTAAATACAATGCCAACTCCTATGCCTTTCAGAAGGATGAGGCCGATGACAGAACGGTTATCCCAGTAGGGCGGGTAGATTCGGTCTTTACCAATGACAGTACCCGCTACAGCAATGTTCAGAACGAGTTTATATACAGTTTCTTTTTACGCGCCAAATCAAGTTCGATCATTAAGAATGAATTGAAGGTTAATGCCGGTATCCGTCATGACTATTACAACTATAGCCAGGGAGCGTTCGACAAGGCTGCAACGAAATACTACAATTATGACGCTTCCTTCCAAAACACCACTTTGCTTGGCAGTGCCGGTTACCGATTTAGCAACCGGATCGACCTTAGCGTAGACCTGCAACAAATATTCCAGGGAAGAAATACAGGTGATTTTCTGTACGAAGCCAAAAGCAACGTGTTACTGAGCAAATCAGCCGGCCGCATTGTGCTGGGCGCATACTTTCAAAACAAATCCCCTGAGCAAAATTATATCAGATACTACAGCAACCACTATGAATGGGTCAAGAACTTCGACCGGACAAAAACGATCAACTTTTCGTTCCGCTATCTTAACGACAAGTTTGGTATCGAAACCTCGGGCGACTACTTCCTGATCACTAACTATTTGTATTTCATAGCCGATCCGGCGCGTGGGAGCACATACATTCTGCCGGAGCAACTTAACCAGAGCCTTAATCTGCTTAAAATAACTCTGGCCAAAAAGATATCTTTTGGTAAATTCAATCTCGACAGCTACGTTGTATACCAGAAAACAGATAACCCTGGTAAGCTGCGCACTCCCGAAATTTATACTTTTAACAGCCTGTATATCGACAACACCTTTTTTAAAGTCTTAAAGACCAATGTTGGCCTGGATGTACGTTATAACACCCCTTATCTTAATTATTCATATTCGCCGGCGGCGGGACAGTTTTATATCGGTGCCGTAGAGCGTAAATTTAATACAGAGCCTATCATAGATATATGGGTAAAAGCAAGCTTGAGAAGAGCTAACCTCTTCGTGAAATGTGATTATATCAATCAGGGACTGGGTATCTTTTCTAAAGGATATTATACGGTAGACCGCTACCCTATGCCCGACCGGCAGCTATTTAAGTTCGGCGTACAGTGGAATTTTTATGACTAGGTCTTTTGCGGCTTCTTCTTTGCAGCCGGGAACAGTACATTATTCAGTATAAGCCGGTACCCGGGCGAATTGGGGTGCAGGCTTAAATCAGTCGGCGGGTCGCCCACCGCATGCTGATAGTCTTCAGGGTCGTGGCCCCCATAAAAAGTAAACTGACCCTTGCCAATCTGGCCATTTAAATAGCGTACTTCCCCTTCCGCTTTATTTTCACCAAGTACGGTAATGCTCGGTTTAACCAAACTTTTGCGGAAAGCGGTTGTCTGCCCCATAAAACCTTTAATTACCCGGTCATGATTTTGCGTTAGCATAGCCGGAACCAGGTCCCACTTTGCAGAGAATTCAAATAGTGTAAAGTAATCATTATTCTGCGTCAATCCCCGGGTTTGGGTAACGTCAATATCAGAAAACTCGTAATTTCCCGGATTAACATCCAGGTGGAAGTCCTTAAAAGCAAGTGTTTTGCTGAAATCAATCTTCTCCTGCGCCCCTGGGTCTGACGCGTCTCCGTCAAACATGCTCTCACAAATGTCAACCCCCTCAGCGCTCAAAGCAATATCAAAAGTGTCCGTACCCGAGCACATGGCAAACAAGAACCCCCCGCCACCGCAGAATTGCTTTATTTGTTTGGCTACGGCAAGCTTCATCTCAGATACTTTGTTGAAGCCATTCCGTTTAGCCGCGGCCTCCTGGTTCTTCACATCCTCACGGTACCACACATCATTTCTGAAGGATGACCAGAAGCGGCCATATTGACCTGTAAAGTCCTCATGGTGGAGGTGGAGCCAATCGTAGCCCGCAAGATTGCCTTTAAGCACCTCATCATCATACACCACGTCGTAAGGTATTTCTGCATAAGTCAGTACCAGTGTCACAGCATCGTCCCATGGCAATTTACTTTTAGGCGAGTATACCGCAATCTTAGGAGCTTTCTCAAGTTTTACCATTTCCATATTGGCTTGTGTGTCGCTAACCTCCGTTAAAATTGTGTTAACCCGCGCATCGGCCAGCACTTCGTAAGAGACACCTCTGGCTTTACATTCATCTTCCACAGTTTTCGTATGTCCAAGCAGGAAGCTTCCGCCGCGGTAGTTCAACAGCCAGTTTACTTCGATACTGTGTTTAATTGCCCAGAAAGCAATCCCGTAACTTTTAAGATGATCCTTCTGATCCTCATCCATGTATACAAGTAAGGATGAGGCTCTTGCTGCAATACTAAACCACAGCATGAAAAACATAATTATCGATTTTTTAAACATCATGTCTGTTTATAGCGTATGTAAATGTATAAAGTTATACATTTAATTTTCAGCGTAGAACTATGAGCAAACTATTATCCCCTTTCAGCATCCGCAATACCACTTTCAGAAATCGCATCGTCGTCTCACCTATGTGCCAATATTCGGGTTCAGACGGGTTTGCCGGCGACTGGCACCTGGTGCATCTGGGAAGCCGCGCAGTTGGCGGCGCCGGTTTAATTATGCAGGAGGCCACAGCCGTGAGTCCCGAAGGTCGTATTACCGATGCCGATCTAGGTATATGGAAAGATGAACATATAGAAAAGCTCAGACAGATCGTCGACTTTGTGCATAGCCAGGGATCGAAAATCGGTGTCCAACTGGCTCATGCGGGGCGGAAAGCCAGCTGCGAAGTCCCCTGGAAAGGTGGTCAACAAATCGCCGCCCGAGAGCCGCGAGGCTGGACAACTTACGGGCCAAGTGCGCTGCCGTTTAAGGAGCCGGATGAAGCACCTGCAGAGCTTGATGAGGTAGGCATAGCCAAGGTGATCGGAGATTTCGTCGAGGCTACCAAAAGAGCAAAGCAGATAGGGTATGATGTGATTGAAATTCATGCCGCACATGGTTATCTGCTTCATCAGTTCTATTCGCCGCTCAGCAATCAGCGTAAAGACTCGTATGGCGGCTCGTTTGAAAATCGGGTTCGGCTGGTACTGGAGGTAACTGACGCTGTTAAACAAGCCTGGGGCAGCGACTGTCCGCTCTTCCTGCGTATATCGGCTACAGATTGGTCAGCCGGCGGCTGGACCATCGATGATTCTGTAAGCCTGTCTATGCTACTTAAAACCAGTGGAGTAGATCTCGTCGACACATCTTCAGGAGGGAATCTGCCCAAAGCAGATATACCCAATACGCCCGGTTATCAGGTCGACTTTGCCCGTCAGATCAGGCTGGAAGCGGGTATATGCACAGGCGCCGTAGGTTTGATTACCACACCTCAGCAAGCAGAAGAAATCCTTGATAACGAGTCGGCCGACCTGATCTTTATTGCCAGGGAAAGTCTTCGAGATCCCTATTTCCCATCAAGAGCTAACAGAGAATTAGGGGGAGACCTGGATTGGCCTGTACAGTACGGCCGGGCCCGCTAAGGGCCTTTCAAGGCTTTTGGATATACGTCCCAATTTTCATAAGTTTGCCATTTACAAAAGACACAACATGAGCAAAGCAATAATCAAAACAGAGAAAGGCGACATGACCGTTCAGTTTTATGATCAGGATGCGCCGAATACAGTAGCCAACTTTTTGAAACTAGCTAAAGAAGGATTTTACGACGGCGTAACTTTTCATCGTGTGATCCCTGACTTTGTAATTCAGGGCGGAGATCCTACAGGTACGGGTGCTGGTGGTTCGGGAACACGCATCAAGTGCGAGCTAACCGGTGATAACCAGTATCACGATCGCGGTGTTTTATCGATGGCCCATGCAGGCAGAGATACCGGAAGTTCTCAGTTTTTTATCTGTCATAGCCGCACCAATACCGCACACCTTGACAGACATCACACCTGCTTCGGTAAGGTAGTGGAAAATGTTGATGTGGTTGACGATATCAGACAAGGTGACAAGATTTTAGGCATAGATATAATCGAAGAATAATATGAATCTGAGAGGAATAGTAGCAGTGTCGGGTCGCCCGGGCTTATTTAAATTGGTTGGACAGAACAAGGGCGGATATATCCTTGAAAGTCTTGATGGGCAGAAAACCAAAATCGTGGCCAGTATGACCACCACCAAACTGGCTTCGCTTGAGGATATCACCATTTACGGCGAAGACGACGATTTGAAGTTGACAGATGTCCTTTCTAATATAGGTTCAGAAGGCGATTCTGTGCCTGATGTGAAGGCAGATACTCAAACGCTTCGCAGCTTTTTTGAAAAGGTAGCGCCTAATCATGATCAGGACAAAGTATACGCTTCAGATATGAAGAAGATCGTAACTTGGTACCAGATTCTTAAAGACCTGCCCTTATTCTCAGAGGAAGCTCCGGCAGGTACTGCAGGAGAGGAGAATATCAAAGTGGAAGAAAAGGCTGAAAAGCCGAAGGCGACACCGAAGCCCGCCAACGCAAAAGCTCCGTCAAGAGCTGCACAACCGGCGAAGAAAGCTAATATGATAAGCAAAAAGGGAGTTTAAAACTCCCTTTTTTTATAAAAAGTACCAGATAACCACAAAAGCGATCACGGAAATTATGATCGCGATAGTATAACTCCAGCGATCCCTCTTTGGATCACTTTTGAAGCGATAATCCCGCTTGTATTCCGATGGTAGTCTCATAATTCCTCCGTGTATTATTGATGGTGATATGGTTCGCCCTTCAGGATGGTAAAGGCCCGGTATAGCTGCTCTACAAAAAACAACCTGACCATCTGATGGGAAAACGTCATGTCTGACAGTGAAAGGCTGCTATTCGCCCGTCTGTACAATGCCTCATCAAACCCATACGGCCCGCCGATCACAAATATCAGATGTTGAACACTTCCGATAAGTTGTTTGTTCAAATAATTTGAAAATTGGACCGACGTATACTTTTTCCCACGCTCATCCAGAAGGACTACCGTATCGGAGGTGCCGATCTGTTTAAGCAGTAATTCAGCCTCCTTACTTTTTTGCTGTGATTCGTTCAGGCTCTTTGTATTTTTAATTTCCGGTATCATACGCACATTGAAGTTAACGTAATGCTTCAGCCGGTTCAGGTACTTTTCAATGCCCTCAATCAGATATTTTTCTTCCGTTTTTCCTATAATAAGCAGGGTAATCCTCATCTGATATCCTGGGTTCTATTCAAATTTCTATATTTATCAAACATAGAAAAATAAGCTAAAAATGCGTAGAACAAAAGCCGATATTTTGGCGTACTACAGGCAGCTGGCAGATCAGCAGCAATCCACGGCACAAAAGCTGCAAAGAAGTTTGAACAGGATTTCACTGGCCCGGCTGGGCAGTTTCATCGTCGAAATCATCATTGTTGCGACAATGATCAACCTGGGGTTTTCCTGGATTTTCGTCATTTTGCTCTTAGTGCCAGTTGTAGGGTTTCTGGTACTCGTTAAAATGCAGGGTCGAAAAACTGAAGCAAAAGTGTATGCCGACAAGTTGCTATGGGTATATCAAAATGAGATAAAAGCGCTGGAAACTCATGCAAACGGATACCCGGATGGAAGCGTGTTCGACGATGAATCTCATTCGTATGCGTCCGATCTAGACATCTATGGGCCCGGCTCGTTATACGCCATGGTCAACCGCTGCAACACAAGCCAAGGTCTTAGCCTGCTTGGTCAATCTCTTGGAGCTCCGGCACCTGCTGTGTACATTCTGCAACGTCAGGAAGCTATACGTGAACTTCGGGAACGGATCAACGAGACCTTCCAATTCCGGGCGCTACTGCACCAGCACGATGGCGTTAAAATGCAGCAGATTCAAGAAAAGCTTGGTCACCAGCTTGCCGGACAGCTGACGTTCACCAGGGCCGGGTGGATGCGCCCTTATGTTCTTTTAATGCCATATGTCATGTTTGCGCTCCTGATAGCCGCACTATGGCAAGGCGGTTTGTATTGGAATGTATTCGGATTGACAGCAGTTGTTAATGCGGTGGTAACCGTGTCTCAGATCGGCCGGGTCAACAGGCTTTACCTTGGGTTTGGTCAAAGTGCTGGTCTCCTCGAACACTTTGCGGATACCATCCGGTGGACTGAGAAGTTCCGTTGGCAAAGTGGCTATATCAGGAGCTTTTATAGTAAACAGCATAGCTCGGAGCTAAGTGCAGACATCAGACGTCTGGGCGCAATCATTCGCGATTTTGATGCAAGGCTGAACTTTCTACTTGCCCCGTTTTTAAGCCTTTTCCTTATATGGGACCTCCGGTGTTCGCTCCGTCTGGCCCGGTGGTATGAAAGTTCGGCCGACGATCTGTTGCGAGGCCTCGACCGGGTTGGGCAATTTGAAGAGCTGATCTCCTTTGCGACCTTGTCATTCAATCAACCCCACTGGAATTTTCCTGACATAAAACCATCTTTCACCCTTTCGGCAACACAACTGGGCCACCCGCTTATTCCCGAGACGCTGCGGGTAACCAATACTTATGCCTTTGCTCCGCTTCCAACTACCGACATCATTACCGGGTCAAATATGGCTGGCAAGAGTACTTTTTTGCGTACCATCGGGGTCAATCTTGTACTTGCTTACACTGGTGCGCCAGTATGTGCTGCAAATATGTCCTGTTCTATTTTTCAAATCCTGTCTTATATGCGGATCAAAGATTCCCTCAACGATCAGACCTCCACTTTTAAGGCCGAACTCAACCGGCTCAAGGCTATTCTGAAAGCGACCTCTGAATCCTCCGATTCGCTAGTGCTGGTCGACGAAATGCTGCGGGGAACAAATAGTCGTGATAAATACATGGGATCAAAGGTCTTTATAGAAAAGTTACTTAGTCAGCAAACACCAACACTTTTCGCTACCCACGATCTGCAATTGTCAGAGATGGAGGACAGCCATCCTGACAAGGTGCGAAACTACCACTTCGACATTCAGATCCATGACGGACAAATGCAATTTGACTACCTGTTAAAACAAGGTCCATGTACCACCTTCAACGCAGCTATCCTTCTTAAGGAAATCGGACTCAGTATAAAATAAAAAAGCTCCCCAACCGGGGAGCTTTCCTATATCGCTTTTACAGGCTAAGCATTTTTTGCAGCCGCCTCCCGGCGAATGATGTTTAGCGCTCCGCCAGCTTTAAACCATTCAATTTGCTGCGCATTGTAGCTATGATTCACTACAATCTCTTCCTTGCTTCCATCTGCATGGTTTAATACCAAAGTCAGCGGAGTATTAGGCGCAAACGAGGTCAGCCCCACGATGTCAACAACGTCATCTTCGAAAATTCTGTCATAATCATCCTTATCAGCGAAAGTCAGCGCAAGCATACCCTGCTTCTTAAGATTCGTTTCATGGATACGGGCAAATGACTTCACAAGCACAGCGCGAACACCAAGATGGCGCGGCTCCATAGCGGCATGTTCACGGCTAGAACCTTCACCATAGTTCTCGTCGCCAACTACAATAGATCCTATGCCGGCAGCCTTATAAGCACGTTGTGTTGCAGGTACCGGTCCGTATTCGCCTGTAAGCGCATTTTTAACGAAATCTGTCTTCTCGTTATAATAGTTTACCGCGCCAATCAGCATGTTGTTTGAAATATTGTCAAGGTGTCCGCGGAACTTCAACCAAGGTCCGGCCATTGAAATATGGTCGGTGGTACACTTGCCTTTCGCTTTAATAAGCAATCTAAGTCCCTTAAGGTCTGTACCCTCCCACGCAGCAAAAGGATCAAGCAGTTGCAAACGGTGCGAGGTAGGTGATACGATCACCTGAACATGACTTCCGTCTTCCGCCGGGGCCTGATAGCCCGCATCTTCCACAGCATAACCGTTTACCGGCAATTCATCACCCTTAGGCGGATCAAGTTTCACCTGCTCGCCGGCGCTGTTGGTCAGCGTATCTGTAAGCGGGTTAAAGCCAAGATCACCAGCTATGGCGATAGCGGCAACAATTTCCGGCGATGTGACAAAAGCAAATGTATTAGGGTTGCCATCGGCACGTTTTGCAAAGTTCCTGTTAAAGGAATGTACAATCGTATTCTTCTCCTGTTTTTCAGCGCCAACGCGATCCCACATGCCAATACAAGGGCCACAGGCATTTGTGAAGATCGTTGCGTTCAGGTCTTTAAAAGTACCAAGCAGACCGTCGCGATCTGCCGTATAACGAACTTGCTCGGAGCCTGGATTAATACCAAACTCCGCCTTGGTGGTCAAGCCCTTATCTATGGCTTGTTTGGCAATAGAAGCAGCTCTGGATAAGTCTTCATAAGATGAATTCGTACACGAACCGATCAGTCCCCATTCCACCTTAAGTGGCCAGTCGTTCGCTTGGGCAACTTCCTTCATTTTAGAAATAGGGGTGGCCAGATCAGGAGTAAACGGACCGTTAAGATAAGGTTCAAGCTCAGACAAATTGATTTCAATCAGTTGATCGAAATATTTTTCAGGATCAGCATAAACTTCAGGATCTCCGGTCAGGTACTCTTTGATCGCATTGGCTGCATCAGCAACGTCGGCCCTGTTGGTCGCCCGCAGATAACGCTCCATGCTCTCATCATAACCGAAAGTCGATGTAGTCGCACCAATCTCAGCACCCATATTGCAAATGGTACCTTTGCCCGTACAGCTCATATTTGTAGCACCTTCGCCAAAGTATTCAACGATTGCTCCGGTACCACCTTTAACAGTAAGAATACCTGCAACCTTCAGGATCACGTCTTTTGCAGAGGTCCATCCGTTTAATTTTCCGGTCAGCTTTACACCAATAAGTTTAGGGAATTTTAGCTCCCAGGGCAGGCCAGCCATCACATCACATGCATCAGCACCACCAACACCAATGGCAACCATACCCAATCCACCCGCGTTAACGGTATGGGAGTCAGTACCAATCATCATTCCGCCAGGGAAGGCATAATTCTCCAGAACAACCTGGTGTATGATACCTGCACCTGGTTTCCAGAAGCCAATGCCATATTTATTTGAAACCGAAGCAAGGAAATCGAATACTTCCCGGCTTTCTGTATTTGCGGCCGGAAGGTCAAATTCAGCACCATTCTTTGCCGTAATCAGGTGATCACAATGCACCGTAGAAGGAACTGCCACCTCTGGTCGGCCCGCCTGCATAAACTGCAGCAAAGCCATCTGGGCAGTCGCATCTTGCATGGCAACACGGTCAGGGGCAAAATCCACATAGTCGGCACCACGCTTATAAGGGGCGCCTGCATGTCCTTCCCAAAGATGGGCGTAAAGTATTTTTTCTGAAAGTGTTAAAGGTCTGCCTACTAACTTACGGGCTGCTTCCACACGGGGACCGAAGTTTGCATACACCTTCTTGATCATTTCTATATCAAAAGCCATTAAGAATATGTATTAAAGGTAAGTATATTATATATCGCGAATTTACAAAAAAAAACAGGCCGCCCTTATCATCCACACATCATAATATTATTTATACTTCTTCTAAATAGGCTGTTTTCCGTCGTTCCGTGCATCAAAGGGCCCGGAAGGTGTAACCTTGCGCAGCAAAATGTTCCAGCGTTTTAGGCAGCGCGTATTTTAGTCTGTCAAACGCTTTCTGGCTGTCGTGGAACACGACAATGGAACCGTTTTCAGTATGTGTTAAAACATTGTTGAGGCATTTCACCGGCGAAAGTTGCAAGTCAAAGTCGCCGCTAAGAACATCCCACATAACAACCTTCAAGTTAGGGTAGCGGCGCTTGATTTCCGCAATCTGAGACTTCCTGATGCGTCCGTACGGGGGTCTGAACAGCTCTGTGCCCGTGATTTCCTGGCATAACTCAAAATTCTCCAGATATATCTTGTCATGCGTCTTCCAGCCTTTCAAATGATTAAAGGTGTGATTGCCAATACTGTGCCCCTCATCTTTCAAGGCGCTGAATATTTCCGGATACTTCCGGACATTGTCGCCAATACAGAAAAAAGTCGCTTTGGCCTCAAACATCCGTAAGGTTTTTAGCACAAAGGGTGTAACATCCGGTATGGGTCCGTCGTCAAAGGTCAGATATATAACCTTATCAGTGCGCTCCATGTGCCAGGTCAACTCAGGGTAATACCACTTAAGCAGGCGGGGCGATTTAATCAGGTACATAGCCAAACTTAGATAAAATTCAAATGATTCGGTTGTTTATAATTAATATTGTGAAAAGTTAACTATGATGAAGTTCATCCCCATATGCCTGGCATTGGTAGCCACTATAACAACGGCGCGCGCTCAGGAGGTTATCACCATTCAGCAGGCCATCGAGAGGACGCTTAATAATAACCTGCAGATCAGGAAATCCAGGCTTAATGAAGACCTGGCCTTCGAAAACTTCCAGCAGTCAAGACTGGCGCTATACCCTTCCCTAAATGCATCATTAAGTCAGAATATGGGGTGGGGACGTAACAATTTCGGTAACACGGGTATCTACGAAAACACCCAAAATTACAGCTTCAGCCCCGGGTTGGGAGCAAGTGTGGATGTTTTTACCGGCTTTGCCAAGCTGAACCAGATCAGACAGAACAAAATCCTTCTCGAAGCGGGTAAGGCCAACACCGACAAGGTAAAAAATGATTTGCTTTTGCAGGTGGTAACGGCTTACATGGATATACTATTCAACAAAGACAGGCTTAGTGCCGCCTCCCAGCAGCTCGAAGTGTCCAGACAGCAACTCGCACAGCAGCAGGAGCTTTTTGATGTTGGAAATAAGACGCTGGCCGATATTGCAGAGTCAAAAGCGCTTGTGGCTACATCCGAACTCGATGTAACTACAGCTGAAAATGCACTGGCAATATCTTACCTGACTTTGGCTCAGTTAATGAACATGCCCTCGTCCGTTAAGTACAATGTTCAGGCACCTCCGTTGAGTGAGTTTTCAGCGCCCGGAATGACCTTCGATGCTGAGTCAATTTACAGCCAGTCACTCAAGTTTTTTCCGGATATCAGGCTAGCCGAACTTCAAACCCTCGCGGCAGAAAAAGGTATTGATATTGCCAAGGGTAGCTATTATCCGCGGATTTCTATGAACGGAAGTTATGGCTCTTACTACAATTACAACTACAATCTGCCTCCCGCAGTGCAAAACCAAAGTTTCCGGGACCAGTTGGAAAATAATATCTCTAAGGGCATCGGTATGAGCATATCCATTCCCATATTCAATGGGTTCCAGGTCAGGTCGAATGTTAAAAGAGCCCAGATCAACTACCTTCAGTCGCAGACTGATGAGGAGCTCACCAAAATAAATCTCAACCGGATAATCTACCAAGCCGTGGCCGATTTGAAAGGCGCCAGAAGCACCTATGAGTCAGCGACTAAAACATTTAATGCCCGAAGCGAGTCCTTTGCCGTCATTGAGCAGCGCTATAACGTCGGCCTGGTTAATTCTCTTGATTTTAGTACTGCGCAGACAAACCGTAACCGTGCGGAGATCGATATGATCCGGGCCAGGTATGATTTGCTGTTTAAGGCGAAGGTCATCGACTATTATCTTGGTAAGCAGATCACATTCTAAACATATATCAACCCTAACACACAATACAAATACTCAATAAAATGAAATTAAAGACCATATTGATCGTAGTAGGTGCAATTCTGGTACTGCTCGTAGCCGCTAAATTTGCCGGTCTCATCGGCGGAAAGAAGATCGAAAAGGTAACAGCAGAGCAAGCTGCTGTCAGAACCGTCATAGAAACCGTAACTGCGAGCGGTAAGATACAGCCGGAAACCGAGGTGAAGCTAAGTTCGGAAGTTTCCGGCGAGGTTACAGAACTCCTCGTGAAAGAGGGCGATGTGGTCAAGAAAGGCCAGTTGCTCATCAAAGTCAGGCCTGACGTCCTGCAATCTGGATACGACCGTGCAATAGCACTAAACAGTTCGCAACGGGCAAGCGTAGCTGCCGCACAGCAAACCTTACAGCAAAATCAGGCAAACTTCGCCAATGCAGAAGCTACGTATAAAAGAAACGTAGAACTGCACGGTAAGAAGGTGATCTCTGCGTCTGAGTTCGATGCGGCTAAAGCCGCCTATCTGAGTGCCAAGGCTACTCTGGAACGGTCCAAAGCGGAAGTAACCGCGGCCAGATTCCAGTTGGCCCAAACCAGTGCAAACGTTCAGGAAGCCAGTGCAAACCTTGCCAAGGCAACTATCTTTGCACCGGTCGATGGCGTCATATCCAAACTTTCCGTAGAACTGGGCGACCGTATCCTGGGTACTGCGCAAATGGCCGGAACGGAGATCATGCGCATATCTAACCTTTCTTCCATGGAAGTTAACGTAGATGTGAACGAGAACGATATCAACAGGGTTAACGTAGGCGATAATGCCCTCATTGAAGTTGATGCATTTGCCGATCAGAAGTTCAAGGGAGTGGTTACCGAAATCGCCAGCTCGTCTAAAGATGTGGGTACAGCTGCGTCGACCGACCAGGTTACCAATTTCATTGTGAAGGTCCGCATCCTGGCCGAGTCGTACAGCAATCTGAAACAGGGTGCCAAAGACCTGCCTTCACCTTTTCGCCCGGGTTTGTCGGCTACAGTCGATATCGAAAGCGAGTCTTTGAAAGGGCTGGCCATTCCCATACAAGCGGTATTTACAGATGATGGTAAAAAGAAGAATGAGCCAGGAAAAGAGGAAAATAACAACGATAGCGACCAGCAGAAAACACGGTTAACCGACAAGACGATCAAACAATTCGTGTACATTCTCAGCAATGGAACTATTAAGAAGACAGCGGTGACCACGGGCATACAAGACGATCAGTACATCATCGTCAAAACCGGACTTAAGGCGGGGCAAGAGGTCGTTACTGGTCCGTACTCGGCTATTCAAAACCGTTTAAAAGACGGAGACAAGGTCGAGAAAACTACTAAAGATCAGCTATTTGCCGAACCTAAGTAAAATCGGCTCCGCGTATCCGTTTTAAATAAGTAAATTGCCCCGGGTTAAAACAATGAACCGGGGTTTTTTATTTATATAATATGGTGCCTAAAGTTGCAATGGTAGGTGGCGGAAGCTGGGCTACGGCAATCGTTAAGATGCTGTCAGACAACTTCACAGAAAAGGAAATTTACTGGTGGATGCGCAATCCAGACGCCATTTGTCACCTGCAGAAGTACAAACACAATCCAAACTATCTAAGTTCCGTAGAGGTCAGGATCCCAGGGGAAAACATATCCCCCGATCTGAGCGATATCATCGGCAGTGCCGATTATGTGGTGCTCAATGTGCCTGCGGCCTTCCTAAAAGATACGCTTGCAGAAATCAAAGCGGAGCAGCTTCAGGGAAAGAAGATTGTGTCTGCTATCAAAGGCATCGTGCCCGATGAAAACCAGATCATCGGCGAATTCCTGCATCATAAGTACGGAGTGCCTTATGAAGACCTGCTGGTTATAAGCGGGCCCTGTCACGCAGAAGAGGTCGCCCTCGAAAAACTCTCGTACCTGACTATTGCAGGCTTGGATACCAGCCTCGCCGCACGGTTTTCTGACCTGGTTTCGACCCGTTATATTAAGACAAACATTTCCGACGACATCTTTGGGACCGAATATGCAGCTGTGCTTAAGAATATTTATGCAGTGGCCAGTGGCATATGCCACGGTGTTGGGTATGGCGACAATTTTCAAGCTGTCCTTATTTCCAATGCCATACGTGAAATCAAGCGCTTTGTAGATGCCGTACATCCCATATCCAGAGACATCAATGAGTCGGCCTATCTTGGGGATTTGATGGTTACCGCCTACTCACAGTTTAGCCGTAACCGGACTTTCGGCAATATGATCGGTAAAGGGTACACCGTAAAATCTGCCCAGCTGGAGATGAATATGATCGCCGAGGGCTATTATGCGGCCAACTGTATGCATCACATCAACAAAAAATATAAAGTTGATATGCCTATCAGCCGGGCCGTCTACGCGGTACTCTATGAAAAGCACTCACCGCACATAGAAATGCGTCTGCTGACCGAGCAGTTAAGCTAAAAAGCCCTCTTAGTATAACTAAAAGGGCTTTCCGGATATATATTAAAAGATATTAAAATCTTCGTTTTCCACTATCGCGTCGTCCGCTGCTGCGTTCCTCGCGACTTTTGCCAGAGAAATCCCTGAATCCGCCTCCGCTTCCACCATCACGCCTTCCGCTTCTGCTTCCTCCGTCACGTCTTCCGCTGCTTCTTCTTTCACCATAGCCACCGCGATCGCTCCGGCCTCTGCTGCTACCGCCCTCAGTTTCGCCGGTCCGCTCGATCCTGACGCCGCGCCCGGAAAATTCAACGCCGTTAAAGTTGTTGAATAATGCACTAACGGCCGAATCTTCAACCTCGAAGAAAGAATATACACCTTTTAGGTCTATCTTGCCCACGCTCTTACCGCTTATCTTACCGTTATTGCAGATAAATGATAACAGATCGCCTCTGGTCAGATCATCTACAGAACCGATGTTAATAAACAAACGTGTATAACCATCATTTGCCCTACGGCCCCGGTCCGAACGTTCGCCGCGCTCAACACGGTCGCCACGATCTGCATCAGTTGAATTAAGATCAGGTGCATTTTTATAATACTCCAGGAATCTGTTAAATTCCAGTGAAGCGAAACGCTTGATGACCTCTTCCTTGCTTAACTCGGCAAATTCATCCATGATACGCGGGATATATTGCTCAATCTGGCTCTCATTCACCTCTACGTTATGTACTTTATGCACCAGGGCGAACAATTGCTTTTCGCATACATCAAATCCGGTAGGAAGGTCTGCTTTAGTAAATTTCTTACCGATAATCCGCTCAATCTGACGGATCTTACCGATCTCCTTAGAGTTCACAATGCAGATAGAAATACCTGTTTTACCTGCACGCCCAGTCCGGCCGCTTCGGTGCGTGTAACTTTCTATCTCATCGGGCAGCGAATAGTTTATCACGTGCGTAACGTTGTTCACGTCAATACCACGAGCAGCAACATCAGTTGCAATGAGTAACTGCATACTCCGGTCGCGGAAACGCTGCATCACCTTGTCACGCTGCTGCTGCGATAGATCGCCATGAAGCGCATCGGCGTTGTAGCCATCCTTAATCAGGTGTTCCGCAACATCCTGTGTATCGAGCTTGGTTTTGCAAAAAACCACGCCAAAGATCTCCGGGTTGAAATCAACGATGCGTTTCAGCGCAGCGTATTTGTCGCGCGCCCTCACCACATAGTACTCGTGCTCAATGTTCACGTTACCAGTGTTTTTTGTACCCATGGTAAGCTCTACAGGCTCATCCATGTAATTTTTCGCTATGCGGCGTACCTCAGGGGGCATCGTAGCAGAAAACAACCAGGTCTTTTTATCGTCAGGGGTTGTCGAGAGGATATCGTTGATATCCTCCTGGAAGCCCATATTGAGCATCTCATCAGCTTCGTCGAGCACCACATACTTCACATTGCTGAAGTCTATGGCCTTACGGCCGATAATGTCTAACATACGGCCGGGTGTGGCGACCACGATTTGCACACCAATCCTGATCTCACGAAGCTGCTGCATAATATTTGCTCCGCCGTAAACGGCTACAATATTAGCACCAGGAATGTTTTTAGAGAAATTGCGGATGTCGCTTGTAATCTGCAGGCAAAGCTCGCGGGTAGGGCACAGGACCAGTGCCTGCGGCTTTTTGCTTGAAAAGTCAATTAATTCTAACAGGGGCAAGCCAAATGCGGCTGTCTTTCCTGTTCCTGTTTGGGCCAAACCAACAAAATCGTTATTGCCCTCTAACAGTACAGGAATACTTTGTTCCTGAATCGGCGTAGGATTTTCGAAACCTAAATCCTTTACGGCACTAACAACATCATCACTTATCCCCAAATTACTAAATGGGTTTATCATGTATTATAATTTATTAAGCCGCAAAGGTACGGTTAATAATCCGTATTTTTACAGAAGCATAACTAAATAAAAATGAGGCAATTAAATTTATCTGAGTCTGTCGGCCGACTTCAGCAGCTGCTCGTCTTTCCTTATTCCGCGCATGGTAAGCAGCGAAAATATAAGTCCGAGTACCGGCATAAATAAGCCCGCACCATAGTTAAACGTCGAGCCTGCGATCATAGAAGCATAGTAATACATCCAGCCGCAGGCCACTAAGATCAGCACCATACAAATGCCCGTAATGCGGCGTTGAAGCGCCCGGTTTCTGAAGTTGAATATGTTTACAAAGAATAGTATTCCGGTAATAACAATGGTGATCAGCAATGGCGTAGCAGCGGTACTTTGAGTCTCGCCAGCTTCAGTTAAGGTATAAATGCCCGAACCTTTCAGCCAGGTTTCAACGCCCTCCCCCTGCACCGAAAGAATCGGCAAAGCAAGCATCAGGAACATGGTGATTGCCGCAAGAAAGAGCCATATCGATTGAATCCGCTGTATCATATCAATTCCATAATTTCAACAAAGATATTAAAAGGGCGCAACTAGGCAATTCAAAAAAGGAATTAGAATAGTAGATTTGTCTACTGACATGCAGCGCTACTTTATTGAGCTTTCATACAACGGAACCGCATATCACGGCTGGCAGATACAGCCGAATGCCATAACTGTGCAGCAGCGGCTTGATAAGGCGCTGAGCGTGTATTTTCGCCAAACAGTGGCTACCTTAGGCTGCGGACGTACCGACACCGGCGTTCATGCCACTCAGTTCTACGCTCATTTTGATCTAGATAGCGCGTCTGCCTGCCCTGAGATTGACGTGACCGGTGTAAACGCCCTGCTGCCCTACGATATCGCCGTAAGCCGCATCTTCGAAGTCGCAAACGATGCACATGCAAGGTTCGATGCCACAAGCCGTACCTATCATTATCATATCCATTTTCAGAAAGATCCTTTTAAAATCGACAGGTCTTGGCTCTACAAAGGGCGCCTGGACGTCGACCGTATGAACCAAGTTGCAGCGGTTCTACCCGAGTATACAGATTTTTCCTGTTTCAGTAAGTCCAATACCCAAACCTTTACCAACAACTGCAGGCTTACAAAGGCTGTATTTACGGAGCATTCCGGCGGACTACAATTTACCATTCAGGCCGATCGCTTTCTGCGCAACATGGTGCGCGCCGTTGTAGGTACCTTGATCCGGGTGGGGAAAGGTGAGATTGACCTTCAAGGCGTCCGGACCATTCTGGAAAGTAAAAATCGCAGCGCGGCAGGGCAGTCAGTTCCCGCATGCGGACTGTACCTTACCGAAGTGCAATACCCTTATATAGACAATGCTCATATAAACAATGCTCATGGCTAAACTACCCGGAGAAGCGATAAATACAGGATTGCTCAGGCGAATCTTTCGGTACGTCAAACCCTACAGGCGCACTTTTATCTGGGCTATTGTGCTAACCATCCTGCTGGCCCTCATTGCGCCGGTACGCCCGTTCCTTATACAGTACACGCTCGATCACCATATTATGACGGGCGACTATGCCGGACTGCTCAGTATCACCATCCTGATGCTCGTGCTGCTCGCCCTGCAAACCCTTTTTCAGTTCAGCCATACACTGCTCACCAACACACTGGGGCAGTCGGCCATACGCGATCTTCGCATAGACGTGTTCAATCACATCACCAGGCTCAGGCTCAAATATTTCGACAATACGCCGATCGGTCAGCTTATTACACGGACGGTGTCCGACCTGGAAACGATCGCTGAAATCTTTTCCGAGGGACTGATCGTCATCATAGGTGATATCCTGATGGTAATCGTTATCGTTGGGGTGATGGTTTATAAAGACTGGATGTTAACCCTCGTCGTGTTATTGCCCATGCCGCTGCTCATTATCGCAACTGCAGTTTTTCAGCGCGCCATCAAAGCAGCATTTCAGCAGGTAAGGACCGAAGTATCCAACCTGAACACCTATCTTCAGGAACATATCACGGGCATTTCCATTATACAGTATTTTGCCCGTGAAGAGCAGGAATATAAGAAGTTTGTGGGCATAAATAAGCGCTACCGCGATGCCAACATCAGATCTAACTGGTATTACAGCATCTTTTTCCCGGTAGTGGAAATCATTTCCGCCATGTCGCTCGGTCTGCTCGTGTGGTACGGCTCCCGAAGCATACTGGCCAAGCCCCTGGTGGTCACCCCCGGTATCATTGCCGAATTTATTTTGTACATCAGCATGCTTTTCCGGCCTATCCGCGAACTTGCAGATAAGTTTAACACCTTGCAGATGGGTATGGTAGGCGCCGAAAGAGTGTTCAAGGTGCTCGACAACCAGGAGATCACGGAAAACAAGGGCACATTCATGCCGGCCAAACTAAACGGACACATCTCCTTTAAGAACGTCTGGTTCGCCTACAACGCCGATAATTATGTGCTTAAAGACATTTCTTTTGAAGTAGAGCCGGGTAAAACCGTAGCACTTGTAGGGGCTACCGGCGCGGGAAAGTCGTCCACCATCAATATACTTAGCCGCTTTTACGAAATCAACAAAGGCGAAATCAGTATCGACGGTACGTCCATCCAGGATTATGAGCTTAATTATCTCAGACGCAACATTGCTACCGTCCTCCAAGATGTTTTTCTGTTTTCCGACACCATCTTCAATAACATTACGCTCAACAACCCCGACATTAGCATGGAGGCCGTTGTAGACGCCGCAAAAAAGGTAGGTGCGCATGACTTTATCCAGCGTTTACCAGGCGGATACCAATACAACGTCATGGAGCGCGGAGCCACATTATCTGCCGGGCAGGCGCAGCTCATCTCGTTCATCAGAGCGCTGGTGTACAATCCTGCTGTGCTTGTGCTCGATGAAGCAACCTCTTCCGTAGATACGGAAACAGAAATGCTCATTCAAAATGCTATCGACAACCTGATGCAGGGTCGTACCTCTATCGTGATCGCCCACCGCTTGTCGACCATACAAAAGGCCGATAAAATACTGGTGCTCGACAAAGGCGAGATCAAAGAAATGGGTACACACCAGCAACTGCTCAAACTAAACGGCTACTACAAACGCCTCTACGAACTTCAGTTCAGTTCAGCAGGCATCTCCGCAGGCTGAGTCGACTGGTACAGAAATTGGATGCGCTACGTTTCCTTGACCGAGCGTTTGCTGAGGCTTTATATCGAACTGACGTATCAGTCCAGATAAGCAATACAGGTATTTAACCCTGGAGCCCCGGTTTGTACTGATTTTTCCAGATATGGTAAACCTTCGGGGGGGAAGTCAGGTTGATGCATATAACCAAATAAGACAAACATGAGTGAGTCAATGAAAGCCGCGCTCAAAACAGCGGAAGGCAAATTTGAGGTCAAGGAAGTACAGCGGGTACAAATCCCGGCGCCCGACTGGGTGCTTGCACGCGTACGGGTCTCGGGTATTTGTGGTACCGATCTGCGTCATTGGGAAAAACATGAGCCAGAGCTGGAATGTAAAATTATGGGCCACGAACTCGCCGGTGAGGTGGTAGAAATAGGTTCGGAGGTGAAGAACGTGAAGCCCGGCGACCGTGTCGTTATCGAAACGCTGCTGGGCGACGGCACCTGCGATTGGTGCCGGGTTCAGCAATACAACTTGTGCCCAAACCTGTATAACGTTCGCATGGAAACCGTGTCACGTGCTTTCGCGGAATACCTTATCGGACCGGCCACGAAATTTCATAAACTTCCCGACCATGTAAGCTTCGAAGAAGCCACACTTCTGGATACTTTTTCGGTAAGTCTGCACGCACAGCATCTAAGCGGCCTGCATATCAACGATAAGGTCGTTGTTATTGGCGCAGGACCTATCGGATTGGGGCAACTGCAGCTCGCCAAAGCGTCCGGAGCTGATGTGCTCATTATCGACGTCGTGGAGTCGTCGCTGCGAGTCGGTGGAGCTGACCCGCATAGGCGGCAAGGTAGTCATCGTAGGCGGATTCGAAAAAGGCAAGATGCCCATGGAGATCGACTGGCAAAGTCTGCAGATGAAAGAGATTCAGCTTATTCCGAGCGCAAGCTATTCTTTCTGGGACATCTATCCTGAAATGAAGGTCTGCCTCGATCTGCTGGCCAAAGGAAAACTCAACGCCAGGAAAATGATCACGCACAGCTTTCCGCTCGATGAAATTAACAAAGCCTTCGAAACCGCACAGAAAAAAGAAAAGACCGGCGCAGTTTTCGTAGCGCTAACCATGTAAAGATAGATCATTATGAAACAGAGCGAAGACAACCATTTTATTCCTATGACCTCCGTTTCGGCCGGTTCAGGTAAGGAAGTAAACCAGATATTTATTACTACACAAATCAAATTGTTAATGTAGTCATGGTGGGCAGGCCGGGGGGCGACTGGGTGCTTATCGATGCAGGAATGCCAGGCAGCGGTCCAACCGTTTTGAAGGTAGCTGAAGAACGCTTCGGAAAAGACAACCCGCCAAAGTGTATAGCGCTCACGCACGGACATTTTGACCATGTAGGCGGACTTACTTATCTGCTCGAGCATTGGGGGGTCCCGGTATACGCACACATCAATGAGTTTCCTTACCTAAACGGGTCGCATGCTTATCCCGAGCCCGATCCTTCAGTAGAAGGTGGCTTGCTTGCGAAAATTGCATCCATATATCCGCACGAAGCCACCAACGTTGCTTCTGCACTGCACGAATTGCCGCATCACGATCGTATGCCCTGTTTTTCCGAGTGGAGCTGGATAAGCACGCCCGGACACTCGCCTGGCCATGTGGCATTTTACCGGGAAGACGACGGTGTGCTCATTAGCGGCGATGCCGTGATCACGGTGCGCCAGGATTCCCTATACAACGTACTGCTTCAAAAAGAAGAAGTAAACGGTCCGCCCCGTTACTTTACTTCCGACTGGGATGCGTCCCGGCAGTCTGCCTTAACATTGGCCGAATTGAACCCAAGCCTGATGATATCAGGTCACGGTCAGTTTATGGAAGGCGAGGAGCTTAGGGCCGGACTACAAAAGCTAGCCGCTGAGTTTGACGAGATTGCCCGGCCAGCATACGGAAAATATACAGACTAGTTCAAGCGTAACAACGCAGTTAACCATTTTTCAAGCGGTGTTGACTTTTGTTAATAAGCTCACGCACAATACAATCCAGATCGGTTGCCGAGGTTCGCAGATAGTTAAGCACCTGGCGGGTCGACTCCCGGTCACCAGGATCGTCGAGAAGTTGTATAAGGCCCAGTATGCGTGCCAGCGGCGCACGCAACAGATGGGCCTGCGTCCAGCTTACCTCTACACGCTCCGTCACGTCCTTGATCACGCCAATCATTCTTACCGCGCGGCCATGTTTATCCCTCAAAATGTAACCATTTTCCTCCACGAAAGCATACGTGTCATTCAGCCGTCTTATACGATAACTGGCCGCCCAGCTACTCTTATGCGTATCGGCCAAAGTCTGGTTTAAACTGTCCGTAACGCTCAGCACATCTTCGGGATGAACCAGCTTTGCCCATCGTTCTATCGGAAAATAGGTGTTTTCCTCATAACCAAACAGGCGGAAGAAAGCATCGCCCCAGTGAATATGATTACTTTCCAGGTCCCAGTCATATATAGCATCGTTGGTTGCCTTGTTAATATATTCATAGCGCTCATTGCTATCCTTCACTTTCTTTTCAGCCTCAACGAGCGATGTTATATCTACAGAACTCTGCACAATATACTGCACCTCTCCCTGCGAATCCAGCAGGGGGTACATTTCGATGTCCCAGTAACGCGCCCTGCCGGCAGCCTCATCCGTATGCGGTAAATCATAACGATGCTGCCGCATTACCTGTGCGCTCTTTTGCTCCATAACCTGGTCAAGGGCATGCTGAAAAGTTTGCAGGCGACTATCGTCGGTGCTATTCGCTGGAAAAGCTTCAAAGAAACTTTGACCAATAATGTCCTCAGATTTTGTGTGCGTAGCTGCTAGAAAAGCCCTGTTCGCAGTCGCAATAGTAAAGCGCGGCTTGTCGGGCCGCATAATTACACATGCCGTCGGTATGGAGTTATAAACTAATTGAACATTTTCTAACCTTAGCATCCCGTCTCGTAAAGCGTTAGACCTTTTGTAAATATATCATTAATTGTGTGCTTACGCTATAACAATCTCACCCGGGCATTGTGTTGTACTTACTTTATCACCCGTCGCATTCACGTACTGCATATAGCCGCGGGCAACGCTCCACCAGGTTCGGGCTTAATTGGGGCTTAATCCAACACTTGTCCACAAAAGATACCCTATTTTGCGAACAAAGCCCAGACCAGACCCAGACTATTCCCGAACAAGGTAGGGGCATGGAAGCCGCTTGTTATCCGACAAAAGTCGAAGGGTGTGCCGACTTTTCCCGGCTTTTTTCTATGGATTGCCCCAAATCAAACGCTCACTTAACGTTGCTTAGGTGACCCTCATCACTAAAAGTTATAACCAGCGTCCCAAATGCTGATGATGGATGTCATGGCGGACGAGTCGCAAGAGCCTGATCTTTGAGTTATTAAATTAATAACATCATGGCAACACTAGCATTAACAACAGCACCTTCAGTTTCTTTAATACACAGATATAACCAATTCGCTGATGGTCAGCAAAAGTACCATCTGGGTTGGTTTCTTGTATCTATACTGGTTCATGCAACCATTCTCGTGCCGCTTACTTTTGTGGCAGTGTACGCTTTAGGCGGACATGTACTTCCCTGTCTGGCTGCAAGTATGGTTATCTTCTTCGTAAACATTGTGTGTAATATGAGCGGCATGAAAACAAGGACAACGATATTTGTATTCGGACTGAGCTTACTGATCCACGCTTCTATATTGCTGATCACGCTGGCGGGTGTTTAAACCCTCCGCGTTCAGATACCCACCCAGTGTAACTCACTGCTTAGTAAAGTCGTGTCAAATTCATAAACCGGGTATTTGCTTTCAATCAACGTGATGAGTTTTTGGGCAGCGATCCTGCCCATTTCAAATGCATTTTGGCGGATGTAGGAAATGCCTGGCGACAGGAGGTCTATCACCTCCGAGTTGGAGAAGCCTATAATACTTAAAGGGCGGGGCACGTTGAGCATACTTAAAACCCGGACGGTCTCGGTGCTGATCCGGTCACTTGCAATTAAAAGCGCCTCCGTTCCCCATGGTGCCGACAGCAGTTCCTGTACAATGGCTTTTATTTCTTCTCGATTTCTTCCGCCTTCGTAGCAGTACTTAACGAGATGCTGCTCAAGGTTCAGGTTGTGTGCAGCCAGGGCATCTGAATATCCCTGAAGGCGTTCTTGCGTAATCGACAGATGTGGGGCATTACCTAAAAACGCGATCTTTTTATATCCTTTCTGGATGAGAAGGGAAGTTGCTTCGAAGGCCGACCTTACGTTGTCTGTGGTTATCTTAAAGGTCTGCATCTCCGGGATAATCCGATCAAACAGGACTAGGGGCAGGCCGCGCTGATGAAGGTTGGTTACATGGCTGTAGTCTGTTGTTTGCGACGACATGGAGATCAGCAGGCCATCAACCGAGCGGTTTGCCAGGTGCTCTACGTTGATCACTTCGCGGTGGTAAGTGTCGTGGCTTTGCGTGATGATCACATGGTAGCCTCTCTCGTAAGCAACCGACTCGATGCCGTTGATGGCCTGGGAAAAAAAGCTGTTGGCAATGTCGGCCACCGAGACACCTATGGAATTGGTTCTCTTATTTCTCAAACCACGTGCAACAGGATTAGAACGATAGTTTACCTTTTCTGCATAGGCAAGCACCTGCCGTTTTGTTTCGGCACTTACTTCATGGCTGTCGGTCAGCGCCCGCGAAACGGTAGATGGGGAAACCGACAAGGCCTGAGCAATTTGCTTGATTGTTGCTGCCTGGAACATAAACAAGTATAAGAAAAAATCATGGCACTATGGCGCTTAAATCATCACTTTTCCGGGAACGATTGCGTAGTTTTATCAAGGCGGGCTTTTGCTTTGTAGGCCCGAACTTCTTAATCTTGCGATAAACGTATCGACGATGAGAAGAATTTGTACCGCAATATTATTCATCCTGGCCTGCTCCTCTGCAGTGGCGCAATCCACAATCGTTAAATATCTTTCTGGAAGAGACAAGGACCATACGGTGAACTGGGACTTCTTCTGCACCGATGGCAGAAAAAGCGGGTACTGGACAAAAATACCGGTGCCGTCCAACTGGGAATTGCAGGGTTTTGGTTCCTATAATTATGGGCACGACAAGGTAAAGTCCAATGAACAAGGCCTGTATAAATATGAGTTCGGCACTGGTAAAGTGGATGGAAAGCGGGTGTTTATTGTCTTCGAAGGTTCCATGACAGACACCAAAGTGATGATTAACGGCAAAATGGCCGGGCCGGTTCACCAGGGCGCTTTTTATCGTTTTAAATATGATATTACCGATTTGCTGAAGCCGTCAGGTAAAAACCTGCTGGAAGTAACGGTCAGCAAAACATCGGCGAATGCCTCGGTGAACCAGGCGGAGCGGAAAAGTGACTTTTGGATCCTGGGCGGAATTTTCCGACCTGTTTACCTGGAAATTGTGCCGCAGAAGTTTATAGACCGGGTGGCGATAAATGCTAAGGCCGACGGCTCTTTTGAGATGCAGGTATTTCCGGAAAACCTGAATGGTACGGAAACTATTGAGGCGCAAATCCAAACCCTGGAAGGCAAGGCCGCGGGCGCGTCATTTTCTGCCAATGCAGGGAATACGGCCGACTCGGTCGTACTGCGCTCGCAACTAAATAGCCCGCAATTGTGGAGTGCCGAGTTCCCCAACAGGTATCAGGTTGTGGTGACCATAAAAAATGCGGGGCAGATTATCCATCAGGTTAAACAGAAGTTTGGTTTCAGAACAGTTGAGTTGAGGAAAAATGACGGACTCTATGTAAACGGGGAAAAGATATTGCTTAAAGGCAGTAACCGGCACAGCTTCTGGCCTGAGAGTGGTCGCACGCTGAGCCATAGCATCCATCTCCTGGATGTGCGCCTGATGAAGGAGATGAATATGAACGCGGTGCGGATGTCCCATTACCCGCCGGATCAGGATTTTCTGGACGTGTGCGATTCTGTAGGTCTGTACGTGATAGACGAACTTACAGGCTGGCAGTCGAAATATGACACCGTAGCCGGTCGCAAACTGGTTAAGGAACTGGTTGTAAGGGATGTTAACCACCCGTCCATCCTGTTTTGGGCCAATGGTAATGAGGGTGGATTCAACCGCGCACTCGATAATGACTATGCCTGGTACGATCCGCAGAAGCGGACCGTAATACATCCCTGGGAAAAGTTTAACGGAACAGATACGCGTCATTATCCCGATTACGATTACATGGTAAAATCTGCTGCCACAGGCAAAGAGGTATTTTTCCCAACCGAGTTTATGCATGGCCTGTACGACGGAGGAGCGGGGGCCGGTCTGGACGACTACTGGAACCAGATGCTGAAGCACCCGCATGGCGCAGGCGGCTTTATCTGGGCATTTGTAGACGAGGCGATCCTTCGCACGGATAAGAACGGCGCATACGATACCGACGGCAATCATGGAGCCGATGGCATCGTTGGTCCGCACCGTGAAAAGGAGGGCAGCTTTTATACCATTAAGGAAATATGGTCGCCTGTCTACGTGGGACTTCGCAAGATCGGGGCCGACTTTTCAGGTAGAATAGAGGTAGAGAACAGGTACGACTTTACGAACCTCAATCAATGCACCTTCCAATGGAAACTGGTCGATTTTCCTGCGGCAGACAAGAAAGGTACGGAGCCTATCGTAAGGGCATCGGGTTATCCTAAGCTGGCGAATGTAAAACCGGGGGAAAAGGGCTGGCTGGAACTGAACCTGCCGGGCTCATGGAGAAACTACGGCGCCTTGTATTTAACTGCTTATGGGGCCGATAAAAAAGAGATTTTTACCTGGAGCTGGGCGCTGAAGCCAGCTGAGGTGATGGTTCAGAAAACGAGATCCGCTCGGTCGGCGCAGCTAAAAGCGGACGATCAGGGCGACAATCTTCAGATCATATGCGATGGCACGACCTATGTATTCGACAAGGTAACCGGGTATATCAGCCAGGTGCTCAGGAAGGGAGAAACTGTGTCCTTGTCGGGCGGACCGGTCCTTGCAAGCGGCGCAGCCGAATTGAAGATGTTTTCCCACCATGAAGTTGATGGCCAGTACGTGGTTGAAGCGAGTTACGGGGGTGCAGGTGCTTTGCGTGTTAGATGGACTTTTGCTTCAGGTACACCGGCAAAACTCGAATATGAATATGGTCGACAGGACGCTGCGGATTTTAGCGGTATAACCTTTAATTATCCCGAGGAAAAGATCACCGGTATGAGATGGCGCGGGCGCGGACCTTTTCGCGTATGGAAGAACCGCATGAAGGGTCAGCAACTAGGCGTATGGAAAAAAACCTATAACAATACCGTCACCGGAGAGCATTGGCAGTATCCTGAGTTTAAGGGCTACCATGCTGAGGTAAGCTGGGTAACGGTGCAGACTAAGGAGTCGCCGTTTACGGTGTACTCCAACGATGAAGATGTCTTTTTTCAAATGCTCAGGCCGGCGAAGGAAAAGGACGTCCTGAATAATAACGTCGGACCAGTCTTTCCGGAAGGGAGCATAGGGTTTCTGGATGCTATTAATCCGATCGGCAACAAATTCCACGCAGCAAGATCCACAGGCCCGGAGGGTCAGAAGAATGAAGCAAAAGCGGAGCGGATAAAGCGGACGCTATGGTTTGATTTTGGCCGGTAGTTTATAGGTAGTGGCCTGCGACTGGAGTTTGCCGTCTATCCAAACGCATAATCTGCTTTGATTGCCGGGTTTGGCTGTGTCCCAGTCCTTTTTCCAGATGATGTCAACATCATGTCCGTGGTAACGAAGGTTGCCAAGGTAAAAATAATCCCAGCTGTTGTCGGGCAACAAAGGTTGCACGGCAAAGCTGGAGCTGTGTGATGCCTTAAAACCGATCAGGTCTTCGATGATCATGTCCGGAAAACTCGAGTGGAAATAGTCTTTCTCCCCGCCAAAGCCATCGCCGTTACTGGGGATGTACCATTCGCCGATGTTGGGCTCCTTGCCATGCATTACAGCGAGTTTGCTGATATAATCGAGCAGTAACTCCTTTTCTTTCGCCGATGCGTTCTTTTTATAGTCCCTCAGGTAGTTTGCATAGCCTTTATAAACCATCGAGTTTTCATAGGGCCAGCCCCGTCCGTTCCAGGCGTAAGCCTGTTCATTATAATAAGGGTGCTGCCTTTCCGCAGTAGTCATGCCCTTTTCGTGGTAAAAGCCCTTTGGCGAAGAAAACATTTCCCATGCCTTGCTATATTTCTGGTAGCTGGAAGCGGGGATGAGGTTAAAATACCAGGGCGAATAGCCAACGGATTCGCGGACACGCGCCTCATAGTCGCCCGTGCCGAACTCATTATCCCCCGCACTTAAGGAATTGAAAAACTGATCCTCTTCATTCCACAATACCTTCAGCACTTTGCGCTGCAGCCGATTTGCTTTCGCAAGGTATTCGGCCGATTTACCGCTTTTTCCGTTCAGTTGATACAGATCAGACAAAGATTTCAGATTGCCATACATATAGGCGTTCAGCGAAGGCCTCACCATATAATAATCCGGATATCCCTTACGGAAGGCTGTTGGGTATAGTTTCGCCTGCTCCGTTTGTGCCGCTTTGTCAGTGGTTCCCCAGCCCAGATAATAATCTCTCCAGGTCTCATCCGTGTAAATGCTGTATGGGCCTTTGCTTGCTATAAGTCCCATCACGGCCGAGAGACTGAACTCCATGCCATTGTATAAATCGAGGATCTTGTACATACCCGCCGTTTTAGCACTCGTATTTTTTACGGTAAAAAGGCTGTCCCAGCCCTTTTGATGGCGTTCCAGGTCGAGAAGTATTTGCTGTAGCCACTGCTTGTCCGGATGTATCTTCAAAAAGGCATCTACCCCATTTACCATCCAGCTCGAGAAATGGTGACTTTCGGGGCGGCTCAGGTAAGTAAGGAAGTTGCCGTTTTCACGCTGGTTCAGCTTAGATGCCGACCCGCTCATGAAATAATCGGCGTAAGATTTTAAATACTTTTCGTCACGCAACCAGCGTACATCGTAAAACTGGTGGCCAGCCGGACAGGTAATCGCGCCGCTCAACGAAGCCCAGGGCTTAACCCCGAAAAATTCTGTGACCACCCAGTACTTTTTATTGTCGTACGGGTCCTGGTATTCCTTAAGATGCTTACTGATCATCCACCAGCGATAGTTGTACACCTTAGAGATCACGCTGTCGGAGCTCATGAACAGCGGAACGTTATTCATGAGGAAAGCCTTATTGTTTGTGGCATTGTAGGGGCCGTCAGAGTCAGGTCTTTCTTTGTAGGCATTGAACTGATCTATCTGCGATCCCAGCTGGTTCTGCGATTCGAGTTTTAACCTGCGCAGTTCTGCATTGTATACGGTATTGTCCTGCCCGGAACCTGAAAACGAGAAACCGAACATTTGGGCGATTACAGCGAGCGCAGATATGATATACGAGGAAATCCTGAACATTTGGTGTTATGTTTGATTAGCAGGACAAGTTACCACAAAAGCAGGAAAAAAGCATGGTTTTTTACTAGCTTTACCCTGGAAGTTTATGAGTGTTTATAGTTCACAAACAGATGCGCAGTTGCTGAACCTGTTAAAGCAGGATGACCGCGGCGCGCTCAATGAAATATATAGAAGATACCAGGGGCTTCTTTATAGCCACGCTTACCGCAGGCTGGCCGACCGCGAGGAGGTACGTGACATTATACAGGAATTGTTTGTCTACCTCTGGACAAACCGGCACCAAATTCAACTCAATACCAGTCTGTCTGCCTATCTCTATGCCTCAGTGCGCAACCGGGTACTCAATCTGTTCAGGAATAAGAAGGTAAGGGACAACTTTGCGGCTTCGCTGCAGGAATTTATTGATCGCGGGGAGACGGTCATAGAAGAGCAGTTTCGAGAGAAAGAATTGCGGGCACTAATTGAAAAAGAAATTGAGGCAATGCCTGCTCAAATGCGGATGGTATTTGAAATGAGCAGGAAGATGGAGATGAGTCACCAGGAGATAGCGGAAGCGCTAAACATATCACCGCACACCGTGCGCAATCAGGTACATAATGCGCTTAAAATCCTGCGTGGTAAACTGGGCCAAAAAGGGCTTTTGTTGCTATTTTAATTTTTTTTCATTTTTATCTAGTCCCTGGAGTGGTTTGCCGTGTCTTATCATTAAAGCGCGTAATCCCGCGCAATTATTATGAAATCAGAAGAGGCAGATCAGTTAATTGAAAAATATAACAACGGCAAGGCAAGTGCTTCCGAGCGTGCTCTGGTAGAAAGCTGGTACCTCAAGTATCCGGAAGGCGCCAGGTTAAGTGAACAAGACTTGCTGGCGGAGCACGATGCGGGTCTGCACCGGCTGAATGCTTATCTCGACAAGGGGCGGCGCATAAGGCTGCTGCAGCGTGTTGCGGCTGCGGCGACTGTTTTTCTGGTCCTGAGCACAGGTATTTATTTTTACGGATCTGCTCCACAAGGCATTAAGGATTCAATAACGCCCGAACAGGATATCGCCCCGGGAGGAAACCTGGCTGTGCTTACGCTTGCCAACGGTGATACGCTGAACCTCAGCTCGGTCAAGGCTGGTGTAGTGATCGGGGCTGAAGGATTAACCTATACGGATGGTGCAAGGGTAGGTGGTCCAAATGCGACTGCCAACCCTGGTTCTGCGGAGGAGATCACTGCGGAAACGCCGCGCGGTGGCACGTACAGGATTCAATTGTCTGATGGCACGCTGGTGGTAATGAACTCGGAAAGCAAACTTACTTTCGCTCAGTATTTCAATGATCAAAGCCGCATTGTTGAGCTTTCCGGCGAAGCTTACTTCGAAGTGGCAAAAGACCCGGCCCGACCTTTTGTGGTAAAAACGAACGGGCAGGAAGTTCGCGTGTTGGGAACACACTTCAATATCAACAGTTACACACAAAACAGATCGATACGAACCACCTTGCTGGAGGGCAGCGTCCGCGTTACTGCCTCCAATAGCGAGCTTATTTTAACTCCGGGCTACCAGGCCGTTTTAACAGGTGGCCAATTGAGCCAGGCAAAAGCCGATCTGGAGGAAGCAGTTTCATGGAAAGATGGCTATTTCCGGTTTAACAATGAAAGCATTACAGACATCATGTCTAAGCTGGCGAGATGGTACGATATAGATGTCGCCTACGAGGGCGACATCACCGATGAAGGTTTTACGGGAACAATTTCTAGGTTCAAAAAAATCAGCGATGTGCTGGCCATGCTCGAAACAACCAAAACCGTTCATTTTAAGATTGAGGGAAGGAGGGTTACCGTTATGAGATAATTCTACATGGTAATTCCAGTAAAAAAGCACCCCGGCCTAGGAACCGGGGCGTAATAACTGGCTTAACATTAACTAATCTGAACGATCAACTATTGACTGGCCCTCCCATCTTCGAAAATGATGGCCAGCCATGTAAAACCAACTAGCAAATGTACAATATTTACACCACAAGGGGTAGGGGTCTTTTTTGCCGTCTCCCTAAAATTCTGCTCATTATGAAGCTGACCACTTTGATCATGATTGCAGCGATCCTGCAGGTTAGCGCAGGTACCTATGCCCAGAAGATTACGCTCTCAGAAAAAAATGCCCCTATAAAAAAGGTGCTCGATCAGATCAGGGCGCAAAGTGGATACGATTTCCTGTTCACCAACAGCAACCTGAGAAATGCAAACCCTGTAAGTATCAGCGTAAAAAATACCGAGCTGAAAGATGTACTGAAGCAGGTTTTCGAAGGACAACCTTTTGAATATACCGTTTTGAAAAATTCGGTGGTAGTATCAAAAAGGGAACCCTCTATACTCGACCAGATAGGCCAATTTTTTTCGGCTGAAGACATTCGGGGTGTAGTGGTCGATGAAAGCGGCAAGCCGATTCCGGGTGCCGGAGTTAAAATAAAAGGGACTAACAGGGGTGTCCGTACCAACGATCAGGGCGCTTTCGTCATCAACGTTGACGCGAACACGATTCTGGTCTTTAGTTATGTGGGATACGAAACGAAGGAGCTGCGCGCCACCCCCAATATGAGGGTATCCATGACATTGAGCCAGAATAACCTGGAAGATCTTGTGGTGGTAGGCTATGGAACCACCAAAAGAAAAGACCTCACAGGTTCTGTGGCTTCAGTAAACCTCGACGAGGTGCGCAACGTGCCTTTTGCCACCATCGATCAGGCGTTGACGGGTAAGGCAGCCGGGGTACAGGTGGTGCAGGCAGACGGATCACCGGGCGGGGTAGCCAAGATCCGCATCAGGGGCGGAACTTCTTTGATGGGTGGAAACGATCCGCTTTATATCATCGACGGGGTGCAGGTCCAGGTGCAAAACCGTTATCAGGCGGGCGCCGCAGATATTGTTAGCCCGGTAGAAAGAGGGGGTAACGACGACCCTAACTTTACCGTGGCCGGTTCTTTTGCACGCGGACTAAATAGTTTGGGTGGGTTAAATATCAATGATATAGAAACCATCGATATTCTCAAAGATGCTTCGGCAACAGCTATTTATGGTTCGCGCGCGGCCAACGGAGTAGTGATTATCACGACTAAAAAGGGTAAGGCAAATCAAAAGCCGGTTCTGGAAGCCAACTATTACACGGGGATAAGCAGTCCCGAAAAGGAGCGGGTGCTGAACCGTGATCAATATATCATGCTGGTAAAGGAAGCTGCCCAAAACCTGAATAATGCCCGTGCAGCCCTGGTTCCTGCATTGGCCCCCAATCCGCTCGCAACGCAGATCCTCAACGATCCGAATTTCTTTGGAACAGCCAATACGGATTGGATGGATCTTGTGCTGAGAAACGGTATTACACAAAATGCCGATGTTTCGGTGAGGGGTGGTGGAACAGGTTCACGCTATTACACATCCATAACCTACAACAAGAATGAGGGCACTGTTATTGGTACCGACTACTCCCGCCTTGCTGGTAAAGTGAGCCTGGATAACGACATCACTTCTAAACTTCGGTTTAATACGAATCTCGACTATGGCTTCATGACAAACAACATTACCAATGGTATCTATACGCAGGCGATGTTTGCACCGCCCACTGTAGAGCCATACAATGCAGATGGAAGTGTCAAGGTTATTGATCCCGCATCAATTGGTGCATACGCCTATGAGGGATTCCAAAATCCTTTATTGCTCACTAAAGGCGTAAACAAGTCGAACACGATATTCCTGATCGGAAATGTCGCGGGAGAATATGATATTCTTAGCAATCTGAAATTCAGAAGCTCCGTGGCGGTGAATTACAATAATTACCGTCAGAACAATTACATTCCAAGCACGGCTTCCATAGCTACACCAAACGGAACGGGAAGTTCTAATAACGGTACCGCCACGCAATCGCAGGCCCAGCAAACGAATACGTTCTTTGAAAACACGGTGACCTGGGACAAGGAGTTCAACGAGAACCACCGTCTTAACCTTTTGGTGGGTACCTCCTGGCAGATCACCAAATCAAACGCTTTTTCTGCAAGCGGACAGGGCTTCCCGGACGACACTTACCTGAACAATCTATCTTCGGCAGCTGTAACCCTGCCTGCTACCGGCACTTCCGACCAGAACTCGTTACTAAGTTTTTACATGAGGGCCAACTACAGTCTGATGGATAAATACCTGTTTACTTTTACCGGCAGGTCAGATGCATCGTCTAAGTTTCCTAAAGCAAATCGTGTAGGGTATTTTCCTTCTGGTGGTGTCGCCTGGCGCATTTCACAGGAAAACTTCCTGAAGGAGATCAGTTGGATCAGTGAAATAAAACTCCGTGCAAGCGCTGGATATACTGGAACGCAAAACATTGCAGACAATCTGTTCTATACGCTGTATGCACCCGTATCTTATGCAGGGCTGAACGGCTTGTCGCCCAGTCAGCTCGGTAATGATAAACTGAAATGGGAATCTACGCTGCAGAAAGATGCTGGAATTGACTTTGCATTTTTCAATGCAAGGCTGCGCGGCGGTGTCGGTTATTACGAAAAGTCGACCACAGGAGTCTTGTTCCCAACAACCGTTGCGGCGAGTTCCGGTTTCAACGGTGTTACGGCAAATATTGCGAATATCCGTAACCGAGGTCTTGAAGTAGAACTGAGCGGTGATTTTATTCGTAACAAGAACTTCCAGTGGTCGGGTACAATGAATGTGTCTGGAAACCGTTCCAAGGTTCTGGCACTGTCAAACGACTTCGCTGATCCGAATAATCCGACGATATATAACTACGGGAATACCGTATTGAAAGTAGGTGAACCCGTTGGACTGTTATATGGACGGGTATTCGATAAAATATTGACTACCCAGGCTGAGGTAGACGCTTATAAACAAGGGAACATACTGGCCGGAAGTTATCCTTATCTAGGAATTGGCGACGCCAGCTATATTCTTGACGACAATGCTTTCGGTGTTCCGGGAATACGTTATTTTAAGGATGATATCATTGGGCGTGCCGAGCCAAAGTATTACGGCGGTTACACGAATAGGTTAGCCTACAAAGATTTCAGCCTTACTACGCTCGCTACCTTCTCCTACGGTGGGGATATTTTCTATCTCGCTGACGTGCAAAACCAGGATATGGCAAAACGCACTAACAAAAGTGTAGCGATCCTGGATCGCTGGACACCGGAAAATCCCAGTGCCACCAGGCCGCGATTAATCCAGGGCCAGGGCACCTATGCTTATGCGGCGAGTAATAATGTTTATGATGCCTCTTTTATCAAGCTAAAGTCCGTAACGCTTGCTTACCAGTTTCCAAAGGGCTTAACGGACCGGTTAAAGGTAAACGGCATCTCGGCTTACGTTTCGGGAACCAACCTGTTCACAATTACGGATTATCCGGGTGTTGATCCGGAAACGAGCAACGATCCGTATAGTTTAATCGGCGGCTATAGCGATTCAGGGGGTTACCCGTACGTAAGACAGTTCAGTTTCGGCGTACGCGTTGGCTTGTAGGGAACAGACAAGAGTGGATTTACATTCAAATAAATGGAAGATGAAAATATTATATAAAATTCTTACAGCCGCCGTCATGCTTACGGTGATTTACAGCTGTGAAAAGGAACTTGGAGCCTTACCAAAAAATGCTAAAGTCGAATCAAATACGATTCTGGATCAGGCTACTGCTCAGATTGCTTTAAACGGCGCCTACTATAACTTTGCCAACGCAACCAATATAAAAACCGGCTGGCAGATGCACCAGGTTCTGCCGGCCATGTTTGCTGGCTACCTTGGCTACGGCTTTGGCCAGTTGGGGCAGGAAGATAACCAGAACCTTAGTGCGTCGGGTACTTTTTGGGATGAATCATACCGGTCTCTAAATGCTGCAAATGGCGTATTAAAGGGAGTCAATGCGCTACCAGATAACGCTTTCACAGGCAACCGGAAAAAGGAAATCCTGGGCGAAGCCAAGTTTATAAGGGCTTATTCCCATTTTAAGCTACTGAGCTATTACGCAGAGTGGTACAAAATAGGCAGCACCCAGGGTGTGTTACTTCGTGACGAGCTATCGACGTTGACGAATATTGCTAAAAAGCGCAGTACAGTAAAGGAAAGCTACGACTTTATCCTTTCCGATCTCGATGAAGCCATTGCAAATGCACCGGTAACAAACCCAAATCATTACGCCACCAAATGGGCGGCTATGGCTTTGAAAATGCGGGTATTGATTAATCGGGGGCAGCAAGGTGATTATGACGAGGTGATAAGCCTTGCTGATAACATCATCCAAAATAGTCCTTTTGTACTGGAGCCAATTGCAGAGGACATATTTCATAAAAATGGTCTGGCTAGTAAAGAAGTAATCTTGGGTGTAAAACCACAAGCGCTCCAGCCTTCCGATCCCTATAGCAAAAGCAGGCAATACTGGCCATCTGCATCGGCTTTGTATGTTGCAAAGGCAAAATTGAAAGACCTGTACGCAAACGATCCCCGGCAAAACTGGGTTATTGGCATTGCTAATCCCTCAACTTCATCGCCGAACACATTTTATTTTACTAAATATCAGCTGGTAAACGGAACGCCGTCTCTGCTTACTGAAACCGACTACGCGATACGTCTGACCGAGGTGTATCTGCTTAAAGCTGAAGCGATCGTCAGATCTGGCGGCAGTCTGGCTACTGCCAAAGGGCTGGTACACCAGATCCAGGAAAAAGCGGGAATAACTGCGACTACCAATAATATTCCATATCTGTCAGTTGAAGCGGCAAACTCTCCGGAAGCGCTCTTAATAGAAATTTACAAAGAGACTTCGAAAAGCCTTGTAGGTGAGGACGGCAGTGAATGGATGGCCTTGCTCAGGTTGCCTTTCGCAACTGTTCAGCAACTCAAGCCGAGCATTACCAGTCAGATCCAGTACATCATTCCAGTGCCTGTAACCGAATTCCGGTACAATCCGCTGTTTGGTGAACAAAACACAGGATACAGTAAAAACTAAGACTATGAAACATTATTTATTCGCGTTTTTAATCAGCGCTGGCTTTATGCCAGCGCTTGCGCAACAAAACTCTTTTGTTCTTAATGGAAAGATAAAAGGGCAATCATCTGGTTATATCAAACTTAATTACGCTGCGAATGGCAAATATTTACAGGATAGCGCAGTTATAAACAACGGTTCTTTCGTCTTTAAAGGCTCACTTGGCGAGCCGTCTATGGCCTATATTATTGGTCCCACTGCAGGTCGTGCCATGGACGATCCTAACGTGGGGTCGTTTTTCCTTGAGCCGGCAAGCCAAACCATCGATCTGACGGCGGGCGACTTCAAGAATCTGAAGGTCACAGGTTCAAAAACACACCAGGAGTATGCTGACTTACAAAGCAAAAAGAAAGCGCAGCTCGACCAGATCGCAAAAATAGGTGCGGCTTATGATGAGGCCAACAAACGTTATATCGAGGCAAGACAAGCTGGGAAATCGGAGACGGAACTTGATGCGCTCAAAGAAAAAGCGAATGATATTAAAGATCAAATGGATCCGTACAGGGAAGCGATGGACAAAATTGATATGGAGTATATCAAAACGCGCCCAGATTCGTACTACTCTGCTTATGCCTTACGGTGGAGGGTTTCGGGTATGCCGCTTTCGGAGGGCAAGGCGCTTTATGCTGGATTGTCCGACAGAATTAAAGCAACCAGCCAGGGGAAAGAGATTGCTGAGGAACTTAGAAGCCTGGAAGGCGGATCTCCGGGTGCAAAGGCCAATCTGTTTAGAGCTACAGATATCAACGGACAGCAGCTCGACCTGAACGACTACCGCGGCAAGAAATACATATTACTCGATTTCTGGGCCAGTTGGTGTGTACCCTGCCGGAAAGGAAACCCGCACCTCTTATCGCTCTATAGCAAATACAAAGATAAAGGACTTGAAATCGTAGGCGTGTCTGACGACGACAGTAATCATGAAGCCTGGAAGAAGGCTGTTGCCCAGGATAAAATAGGCGTATGGCGTCATGTACTACGCGGCCTTAAGCGGGTAGGTAACGACTTCGACCGGTCATCGGATCTTAGCGATGCTTATGCTATTCATTCCCTGCCAACGAAAATACTTATTGATAAGAACGGCGTTATTGTAGGACGCTACGGGGGAGGTGGTGAAAACGACGAGGCTATGGATAAAAAACTAGCAGAAATATTTAACTAAGTATTTATTACATTTATTTAACTAACATAGTACGTTATGAAAAAAATTGGAACATTATTAAGCGCCTGCCTCCTCTATGTAGTGGGCGGAGCGTATGCTCAGCAGACCAAAGTAACGGGCGACATCAAGGGCCTCGGCGACGTAGAGGTTAACATTTACTACTATGAAGGAAAGGAAACGAAAACGGGTACGGTGCAAACAAAAGATGGAAAGTTCACCTGGACGGGCAGCTTCAAGGAACCGCAGAAAGTAACCATCATGTTTCCGCGGCAGGCCGCATGGGTATTCCTTGAACCCGGGAATATCGCCATCAGGGGTACTGCAGATTCTCTGCACGCGCTTAAAGTGACCGGCTCTAAAACGCAGACAGAAGCTGACGCTTTTGAAGCCTCCCAAAAATTTCTTGACGATCAGCAAATGCCATTGTACGAGAAATACGGAAAGGTGAGTAAGGAGGAGCAGCTTGCTATTGAGCAGAAACTTGATGATATCAGACGTCAGAGAAGGGAGCTGGCCGACAAATACATTTCTGCGCATCCCGAAAGTGCCTTAAGCCTTAGTCTGGTTACCGACCGTGCAAGCATGGGCAGTTACAAAGACATACAATCGGCCTACAACAAGCTCGGTCCAAAGGCAAAGGCGACGGCGGAAGGTCAGCGCCTGGCCGAACGTCTAACCGTGCTTAAGCGGAGTGACATCGGCACCCCAATGCTGAACTTTACTCAGAACGACGTTGACGGTAAGCCCGTTAGCTTCGCTGCCTTTAAAGGCAAATATGTGCTGGTCGACTTTTGGGCAAGCTGGTGCGGACCTTGCAGAGCCGAAAACCCTAATGTGCTGAAAGCATACAACACCTACAAAGACAAGAACTTTACGGTAGTCGGCATTTCACTAGACGATAAAGCGGAAAACTGGAAGAAAGCGATCAAAGACGACGGGATGCCGTGGACACAGCTATCTGATCTTAAGGGTTGGAAGAACGAGGTGTCGCAGTACTACGGCATCAACGGAATTCCGAGCACGCTGCTGGTAGATCCTCAAGGCAATATTATCGCAAAAGACCTCCGCGGAGAGATGCTCAATCATAAACTTGAGGAATTATTCGGAAAAAAAGCGAAATAAGCAGTTAAGCCCCCCATACTATGCAAATGAAAGTAAAATGGATAGCCATATTACTGATTCTTTATTCAGCAATTGGCCTCGCCCAAACAACCAAAATCATCGTAAGAGCGAAAGCGAAAGATGCTAAGTTCCTGCCTGCATCGCTTGGCGTACATGTAACCATTCGGAACAATATGACAGGTGAGGTTATGGCTAAGGGTATGGCAACAGGCGGATCTGGAAACACCAATGTGATTATGGCAGAGGCTATTAAGCGAAATCAGCAGCTTGCCGACGCGGGCACCTCGAAGTTTGAAGCTTCGCTGGAGCTCACAGATCCGACGTTTGTCGACATAGAGGTCATCGCCTCCGTTAACCGGAGAAACGGTACGAAAAAAATAACTACACAAACCTGGCTGATTCCCGGGAAAGACATACTGGGCGACGGTATCGTGGTGGAGATTCCAGGTTTTATCGTCGATATCCTTGCGCCGACAACACAGCAATATACACGGCTGGAATCCATTAAGGAGGGTAAAATGCCCTTGAAAGCGAGCATTACCATGGCTTGCGGCTGTGTCATATCCAAAGGAGGCACCTGGGATTCCGAGGCATTTACGACGAAGGCGATCATTAAGCATAATGGGCAGAAGATCGGTGAAGTACCTTTAAAAATCACTGATGTCTGGAATAATTTCGAAGCCGCGATACCCATTACAGCTAAGGGCGATTATGAAGTGCATGTGTATGCGTATGACCCTAAAACAGGTAACATTGGCGTGGATAAGATAAACTTCACCGTCATTTGATAGTAACAGGTGTCCACCAAGTTCGGGCTTAATCAGGGTTTAATCCAACACTTGTCCACAAAAGGTACCCTATTTTGCGAACAAAGCCCAGACCAGACCCAGACTATTCCCGAACAAGGTAGGAGCATGGAGGCTGCTAGGTGGCCGGTAACTATCGTGAAGGGGTTACGACTTTTGTCGTCCTGATACTCCTCGCACCAGCCTGTCCAAACCCTCTTCAAGCAGGGGGCGCGGACAGGCTATATTGATCCGAAGGAATCCTTCTCCGCCCATGCCATACATGCTGCCCGCGTTGATCCACAATTTCTCCTGTTCGAGAAGTGCGGCCGAAAGTTCGGTAGTTGAGATCGGGAGTGAGCGGCAGTCGGCCCAAACCAAATACGTCGCCTCTAAGGGCAGCACACTAAGGCCCGGAAGTTTGGTTTTGAATACTTCCCGGAGATAGAGGTAGTTGTTATACAAATAGACCTTTAGCGCTTCAAGCCAGGGCTCGCCTTCGTTGTATGCAGCTTGCAGCCCCTCAACCGCGAAAGGGCTGAACATATTGGTGTCCTGCATGCGAAAGGTAGCCTCAATCTTTTCCCGGTATCCGGTGTGTGCAGTAAACAGGTATCCAACCTGTAGTCCCGCCAAGTTGAAACTCTTGCTCGGAGATGAAAGCGTAATCACGGCTTCCGGACCGGCAACAGCGGCAGTGGGAATATGCCGGAACCCTGTATGTACCAGGTCTGAATGAATTTCGTCTGAAACGATGATCAGGCCATGTTTTCTGCAAATATCAGTCAGTTTTGATAGTTCTTCCCGGTTCCATACCCGGCCGGTAGGGTTATGCGGATTGCAGATGATCATGATCTTCGTCGACTCCTGCTGCGCTTTCTCTTCCACGTCATCAAAATCAATCGTATAACGGCCATCGCTGTATATCAGTTCGGATTCGATGACCTGGCAGCTACCACTGCCGATTGATTCGTAAAAGTGATTATAAGCCGGGGAGAGCAGTAATACCTGGTCGCCCGGCGCGGTCAGGGAACGGATTAAGGCCGACAAGGCCGGAATGATACCCGTGGTGGGTATGATCCATTCTTTTTGAATAGAGAACCCGTGCCGCTTATGCCACCAGTTTACAATAGCTTCGAAAAACGTATCAGGAAGCAGGGTGTAACCGAAAATGCCATGCGCTACCCGCTTAGCCAGCGCCTCAACTATGGGTGGGGCAGTCTTAAAGTCCATGTCGGCCACCCACATCGGGAGTATAGTCTCTTCCGCACTCGCGTCCCATTTTACGGCACTGGTACCTTTGCGGTCAATCAGTTCATCGAAATCATATGTCATGCCCGAAGTTAAGAAAAACGGGGCAATACCTGCCGACCAAAGTCGCTGATAAACGCCTCTTGCTCCCGGTTCACATTATGCAGAGCGATCCGTTCAAATCCCAGCGATAAATCCTGCTTAATCCATTCGGCATGCTCTTCCAGGCTGGCCGAAACGCGCACCATGCGCTGCAGGTCTTCCCGCTTCACAAACTCCGCCGCTGCGTCGAAATGCTCGGGCGTGGGCATATCGCCCAGCACAGTGCCCTGAAAAATGTTAGTACGCCACTGCTCATACGCACCTTCAAATGCCTGTTCTTCCGAGCTGGCATAAGATAGCTGCACCTTCAAATGCACGGGTTTATCCGCGCCTCCATTGCTGCGGAATGCATCCACCACCTTCTTCAGTTCCTCGTAAGGCTGATGCACTGTAATCAGACCATCTGTCCAAGTGCCTGCCCATGCTGCGGTTTCTTTGCTGACTGCCGCGCAGAATAACCTGGGTTTTTGCTCGGGAAGTGTATACAACCGCGCTGTTTCCACAGTTACAAGCCCCTTGTGGCTTACGGTTTCGCCGTTTAAAAGCCTTCTGATGATTTCCGCACACTCCAGCAAGCGTTCATTGCGCGTTTGTTTGGCGGGCCATTTCTCGCCGGTAATGTTTTCATTCAATGCTTCGCCGCTACCCAGATTGATATCAAACCTTCCAGGAAACATTTCAGCCAGGGTGGCTATTGCCTGTGCAACAACGGCCGGGTGATAGCGCTGGCCGGGGGCGCATACCACGCTGTATGGAAGACTGGTGGCATGCATGGCCGCACCCAGCCAGGCAAAAGAAAAACCGCTTTGTCCCTGCCTGTGGCTCCATGGATGAAAATGATCTGAGGAAGCAATGGCGTCAAAGCCAACGCGTTCCGCCATCGCGGCATATCTTAGCAATTCGCTAGGCCTGAATTGTTCATGCGAAGCGTGATAAGCAAATGTTGTCATATTGATGCGTTAAATCTATCCGTTGTCTACAAAACCAGGGTAAAGCGTCATGCCTCCGTCTACATAAATGGTTGTCCCCACTACATAATCACTCTCATCCGAACCCAGCCACACGGCCGCTTTGCCGATATCTTCCGCTTCGCCTATGCGTTGGTAGGGAATCAGTTTAAGTAGTTTTTTGCGCTGTACCTCGTCCGACCACACCTCCTCATTAATGTCGGTAGCTATGGCACCAGGCGATATGGCGTTTACCCTGATCTTTTTGGGCGCAACCTCCAGCGCGAGCGATTTCATGAGCATAAGCACGCCGCCCTTTGAGGAGGCATAGTTCACATGGCCTGCCCATGGAATAATATCGTGCACGGAGCTGATAAAAATAATGTTGCCCTTACATGAGCCGGTATCTTCTTTAGATTCGAAATGCCTGATCGCCTCCCTGGCGCATAAAAATTGGCCCGTAAGGTTGGTGCCAATCACGCCATTCCATTCTTCGAGCGACATCTCGGCAAACGAATTGTCCATCTGTATGCCCGCGTTGTTGATCAGGATATCGAAGCCGCCGAATTTTGCTATAGCCGCCTCAAACATGGTGGCGACTTCTGCTTCGCTGCTCACATCGGCCTGGTGAATAAAACCTTCGCCGCCGGCCTTTTCAATTTCGTGTAAAGTTTGCTGCGCGCCCTCTTCGTCGCTATGGTAATTGATGACAACCCGCGCGCCCTGCTGCCCATAGGCAATGGCAATACCCTGGCCGATTCCCGAACTTGCGCCGGTCACGATAATCGTTTTTTTCATATCTGATACCTGTTGTTTCCACTAACAACATCGTCAGGCCCAGATCGTTTTCAATAAATGATATGATTTTCGATATCGGCCGAACACCTGCTGGTACACCCGGTGGCGAACATCATTGGGTTCTATTACCCTGTCGGCTTTCCGTTCACCGAGCCGGACAAAAGCCTCGGGCCAGACTTTCCTGATCGCCAGGTAGGCAGTGCCTACGGCCGATGCGTCTTCCACCTGCATTAACAGCAGCCGTTTTCCGGTTACATCAGCAAGCAACTGCATCCAGACGTCAGAGTTGGTGAAGCCGCCACTTACATGGAGCGCTTCAATCGCGCCCGATCGTTCCTCAATGGTTTTCAGTACGTCGTTGAGCGCCAGGCAAACACCTTCAAGGCCAGCCCGAAAAAAATGCGCCTGCGTATGCAGCGAGCGAATATTGAGAAAGGCACCGCTTGCACTCGCCTCCCATATCGGTGCCCGTTCTCCGTGCAGGTAAGGCAAAAACAATAAACCTTCGCTGCCTGGCTCTACGTGGTCAATGGCGTCAAACAGGTCTTTGTAAGCGGCGTCGCCCACCTGCTCCACATTCAGGAATTTTTTCAGCAGCCAGTCTACCGTATTGCCGCCGTTATTTACTGCACCGCCACTCACATAGGTCTGCTCGTCCAGTCGGTAGTTAAAGATCATGGTTTCATCATCGCTGATCGGCGCCCGGCCGGTTACCCGTACCGCGCCGCTGGTGCCTATAGTCAGCGCCGCTTTTCCACGGCCATGTACATAAGTACCAAGATTGGCAGAACAGCCATCGCTTGCGCCAATCATCACAGGAACGGGCTGGTCCAGGCCCAGCCTGGAGAGCAGCGTCGCATCGCTCAGATCCCTCACGAAGTCCGTATTTTTAAGATCAGGCAGCTGCGTCGCTTGAATTTCCGTAAGTCTTAGCGCTTCTTCGTTCCAGCATAAGCTTGCCAGATCAAACAGGCCCGACGCCGAGGCGACGGAGTAATCGGCTTCAAAATGGCCGAACAACTTAAACCAGATATAATCTTTTATAGAAAGAAATCTGGCTGCGGCACCGAAGAGTTCCGGTTTTTCGCGTCGCAGCCAGATCAGTTTGCATAAAGGTGACATCGGGTGGATGGGCGTGCCGGTGTTCCGGTACAAGCGTTTCCCGGTTTCCGTACCCTGCAGTTCTTCCGCAACTGCGGCGCTCCGCACATCAGCCCATGTCATCAAAGGCATTAGGGGCGTTCCCTCAGGATCTGCCAAGATCAAGCTGTGCATGGCACTACTCAGGCTGATCATTTGCGGCGGCCTGCCTACCAGTTCAATCGCTTCTTTTACCGATTGCAGGAAGGCCAGCCAGATATCCTCCGGTTCCTGTTCGCTGGCTCCGGGTTCGGGGTGAGAACGTACGTAAAGGCGACTTGCGGCCCCAAGTATGGCGCCCTCCCGGTCCACCGCTACGGCCTTGGTACTTCCGGTTCCTATATCAACACCTAAAACGTATTCCTCCATCGGGTTTCATGATTTCCTAGCAAGTTAACCCGATTACGGCAAATCTGTTTCGTTTAAGAGGATTTTTCTGCAGCGAGTTCCATCATCGCCTCCAGTTCATTGATCAGTTCCGAGTCGGTCGTAAATCCCACAGAAAGGAAACGGAGTTTACCCTTTTTATCGATAATGGCTTTGGTAGGTATGCCCTTAACCTTGTAGGCAGCCAAGGCCTCATAAGCCCCAGCCTTGCCGGCGATCGGTTTGTCCATCAATACATGAAAGCTATACTTGTTCTTGTCCACAAACGATTTCACGCGTTCCAATGCACCCGCTTCTTTTTCCTGGGTAGCAATAAAAAGGAACACCACATCATCATGTTTCGATACCATTTTCTGCATAGCAGGGAAGGAGGCGATGCAAGGCACACACCATGTTGCCCAGAAATCCAGCACCACTACCTTTCCGCGGTAATCCGAAAGCGATACCGTTTTACCGGTAAGGTCTTTCAGTACAAACCCAGGTGCTATGGTGTCGAGCATTTTACTGGCCAGCGACGTTTTTAAAACCGATTGTACACCCTGCTGCAGTTGTTTCAGATACTCATCGAAGCCAGCTTCGCTACCCTGTTTCTTAACGTACAGTTCTTTCAATTGGGCATCCATCGCAGCGGTCGATTTGCCGGTGCTGATGAGGGTTTCTAACAGCTTGTACGCTTTATCGGGCTGACCGTTCAGTGCAAGCAGCCTGGCGTATCTTTCGGCCGAAGGCGCCATAGCCTCTTCAGGTGTGCTGTCAAAAGCTTTCTCCTGATTTGCCAAAGCTTCTTTGTATTTGCCATTGGCAAAAAGGGCAGCCGCATAGGTGTCGTAGTAGGGATACTTTGCAAAATCCATAAAGCGTTTCCAGTCAGCCTCACCCATCTCGGCAGGTCGGGCAGCCGGATCATCTTTGTAAGAGAAATAAAGGTCAAGTGTCTCTTTCGACAGCTGCTCCGCCATTTTTGGATCGCCATCTTCCCGCAGAAGCGTACTCGCCGCCATGTTTAAATAGGAGGTTTGGTTGAATTTGTTGCGTAACTGACCGATGTATTTCCGGAACTCCGGATATTGCTTTTTGCCCAGGTAAGCCATTGCCGCAGTGCCTTTCAGCATGTCCATCGTTTCTGCGTCCTTTACATTATCAAGCTTGTTGTCTGCAATAATCTTATTCATCATGGCAACAACCTTTTCAGGGTCTTTTTCTTTGGCCATAACTTTCACCTGCTCCATCAGGCTGTTTTGTTCCTGAGCCCTCAGGGATGAACAAAGGGCACTCATAAAAATGAGGAATACTATGCTGATCTTTTTCATATCGGTATTCTGTTTAAATGTCTAATCTTATTCTTGTTAAGGATTGTCGGGCATGCCCGGATTGGTCTGAAGTATTCGTTTTGGTATCTTTAATACAAGTCGCTCCTTTTTGAGCGTATAAACATCTGTCGAGCCGTCGGCCCCACGTAACGTATGCGTGTAAACCGGCATGGTAAATAGGGGGTCTACAGACAGGCGCCTCATGTCGAACCATCGGAATCCCAGTCCCGCAAATTCGCGTAGGCGTTCCTCGAAAACGAAGTCCAGCAAGCGCTTCTGATCTGCGCTCACTGCGCCCGGAACTGCAGCTTCAGCCTGAGGAAGCCTCTTGCTGCGCAACTGCTCCAGCGCGGTTACAGCGCCCTGACGGTCGTTGGCCCTGGCTTTGCATTCGGCCAGCAGCAGATACACTTCAGGCAGGTTTACACCAAAAGGGACAATGGTTGGCGCGGTTCTGCGCTGGGCGCCTGCCTGGAATGGATCGCCAACAGGAAAGGGTGTAGGTGAATACAACAAGAGGCGAAAGTCGGCCGGATTGTAAAGCGCCATAGTCTGACTGTTTACCTGCAAGGTATTCATTAAGGCATGAAAGTTGGAGAACTGGCGCAGATAGGCCACCTCCCGGTTGTCGGGTGTTAATGGATAGTTCGGCCCAAAAAAGTCGACCGGCATAAACTCCCCGTTTGGCGCAAAGGTCTGGTTATAATCGTATAAACCCAGTGGAGTTTGTGCTGTAGTAAATCCCTGCAAAGCAGATTCAAGCAGCGGAAGTGCATCGTTAAAGCGACGCATAAACACGTGTACTTTGCCCAATAAAGCCTGGGCAGCAGGCCTGCTCATACGTAGCCGGTGAAACACCTGGGCAGGGAGGTCGGGCAAGGCGCGTTCCAGGTCGGCGACAATAAAATCATACACTTCCTGCACCGAAGCGCGGGTAAAGCGGTTGACGGTGATGTCTGCCGTGGTAATGATCGGGAAGCCGGGGTCGGCCGCTGCGGTCGACTGCTCATAAGCCTTGCCGTAGTAGTTGATCAGCAGGAAATACGTCCATGCCCGTCCCGCAAGGGCTTCAGCCAGTATCGCCTTTTTCTGCTGCAAAGTGCCATCGCTGGCCTCCATCACTTCGTTGATGATCTTGTTGTATGTGTAAATGGCAGACAGCGGTCCCGAGGTTTCCGCAGCGTTCTCGTCGGGCTGATAAATATCGGCGCTCCACGTAAACAGACGCTGTTCGCGAAGGGTCAGACCGCTGTAATAGGGTTCTTCCATAGTCACCTCGTCGCCCAGAAGGATCTGTGCGTCGGCCCCTACGTTCTGAAGATCAGGGTTGTTTAGCAACAACTCATAGTCTTTAATATTTACGGCAATTACCTTGCCTTTTGGCAAAACTTCCAGAAAGCTTTTTTTACAGGATATGCCCGAGAAGAGCACTGCAAGCATCAGGAGAGGGTAAGTAATATATCTTTTCATAATTCTTTAATCATTTGGTAACCATCAATATTAGAACCGAACACTCAGGCCGGCGGTAAGGCTACCCTGGTCGGTACGCATATACCTGATCCCGCCAGCGTATTCGCCGGCCAGGCTGCCGCCTGGCGCATCATGAAACTCCGGATCTATGCCGTCTTTGTTTGCCTTCCACAGCATCACGTTCGAAAGCTGAAGCCGTAACCTCACGCCGCTCAATCCTGCCTTGGATACCAGAGTCTGCGGAAGGTTATACGCCAGCGACACATCGCGCAGTTTTACGAAAGCCGCGTCAACCACATTTACATCGCCCTGGGTGTAGTAGCGGGTGTCACGGCGACTGCTATTCAGGCTGTTCACGGCTATCCAGGAGGGTACATTGGTATGCTGTTCATCACCCGGCTGTTTCCATCGGTCGGCAAACTCCGCATGTACATTTCCGCTGCGGAACCTCAGGTCGCCGTTTTGCATGGCATTATTAGCCGTCATATTAATCAGTCCGTTGCCCGAGTAAAAACTGTTCACATCCCTGCGCATCACATTACCGAAATTGTACACCATGTTGGCCGCCAGTTCCAGGTTGCCGAAGGTGAATATATTGCTAAGTCCGCCGTTCCATACAGGCTGAAAAGTACCCATGTACAGCACGTCCTCCGGCTTTGCGACATTCCTTTCTTTCGTTACCTCGCCCGACTGCAGCCTGATCTGCGGATCGCCCAGGTTGTCCAGTCCGTCGAAGTCGTAAGCAAACACCGCAAATGCCGAGTGACCGGCTAGATAAATCGTACTTGCTTTTTGCGTGCCCGTAGAAATCAGTACCGGTTGGTTGAGCCTCGTAATTTCATTGTGGTTGTAGGCCAGTGCAAGCTGACTTACCCAGCGGAACCTGTCTGACGAGATATTGACCGAACGGCCCGACACCTCAACGCCAGTATTTTGCATGTCGCCGAAATTACCGATCACCGTATTATAACCCGAGAGCGGATTCACCTCCATCTGTCCGATCAGATTATCCGTTCTCTTGCTGTAAAAGTCGACAGAACCACTTAGCCTGTTGCCTTGCAGAATCCCGAAATCAACCCCGGCATTAAACGTGCGCGAGCTCTCCCAGCTTAGGGCAGCGTTGGCTGGTGTGGTTATCGACAGACCCGTGTTACCGGGAAGGGCAGAGCCCGACCTCGCATTCAGGATGTCATAAGAAGCTGCGGTTCCCGGTACGGGCGAGTTGCCCGTAAGTCCATAGGATACGCGGAGCGACAAATTATTAAAGATGCTCTCCGACATAAAAGCCTCCTCACGCAGGTCCCAGCGCCCGCCGATGCTCCAAACAGGCTTGTTTTGTGAGGAACGGTCCTTTCCAAAAAGGTTCGACTGATCCAGACGCAGACTGCTGTTCAGCGTATAACGGTTCAGGTAAGTATAGTTCATGGTGCCGTAATACGACAAAAAGCGCACCCGCGACTCTGTTTCTGTGAACGGTCGCCACGCCCCCAATACACTCCGCGTTCCCGAGTTTGGCATTACCGTGTTTGGCACACCGGTACCCGAAAGTCGCAGGTAATCTATAGCTGGATAGGTTTGAAGCAGTTCGTTGTAACCCCTGGTCAGTGTCTGATTATTCTCGAGCAGTTGTTCCTGCACTTCCTGGCCCGCCAGTAAAGAAAGCTGATGCTTGCGGTCGGCCCAATCGCGGTCGTACGCCAGCTGGTTTCGTATGGTCCAGTTGTTTTGCGAAATGTTCAAGAGTGCATACCTGCCACCGTCTACCGGCAAATGATAGGTTGGAAGTTGTCCGGGCGCAGCCGGGGCTACGGTAAACTGTGCCGCTTCCGAGCGGACCAGGTAGCTCCGGCTGTCGTCGTACGACCGGCTCTTGTCGGACGTCTTGAAATACCCGTATACACCAGAAAAGGAAAGTCCGTCAACAATGCGTGCATTCAGTCCCCCGGTTATCCTCGCGGCGAGCATATCGGCCGAAGTGTACCCGAAGTCCCGCTCATCAAGCGGGTTGTAGTTCAGGCTCAAGCCGCTTCTTTGCTCAAACAACTGCCGGTTCGCTTCTGACAGATGTTTCACATACGGAATGGAAATGGAGTTGCCCTGCGCATCGCGAAACAACTGATAAGGCAGAAAACGGTTGTCCACCTCAATGTTTCTCGGGCTGCTGCTCCGAACATTGGTCAGGTCCGTAATCAGGAATACGTCTATATATTTGTTCAGGTTGTAGTCCTGCTTAATATTGATCTTGTAGCCGTTGTTCTTTTCCTCCGGGCGATTGCTTTGTGTACCCGTATAGGCCAGCGACCCGTATATCCCATAAGACTTTCCACCGCCCTGAAGGGACACCGTATGGTTGGTGAGCATGGCGGGGCGGTACCAGATATCGCGAATCTGGCTCAGGTTATTGATCGCAGCCAGGCTATCCAGGCTGGCATTGGCTTGTGCCTCGCTTATCAATCCACGCTGCTGGTTATACAATATGACGTTATGTGGCGGTACACCTACCGAGGCCAGACCGGTATAGCCGCTGACGGTATTCCAGGGATATAAATCTGGTCTGAAAATATCCCGCGCAGCCTGAATAAATTCCGCGCTGCCGAGTACCGGATAATAGTCGAGGTCCGGCTTTCCCTGAAAATTAGCAAAGCCGTCGTACGATATGGCCAGCTTCTCGCCGCGGATACCCTTTCGGGTCGTAATTACGATCACCCCGTTTGCCGCCCTGGCGCCCCAGATGGAAGCTGCCGAGGCATCTTTCAATACCGTAATATCATCTACATCCTGAGGGTTGATCGAATTGATATTATCCAGCGGCACACCGTCGACCACCACCAGCGGCGATTTATTGCTGTTGATGGAGGTCAGTCCCCGAATCAGGATAGGGTTGCCTGATGCCGATGGCGCATTGTTTACCGTTAGTCCCGGCACCAGTCCATCCAGCCGCTGCAAAATATTCATTGACGTTGTTCTGTCTTTCAGTGTTTTCAGGTCAGGCTTGGCATAAGCACCAGCACCGCGACCAGCGGAGAAGGTCTGATAGCCGGTATTGATCACCACTTCTTTTAGCTGGGCCGACGACTCGTTCAGTACGAAGTCGACATACAGGCGGGTGGCAGCACTCACATAGGCTTCTTTCTCGTTGGTGCCATATCCCATGCAGGATACCTTAACGGTATAAAAACCCTGGCTCAGGTTCTCAAACAGATACTCACCCTTCTCATTGGTTATGCCTTTTTGTCCCGATGGCTCCAGCACCACATTTGCATTGGAAACGGGAGCGCCGTTGGTGTTCTTGACAGATCCGCTGATCGCCGCTGCGCCTTTGCCACTGGGGTCAGCAGGCGGACGAGCGGGCTGCGCTTTCAGGAAGATCGTCTTGTTGCTGATCTCGTACGACAGGTTCTGGTTGCGCAGAATCAGGTTCAGGAAGTCCGACAAGGGCATCTTGCGTGCCGCAACCGTTACCGGCTGCGTCGTTTTCAGCAGGTCTTTTGCGGCAAACACGTTATACCTGGTTTGCTCCTTAATAACCTGAAAGATGCTTACCAGTTGCACTTCTTTTCCTGTGTAGGTAATCAGCGGCTCCTTTGCTTGCCGCGCATTGGCGCCTAAATAAGTCACCACGAGCAGCATGCAGAGCCATATGCCTCTGGGCATCCTCAAGTTGGGTTTAGCAGGTTCTTTCATTGTTTATTGGTTTAGTTGGTTGGTTGCTTTAGTTTGCGGTTTATGGGAAAACGACCAGTCGCTTTCCTTTCTCGAGGCGGAAGTTCACGCCCGACATTTTTAGTCCTTTTAACACGGCCGAGAGCGGAAGCGAGCGTTCAATCTCGCCGATGAACTCCATTTTAGGGATCTGTTTTTCATAGATCACTTCTATATCATACCAGCGGGCTAAGTCACGCATGATTTCCTGCAGGTCTGCATCCTGGAAATTAAATAGGCCTTCTTTCCAGGCCATCACCTCTGCAATACCGGAAGGTCCGATGTCGGCTATAGCCATCTGCTTGCCCGTTACCTGCGCCTGTTGCCCCGGCTTCAGCATACCTTTACTGGCATTGCTGTGCAGTCGGACCGAACCTTCTAGCAAAGTCGTGCGCATTACCTTCTCGTCCTTATAAGCGCTGATATTGAAATGCGTACCCAGTACCTCTATGGTGTTCGATTCATTTATTTTTACTTTGAACGGCTTTCTTGGGTTATGCGCGACTTCGAAATAGGCTTCTCCCTTCATCTCTACCAGTCGCTCTTTTCCGGTAAATGCCACAGGGTAGGTGATGGAGCTGGCTGCATTGAGCAGCACAGTGGTACCGTCGGGCAAAGTAAGCTGATAGGTTCCGCCTCTTGGTGTTTCCAGCGTATTATACGCCGTAGCTTCAGGCGCGGTTCCCAGAGCTGCGTATATCACCTTTCCGTCTTTTTTAACGATCTGAATGCCTTGCTGGGCGGCCAGACTACCGTCTGCTGCGCTGTCGAGCATGATCTTTTTTCCGTCAGCCAGCGTAAGCATCGCTTTCGGACCTCCTGGCAAAACATCCTCAGCCAGTTGCGCAGTTTCCTTACTAACCTCAGAAAGACGGGGATCGATATTGCTAAACCAGAAATAAGTGCTAAGGCCGGCCAGCAATACAGCAGCAGCGGCATAACGCCACCACAATTTTCGGGTCGCAGGCGTCTTTAATCCTGCGGCCTTATCGGTTTCCAAAACCCTTTTCAAAGAAGCCTCCATGCGGTCGCGGTCCACAGCCGTTTCGTCCGACTTCTCCAGCATGTTCTGAAGAATGCTGTTCAGTTCCGGGTGATGCTTGTCGGCCGACAGCTCCAGCAATTGCAGCCTTTCCTGATCCGTAAGAGTATTGTTGAGATATTTCTCTATGAGTTGTTTAACAGGTGTACTTTCCATAATGTGATGATTGATCTACACACCATAGAAGGCCCCCTGATAGAAACGTACTACTGAATCCGAAAATTAATACACAAGCAGAATGATGAGCAGCGGTATCGTTTGTCCGTTAGCGACAAGAAACTTGCGGATATCCTGCAGCGCAGTTACCAGGGTATTCTTCACCGTGCTTACCGACAGGTCCAGCTGTGAGGCAATTTCTGCGGGTTTTAAGCCTTCTTCCCGGCTCATCTGATAAATGCGCCGGCGGCTTGGGGGCATCCTGGCTATGGCCTGTTCAACCAGTTCCCTGATCTGCCGCGCCTGGGTCAGGTCGGCCGGCGTTTCGCCGCTCAACACGGGCGGGGCCGACAAAAGCCTGTCGCTCGTCCTTTGTTTAAGCAGGTTCTTTCGCATAATCGCGATAGCCTCCCGCGTAGCAATAGTGTATAGCCAGCCCCGGAAATTCAGTATACCAGGCAGTTGGTCTCGCGACAGCCACACACGAATAAAGGTTTCCTGAATGGCTTCATCCACATCATCTCCGCGGGGGTCCATGCGCGAAATAAAGGTGAATAGTTTTGGGTAATAGGCACGGAACACGAGGCCAAAAGCAAGCTCATCTCCTTCAGCTATCCGCAAAAGCAAATCCTTCTCTTCATCTGGCAGGTAATGTCCCAACGAACCGGCTATATATTGTTCAACAAAAGGTCTGTCTCCATTTCAAATAACAATATACCATATGTTTCCGAATGTCGCATATGCGGATATCCGGCAATGTTAGCAAGGCGGTCATAAGCTGATAAACACTTTATCAGCATAGAAGGCTGGCAACCAGGAACGTACTATGCCGGTTGATTAAATGTCAGAATAATCTGTCGGATACAATAAGAACTGTGAGTTTTTAGACACATTGTTCTGGTACTCCGGCATAGCGGAAAGCTTTTTCCAGTATGCATCTTTACCAAAAGCATCCCAATGTTTGTCACGGTCGGCCCGGTTCTCAAATGTGGTCATGTACATCAGGTTAGGCATAGCACTGCCTGAAATCACTTCGCCATAAAAAACGGCGTTAAAGTTCAGACGCTTAAACAAACCAATCTCATCGCCCTCGTTAAACATCCTGATCTTATTCGCTGATATCTTCTCCGTATGTCCCTCATAACTTCTCAGCTCATAAACCCGGTCCTTTTTTGGTCCGCTTAACTTAGGGAGCGCATATCGGGGACTGCTTTTGAATGCATTCAGCAAAATGCTCTCTATACGTTCATATGGCTTATCATTATACGGAGCGTCCAGATACGCTTTTCCGTCTTGCTGGTACCGGCGATCTTTTCCAAGTTTAGCATCAATGCCAAGGAAATCTTTAGCTGATCTGAAAGGTATCAGCACATAGATCAGTCGCTCCGGCCCACTGGCAATAGGTTTAAATACACCAACATCGCTGACACCTGCACGATGCAGGGCCGGGAGATAGGCCTGCTCCAAGAATTGGTCGACACGCTCTTCCTGGTCAGCAGATTTCAAATGATAAATTTTTATCTGGTAGAAATCTCCCTTTGCAGCTAAGACCAATGCTGGCACGAACCCCAGCAGAATAATCGTGAAAAACCTTTTCATTATGCTTTTTTTACAAATTCAGATTTCAGCGCCATGGCACCAAAACCATCAATTTTACAATCGATATTATGGTCGCTGTCTACCAAACGAATGTTCCTCACCTTGGTGCCCGCCTTAATGCTTTGCGAAGTTCCCTTTACCGGAAGATTCTTGATCGTTACCACAGAATCACCGTTTTGCAGGATATTGCCATTGCTGTCTTTCACCACGAAACCTTCAACCGTAGTCTCTGTTTCTTCAGGATTCCACTCGTGTCCGCATTCCGGGCACACCAGCAGGTTATCCATTTCATACGTATATTCAGATTTACAGAGCGGGCATGGTTTAAGTTCGATCATAGCTTGGCTTTTCAGTAGGCAAAGTTAATAATAAGTATGAGCACCAGCAGGCTATTTTTTTCCAAACAAAGCGACCGGGAAAAGGTTACTGTAAGCAAAACCGGTTCATGTTTATTTTGCTAAGCTGTATTTTGGTGTTCCTTGGCTTCCGCCTGCTGGTTGCGGCCTATAACTATTATACCTTTCCCAGTCTGCAGCGCGCAGCATGTTCCAGCAATGCTGGCCTGGTGTCAATCCTGATACCGGCAAGAAATGAACAGGACAAGATCAAACGCTTGCTTGACTCCATTCTTTTGCAGCAGGGAATACAGTACGAAGTCATCGTGCTTGATGATCATTCTGCAGACGAAACTTACCAGATCGCCCATACTTTCGCTCAACAGCATCCGCAATTCCGCGTTCTTAGAGGAGCGCCGCTCCCCGGGGGCTGGACGGGAAAAAACTTTGCATGCTACCAGCTTGCCGAAGCTGCCAGGGGCCGCTATCTGCTCTTTCTCGATGCCGACGTGGTACTGCACCCATCGGCGATAAGCAGTGCAGTTTACCGCATGCAAAGCAAGAGACTCTCATTGCTCAGTCTATTCTCCGATCAGCAGATGCTTACCTGGGGCGAGCAGATGACCGTGCCGCTAATGAACTACCTGCTGCTTACCTTGCTGCCCATACGACTTATTCGCTCGCATGCCGATCCCATTTTTTCGGCTGCATGCGGACAGTTCATGTTATTCAATGCTGAAGACTATCAACAGCATCAGTTTCATCGGCAGGCCAAATCTATCGTTGCGGAAGACCTCGTGATCATGAAGATGCTAAAGCGTTATGGTAAGAAAGGAGAGGGGCTGATTGCGGGGGGACTCTTGCAGTGCAGAATGTACTCGGGCTATCAGGATGCGGTTGATGGTTTCAGCAAGAACTTCATTGCGCCCTTCAACAACAGTATACCCTTGTTCCTGCTTTTTCTGACGGCGGTAGTCGCCGGGCCGCTGCTTGTGCTGGCGAGCGGCAACCTTTATCTCATTTTGGCCCTCACGTTTATTATCGTCACCACACGATATTTCAGTTCGCGCCTGTCCGGTCAAAGCGTTGTCAATAATATCTTATTGCACCCCCTCCAAATGCTTAGCTTGGCCTGGATCGGCTTTCTCGCCGTCCAGCGTAAATTAACCGGATCTGTAAGCTGGAAAGGGCGACTGCTGGTTACCGCCGGCGCAAATGCCAAAATGTGATGGTTATTTTGTAACTTTAGACATACCAAATCCAGTGCCGTGAAACATGTAATAACTCTTCTGTTTTTATCGATCGCTTTTCTCACCCAGGCGCAAGAGAGTACACTGGGCAACAACGACTACGCGAGGCTCTCACCCGAGGAAGCGCAATTTCTTACCGAATATTTTTCAGAGCAGAAAGTAAAAGTCGACTTTAAAGGAAAGAAGGTCGCGTTTATCACCGGGCAGGGCGGAACGGTGATCTCTACAAAAAGCAGCTTCTTTAAGTATGCCCGAAAGTATAAAGCCGATGGCGGCACTTGGGCCCGGAAGCTTAAGTTCAGGGAATTCGAACAAACAGGTGGCTATAACATCATTGTGGCCTATGGAGGCGTAAAAAATATACTCCTGCCCAAGCTGCTTTTTGCCAAGCTAAGGCGTGAAGGCGGCGCACAAAAAGAGCCCGGCAATACCGGGCCCGTGATAAGTTACAATTAGCCTTTTTCTACAGACCGAAAACAAGGCCAGCGTTCAGACTGCTGCGGCTGTTCTGAATCTTATTTCCCTGATTGTCTTTGAAAACATCCGTTAAGCCAGCCTGGCCGTCTGTCTCCAGCAAAATCTTAACGCGGCTGCTGACTGGTATTTTTACGCCTATCCCCAGAGCTAGACCCGCATCAACCGATTGTGAAATTTCTTTCAAATCTGTACCCATTGCCGTTTCTTTTGAACTCAGCAGAAATCCGGCATAAGGACCGAAATTAAGATACCAGTTGCGCGTTTTTCCAAAGTGCCAGTTTGCCATAACAGGCACGGTCAGGTAATCGAACTGATAGTTCGTCGGGACGGCTTCACCGTTGTCGAACGAGATGTAACCGTTGTTCCATCCCTTCTGGTCGTAAGCCGCCTTGGCTTTAATACTCCAGCGGTCAGAAAAAAAGTAATCTCCTGAAACCGTTACGTTAACGCCTGTACGGTATTCAGTGTTCGTGTTGGAGCCACTCGTCACTGTCGCCAGGTTCAATCCGCTGTTGATACCAAGTTCGAAATCGCCTTTTTCCTGTGATGAGGCTGTCAGATAGGTTGCGCCACACAGTAGCATGGCAAATAATTTTTTCATTAATACATTAATTTAGATGCGACCAATATCGCACAAAAATTCAATTAACAAAAAAAATTAATGATGACCTGAGAGATCCTCGCCCGCATTCTTTTCCAGGCGAAGGAACAACATGCTGGTGACCGCCGTAATGGCAGCAAGCGTAAGGAAAGTATAGTGAAACGCATGTAAAATGTTTTCCGCCTGCAGCCAGGCCGAACTGGAATATTTGGCCAGCAAGAATGCGCCTACCGAAATACCCAGACTCATAGAAAGCTGTTGCATCACCAGCAATAAGCTGTTGCCGCTGCTGGCCGTTTCATTGTTGAGCGCCGAAAGAGAGATTGTGTTCATGCTGGTCAGCTGTATGCTGTTTACCGCTCCATAGACCACCAGCAGCGGGATCAGGTTGGGTAGTTTCGTATGTTCATTCACCAGGGAGAAAAGCGCAATGACCGCCGCAATAAGGAGAGTATTGATGATCAGCGTTCGCTTATAGCCCATCTTTTTCACCAGCGGAACCACCCAGGGCTTAATAAGCACGGAGGTAAGTGCCACGGGAATCAACATGATACCGGAGGTCATGGCAGATTGCTTCATGCCGAGTTGAAACAGGAGGGGAAGCAGCAGCGGCATGCCACCGATGCCCAGGCGTGTTAGGAGGTTGCCGAACACACCGATCCTTAGTGTCCGGATGCGAATCAGTCCGAGGTTTATAAGCGCCCGTTCCTTGATGCGTCTGTAATGAAAGTAATAAAGGTTCATTAGCACAAAGCTGGAAGCAAAGACAAGTAGAAGCAAAGATTCACTGATAAACTCGTGCGTACCCAGCTCAATCCCCAGCGTTAGCAACAGTAGAGAGCCGCCGAAAAACAGCATACCAAAGAAGTCGAATTCTCCTCCCGCCCGTTGATACTGTGGCATGTGCTTGTTGGCGTAATACATGCCGAACAGGCCTATCGGCAGGTTAATCAGAAATATCCAGTGCCATGAGGCAATCTCAACAAGCCAGCCGCCCAGTGTCGGGCCAATGATAGGGCCTACCAGGCCGGGTATCGTGATAAAATTGATCACACCCAGCAGTTTCTCTTTGTCGTACGTATACAAAATGGCCAAACGCGACACGGGTACCATCATAGAACCGCCGATCGCCTGAACGACGCGGGAGACAATAAGCATGGCCAGCGATTGCGATAAGGCGCAGAGTAATGAACCAAAGGTGAATATACCGATAGCAGCTACAAACACCTTGCGCGAGCCAAACTTATCCGACGCCCAGCCGCTGAGTGGGATGAGCAGGGCAAGCACAAGTACGTAACTGATGATGATGCTTTGCAGCGAAAGTGCCGGTTTCTGCAGGTCGGTAGCAATAGAAGGTAAAGCGGTGTTCAGGATGGTACCGTCAAGCGACTGCATAAACATGGCCAGCGCGGCAATCCAGGGCAAAGTTCTTAATGTCGACGAGCGGGGTTGTTCCATTGTAGCATTAACATCCCGTCCGTCCGGTGGTTTTACCGTATTGTATTATTTCTGCTAAATTAGCTGTGTAAGCGATGGAACAGATTGAAATATTTTATCCTGAAACGGTGGCCGACTGGAACGAGTGGCTGGCAGCTAACCATCAAAAGAAGCAGTCCGTTTGGCTAGTGCAGCATCACAAGGCCTCAGGCAGGCCAACAGTCAGCTGGAGCGAGGCGGTTGATGTCGCTTTATGCTACGGATGGATAGACAGTAAAAAGATCAAAATAGACCAGTATACCACGCATCAGTTTTTCAGCAGGCGAAAGCCCAAAAGCACCTGGTCCAAAATAAACAAAGACAAGGTCGAACAGCTGGTAAAGGAAGGGCTTATGTCGGATGCGGGCTACGAGAGTATCCGGATAGCCAAAGAGAATGGTTCCTGGAATGTGCTCGACGAAGTTGAGGCCTTGCAGGTGCCGGCCGATCTTCAGCAGGCCTTTGACGCAAACCCAGGTGCCGAAGCCTACTATAACAGTCTCAGTAAATCCATAAAAAAAATGATGCTGCATTGGATCGTTTTGGCAAAGCGGCCTGAGACCCGGCTAAGCCGTATTCAGGAGATTGCCAGTCATGCGGCAGAAGGGACTAAGCCGAAGCAGTTTTAATCAGACAGCCCGGCCAACAGTTGGGAAGTTGTTTTTTATGCGCTTAGCTTCGTGATCTGGAAATTTGTTCTGGAAAACTGAATACCTCATCAATAGGCTGGTAAAAGTGAACGACTCGCCATTTTTGAGGGTTATAACATACACGAAACAATCGTTCCATAATCCCCTGCCAAATACACCGTGAACCTCTATCCGCTGTATTTCCCTCTTTGAAAGCGTCTTTTCTTTCCCTGCCGGACCGAATCTGAATTGATCTGCCGCTCGCGAGAGCTGCAAATATTTGTTTTTGTCGCAGGACCGATAATTAAAATAAAAATAAATATGTGGACCAGCGAGGAAAATCACAAACAGCATTAAGGCAGCGATGCTTTCGATGGCAACTGGCCGAGACCTGTCAATTGAATCAGCCATCAATATAATAACCGCCGCGACGAGCATAAACTGCCAGAACTTGAAGAATCGAAGGCTTGCCATCCTGTCGACCACATACTCAAAGGTATCCGTGATAAAGTATGAAGCCCTGCTCCACGTAAAACTGTACTTCTCAAACCCCTCAATATGGCCATCTTTTTCAAAGAAGTCCGTTATCCACTCGGAGGCTTCCTGTAGGGTAGGCGCGACTTTAAAATAAACCTTCTTCCTGCTGTCGAGGTAATACAGGCAAAACTTTCCGCTAAAATAATGTCCCAGTTTCAGGTACGTACCAGTTGGGTGCTCTATTGTAACCGAAGGACAAGTCAGCTCTACCGATGCCAGGCTTCGCTCCGTAGCCCAGGGGTATTCCTGGATCAGCTTCAGGGTATCCTGTAAATTCCTTGGAGCAATCTGGGCAAATTCGCCCTTTTCGCTTTTCTTATACTGAAGTTTCGAGATGAGTTGCGTCACAAATAAAGATGCATTTCCTGTTAGACAGTGCTAAATATACCGATAATGTGCTAAAGCAGCAAGCAACCTCAGTCCTCAGCAAACAAATCGCCCCCGATCAAGTTATAGTGCTAGATGAAGACAGAACGCTATACCCCAGACAGGCCCGACATTCCCGAACTCAGGTGGATTAACCGCCTGGCATATCTGATGGACAGCCAGTTCAGGTTGCCCGGCACCAGGTTTCGCTTTGGACTCGATCCGCTTATTAACCTTTTTCCCATTGCTGGCGACATGGCGGGATTTCTGGTTTCGGCAGGTCTCATGCTGGCCATGGCCCGTAAGGGCGCCAGCAACAAACTGGTTGTGCTCATGAGCCTGAACATCCTGCTTGATGCCACCATCGGTGCAATCCCTGTTATCGGGCAAATCTTCGACTTCTTTTTCAAGGCCAATAACCGGAACATCAGGCTGATGAACGAGCACTACCTGGAAAACAAGCACCAGGGTAGCGGCAAAGGCATTATCATCTGGACACTGATCATCCTCTTCCTGATACTGGCTCTGCTTATTTACCTGCTCTGGAAAGTGGGTGCCTGGCTTACCGGACTGATCTTTTAAACACCGCTGGTGTAAGCATTTTCGGTTGTAAGCCAAACTATTGCGCAAGTACATTGTTCTTTGGATACTAATAAAAACACCTATGAAAAACGAATGGATAAACAAAGTAACGGATGGCCTGAGCGAACTGAGCATAGAGCCAACAGGCAGGGAAAACATTGATCAGAGCGAGCGTCTAGTGTCGGTACTGGCGGGTGGATGGCTGCTTTACAACAGTCTGAAGAAGCTTGGAAAACATCCCATTCTTGCCCTCGGAGGCGTAGCTGCTGGAGGAATGATGCTATACAGAGGCGCGACTGGCGTTTGTCCGGTATATACTTATCTGGACAAGGATACTACTGATCCGGAATCGATCCGCATTGTAGAAGACATCGTCGTAAACGCACCAAGGGAAAAGGTGTATGCCTTTTGGCGCGAGCTTTCTAACCTGCCGAAGTTCATGACGCACCTGAAAAGCGTAGAGGAGCAAAGCGATGATGTTTCGGTGTGGACGGCAAACGTACCGGGCGGATTGCTTGATCTGACCTGGAAGGCCGAAATTACCCGGGAAGATGAGGGCAAATACATCGGCTGGCAGTCTATCGAAGGTTCGCAGGTCGACAACGCCGGCAAGGTGGAGTTCAAAGATACCCTGAGTGGCACTGGTACCGAACTCCATATTGAGATCGAATATTTTGCCCCGGCAGGAAATGTAGGAAGAAGCATTGCTTCACTCTTCAATGGCGTGTTTGAACGAATGATCCGCGAAGATGTGCAAAATTTTAAAGCTTATGCAGAGGATGCTGATTTTAAGCAATATGCAGGTTTAGCCCTGTAGATTTTTAGTCGCCTAACTATGAGGCTCGTTCCTTATATTAGGCGACTGTAAATCTAAATTAATGAAAAAAACCTTTCTGGTATTAGCGCTCCTGGCCGGCTTATATAGTCAGGCCAACGCTCAGCAACAACTCAAGTTTTCAGTGAAGGCGGGATTAACCGCCCCTAAATTCGTCACCGGTGGTGGAAACACCGACATCAAAAGCTCTAAAACGAGTTCCTTTTACGCCGGCGCTTCCGTGGACATCCCACTCAACACAACCTTATCAATTCAGCCTGGCCTGACTTTTATTGGAAAAGGCTTCAGGCAGTACTTCGCAGAGGTAGACTTTGTTGAAGGGCAGTTGTTTTTAGTCACTATTGACCAAAATACAAAGCCGTATTATATTGAGCTGCCCTTACATTTGGTCGCAGGTTTTAACCTGATAGGGGGAAAACTTCAGTTAGGTGTAGGTCCGTACGCGTCCCTTGGCGTGGCAGGTAGGAACATAATCAAAGCCAACGCTGTGATGGAAAGCCGAATTGGAGGCGATGGGTTTGAGTTTCACGAAGAGGATAAGATAAAGTTTGGAAGATCTGCAGAAGCAAATATGCGGCGTAGCGACTTTGGCCTGAGTACACTAGTCGCGTTTCAACTGCGTAATGGTATCGGTTTTCAAGGAGGCTTTAGCCGTGGGCTCATTTGGATAGATAATGTCGAGGCGAATAACGTTAAGATCTATAATCAGGTGCTTTCATTAGGCTTGTTTTATACCCTGTAGAGTTTGTTCCAACTGATAGGACTAAACATTTGTACAATTTGATTGTTCAAATGCTATGAATAACAACACTCAAATCATCATACATGCAGCACGCGTTGGAAACGTGGAAGTTCTGCAGGAACTCGTCAGGCAAAATGCAGATGTAAACGCACGAGATGAAAAAGGCTATACACCGCTGATCATTGCATGCTATAACAATCAATACCAGGCAGCAAAATTTCTCATAGAAAACGGGGCCGACATTAATGCGGCCGACAACGGCGGAAACACCGCGCTGATGGGTGTGGCGTTTAAGGGATATGAACAGATCGCTACACTGCTGATTGAAAATGGTGCCTCGCTCGATCTGCAGCATGGAAATGGTGGAACGGCACTTATGTTTGCCGCCATGTTTGGCAGAAACGAGCTCCTGAAGTTGCTGCTCAATGCTGGTGCCGATGCTACGCTGCTCGACGTTCGTGGCCTGTCTGTATTTGATCTTGCAGCACAACAAGGCAATACGGAAGGGCTTAACATTCTTGAATCTATGGCCAAAGCGAGCTAAAAACAGTCATAAAAAAGGCGCGTAACGAAGGGTTCGATCCCTGCTACGCGCTTTTTCGTTATTATGGTCCCCGACTTATTAAGCCGGAACCATCCTTGGCTTTTCTCTCTCCCAGAAACGATGCAGTTTAATTGCTTTGATAAAGAGATCGCTCAGTTTTTCAACATCGCCGCCTACAGCAACGCCCTCCTTAAGTACGGTCTCCTCGCTAAACTCATCGGGCAGTTTCTTATGAAAATAGGTAGCCTCCAATACCTGCATCGCCTGCTCATCCGCGGCAATCGCCTTGCAATGCTTAAAGGCCTCATTCAGAAAATGTACCGCATTAGCTTCTGCTTCGAGTGTCGCAACGCTGTTGGTTCCTCCCGGCACGTAGACAGCATCAAACAAAACCGATGCCGCGGTCAGGAAGCTATGGTCAACCGTGAGAAACGTGCCGTCGGCTGCCGTCACCTCTCCAAGTCGTGGTGCAATCAGCTCAGCAATTGCCCCCTGTGCCTCAAGTGCCGCGCGCATCGCCCGAACAGAACCGGCCGTTACGCCATCAGCCACCAGGATGGCAATCTTACGGCTAACGATACTGTCCTTTGGTGTGTTCACCATACTCAGCGCGTCAGACTTATCCAATGAACCTTCAACCTGAATCGGTTCGTAGTCCGCCGGATCACCGTCGGCCGGTACACTTTTGTTGACTGGTTGTTCAGGTTGCTGCGGTACTGGCAGCCCTAAGCCATAGGCTACCTGACTGGCCAGTCCGTCGTCAACCAGTTTCAGTATGCCCAACATACGTTGCCTGATGGCAACCGTTTTTACCTTTCCAAGTTCAAATACCAGGGCATCTACCAAATGGTTCTTTTCGGGGTCCGACTGACTGTTGAAGAATAACCGGGCCTGACTAAAGTGATCCCTGAAACTATCGCTTCTTGCGCGGATCTTTTTCGCGTCGATACGTTCCTGGTAAGAGGTAAAGCCACCATCGGCTGCCTTAACCTGCACCGGATCATTGTTGCCCAGCGTATTCGGATTATAGCTGGCTTTCCCGCGATTGATCGTCTGGCGCATAAAGCCGTCGCGCTGGTTGTTGTGTACGGGAACGACCGGCCTATTGATCGGGATCTCATGAAAATTCGGTCCCCCCAGCCTGATCAGTTGCGTATCTGTATATGAAAACAACCTGCCCTGCATCAGCGGATCGTTGGTAAAGTCGATGCCCGGAACAATATGGCCAACGTGAAAAGCCACCTGCTCTGTTTCCGCAAAGAAATTGTCCGGATTGCGGTTCAGGGTCATTTTACCAACACGTTGCACCGGCACAAGTTCTTCAGGAATAATCTTAGTGGGATCCAGGAGATCAAAATCATATTTAAACTCATCTTCCTCCGGCACGATTTGCAAACCAAGTTCCCATTCAGGGAATGCCCCCGCTTCAATCGCATCCCAAAGGTCGCGACGATGAAAATCAGGGTCCTTTCCGGAAATGTTCTGAGCTTCGTCCCAAGCCACAGAGTGTACACCCAAGAGCGGCTTCCAATGAAATTTCACGAAGCTGGATTTTCCTTTCGCGTTGATTAGCCTGAACGTGTGCACGCCAAAGCCCTCCATCATCCGGTAACTTCGCGGAATGGCGCGGTCGCTCATCAGCCACATAATCATGTGTGCCGACTCGGGCATCAGCGAAATGAAGTCCCAGAAAGTATCGTGCGCCGAAGCAGCCTGCGGTATCTCATTATCCGGTTCAGGCTTCACGGCATGCACCAGGTCGGGAAACTTCAGGGCGTCCTGGATGAAAAATACAGGCATATTGTTGCCCACCAGGTCAAAATTGCCTTCCTGGGTATAAAACTTAACCGCAAAGCCCCTTACATCGCGGGCCAGGTCGGTCGACCCCCTAGATCCGGCAACCGTAGAGAAGCGCACGAACACGGGCGTTTCAATGTCGGTATCGTTTAAAAAGGCCGCTTTAGTGTATGCCGACTGAGATTTGTAGAGTTTGAAGACGCCATGCGCACCCGAACCCCGTGCATGTACAACGCGTTCCGGGATGCGCTCATGGTCAAAATGCGTAATCTTTTCTCTCAATATAAAATCTTCCAGCAAGGTCGCGCCACGCTCTCCCGCTTTCAGTGAGTTCTGGTCGTCATTTATTTTTACACCATGATTGGTGGTCATCTTTTCGTCGGTTGCATCCGCAGTGTGCGGGAGGAGCGACTTCGTTTTTTCAGTTTCCTGCTGAGGTACGAGTTTGCGGTCTATCGCCTTCTCCGTACCCTGTTTTGGAGGTGAGTTTTTCTTTGCCATAGTTCAGTTATGCCTCCTCAGCAGCTTTATAGTTTATATTCTTTTCTGCGATCTCGGTCAGGTTCAGATCGGCATTCTTTTCTTCCTCAAGTGTTTGAGTAAGTACCTCGGCAACGTCTGAAAGGCCCAGTGTAGCCGCCAGCTGAACCAGTCCGCCATAAGAGGCAATTTCATAATGCTCCACTTTTTGCGACGCTAAGATGATCCCAACATCGCGTGTAGCCGTCCCAGCCTCAGTGCTCTCAATGATGCTTTCGCCCTCTTTGGCCAGCCCTTCCATCGCGTCGCACTTTTTGGCCTGCGGCTTTTCGCCCAGCAGATCAAAAATCTGCTCGAGCCTTTTTACATGTGTTTCCGTCTCGGTAAGATGCTTGCCAATCGCTCCAGCAAGTTCCGAAGATGTCGCAGATTTCTGCATTTTAGGCAGCGTTTTCACCAGGTGATTCTCTGCCCAGTATAAGTCTTTAATGCTGTCTACAAATAGTTCCTTCAATGCCGGCTCCGCTGCCGGATTTGTTTTTGTGCTGAACTTAGGTTCAGATCCACTTTTAGCTTTCATAGGGTTATGTATAGGGTGTAATACCCATACCTAACAATCGTGCTGCTAAGTAGTTTTAGACAGTATCATATATACTCCTTATACAATGCTCCAGCAATGGTTGAATGGTCGTTGGATCATTCAACCATTGCTCAACGATCATTCAAGGATCGTTCAATCATGTATTTTATTTACCACGATAGAGGTATAGCGCCCCGTAAGTCCAGTTCGGACCGCTTAAGCCAGGATAGTTGAACCGGTCCATCATCAGGGCGACGAAACGGAAAGGGTAGCCCTCGGGCAACTGCACCACATTGGGCCATACCCGGGTCCCTGATGTTTCGCTCCATGGCGGCAGGTCCATCTTTAAAACCCCGGCCTCCCTAAGATCTGGGTAGGTGTATATAAAAATTTGCCGTTCAGAACTGCCGGAAAAACAATAATAGCGGCCATCTATCTTTTGAATGGATGTGCCGGTAGAATTATGGGCCACCGGGCCTGCTATCTTTTTGTAGCCCTTGTTCCAATGGGCCGATTCAAGGATAACAGCTTTATAACCATCATGATTTTCGCAGGTAAGTATGCGCCATTTTTTTGCCTGTTCATCGAAAAGGATGTGCGGATCTTCAATGTCGCCCACAATCCCAAACGGTGCGGCGGTCATCACCGAAAATCCGAACCTTGGATCTTTTCTACTTTCTATGGTGAGCAGTTGCTTTTTCTCTTTGTCGGGATTGGCATATGCACTAAAACCAGTGGTAATTCCCCGCCAGATCTTATCGCGGCGGTCGAAGAAAATGTGTGAAGCCACTTCATTTCTGAGCAGGCCATCGTTGCGATCGAACACAATAATGCCTTCCAGCTTAACATCAAACACCGTTGGGTCCATGCTGAACACGCCCTGGATATGATGAGGAAGGGCACGCCCGCGAATAGACATGGTGTACCACAATCTTCCCTGATCGAGAAGCGGCTCTCCATTTTCATAGGTTATGGCGCGGATGTCGGCCTGGCCGGTGCCAGTGGTCAGCGCCATGCCGGCCTTGTTGATGCTGACTTTGCCGGAGCTTATCGATGAAAACAAATGTGATTGAAAGGTATGGATCCGCTCTTTGCTCCGCAGATCTATGTCCTTGTTAAAATCAGCTTGTCCGATCACTTGCGGCAGCTCCCCTTTTTGCAGGTAGAGCACAAGTCCACTACCAAGCATTTGCAAAATGATCCTGCCTTTCAGGGTTGTGTTTTCGACACCAGGCACCGTAATGGACGATTCTTTGATTAAGTGAGTATTGTTGTTTAGCCTCAGTCTCGCGCCGGTCAACATGCCGCCTTTGTATTCTATCGTAATAAATATTTGTTCCTTCTTAGCCGGATCAGAGAACTCAAAGCCCAATTCCCCTTCCCCGGCACACGAATTCAGATCGATGGTGTAAGTGGAAAAGGGATTAAATCCGCCCATCCAGGTGGCGGTTTGCGTTTTCTGTGCCGATTCGATAACAAGCTTGCCTTGCTCAATAGAAATTTCAGACTGGTTCGGCAGATAGTGCGCCACCGGATGCATCGACTCCATTCCGACGATTTTCTGCGGGTCCAGTTTGGCCAGGGGAATCGATTGGCCTTCATCGAAGATCAGTCGGCGTACGGCCTGACGTGTAAAACTGATCTGGTCGGGCAGGGTTTGCTGACCAAAGGCCGGGTGGGTCGACATGAACACGAAAAATATCAGATAATGAATCAGTTTGCGCTGCATGCCAGCGAATATAAAACTATTTGACAGGTCAAAAAAATCCATATCTTTATTTGAAATAACCAAAGTATGAAAGTCCAATTATCGCTCGCATTTGCTTTGCTGCTCAGCATGGGCACCAAAGCGCAAACGCTCAATCTGCCAAAGAACCACAGTTTCGAAATACAAACGACACAAACAGATAAGGGCAGTTATCCTTCAGAAATTACGGATACTTATGCTTTTAAGTCGCTTGGCAGGAATAAAGACGGGAACTTTATGCTGGAGTGCAAGTTGGTACATGCAACTTTCGGTTCTTCGCAAATGGGGGGAACGTTGCTCAATACGGATAAGATTAAGGATGTGGATTTTAGAAATACCGCAATTCTCGAACAGCTGGCGCTTTTAAATCAGCCTTTCCAGGTCTCCGTCTCGCCCGGCGGGAAGGTGTTGTCTGTAACCGGTGCTGAGGAAGCGTTAAAGCAAAGGCTTGGTTCCTGGAATATCGAGAGTGAAATTGCCGAAAATATGCTGCGTAACTTTGAAACCCTGATTCAAGGCAAGATGCAGATGTTGTTTTTTGAAGATAAACCTGCAGACATAAAGCAGGCACAAGCTGCTGCCGCAGGGGAAAATAGCATGAGCCTTAGCACCTTGAACAGCACAGCACATACTACAACTTATCAGGTTTCAAGTCAGACAGAGGACGTTTTCGGAGTGCGGAAATTTGTGGTCGACAAAAAAACCGGTTTGATTAAAGAATCCAGATCCGAAAATAAAACGCAGTTTAAGCAGAGTCCGCAGGCGGGGATCAGCAACAATGCCCGGGTAGATGTATCGGTAGTTCAAAAGCTAATGCCGTTTAAAGAGCGCAAGCCACTTGATACCGCCTGGATTAATATGGCAGTAAGGTTTAGCTACTGGAGCGATGCTTTAAAGGAATTTGGTAAACACGATTCGACGCGGGTTTTTGCATTGTTTAAGAAACCAGACTCTCGGTTTGTCAACGACAATTATTATATTCAGAACAGGCTGAGTGCCCTGCAGCGCGTGGATGGCGATAAAGCAGATTCAATGTACGACTCCTTACTCCGCGCTACGCCCAACAGGCTTCTCGCTGGCAATTACATCCACCTGGTGAACAAACTGAGTTTTACCTATTATGGAGAGCAGGATGTAGTGTCGCTCTACGATCTGACCACCTATGCCGCAAAGACGGAAGCTTTAGATAGCTGGCTGCAAAGCTCCTTTTGTCAGGCCGTACGCGGGGCAAAAAGTCCGGATCAACTGGACGGCAAAATAGACAAGGCTTATGTGCTGAGCGGTATGATGCTTGCCAGTAAGGATGCTGAGTATCTCAAGAAAGTAAGGCCCCTGGCCATTTGGTCTAAGGCCAAGCAAGCATCAAGTGCGGAGGCTGCAATTGCAGCGGCTAAAACATTCCATGATATGTCTGATCAGGACATTCAGGCAGGTAACGGTTCACGTTATGCGCTGCTGGTGTATCAAATGCTCCAGGCAGCTGGTCGCCCAGTCGAAGCGGGAGCGCTCCTCGATGGTACGATAGCACGGTTGGAACGGTTTACCGCCGATTCCTTAAGCGCGAGAAAGCATCTTGATAAAAATTTACTGGCCGGAGCTTATTACCTGAAGTTTCTAAGGGATGAGGCGAAAGGCGACGGTTCTGCATTCCAGAGCTTATCTAAAGCTGCACAATATTCACCGGCAAGCGGTAAGGAAAAAGCGTATATGAGTTTTTACGATCGGGCGTTGCTTGATACCAAAGAAGGGTACCGCGACCTGTTCATCGAAAAGCTATTGGCGGTCGGCAATGAGGCCGAAGCGTCTGATGTCTTCGTAACTCATATCACGGCTATGCCCGAGCAAATCCTTGAAATGAAGAAGCTGTACGAAGAAAAGTTTAAGAAGGATGATTTTTCTGCCTTTTTTCAAAAGCGGATTGTAAGTGGCTGGCCTGCTGCCCCAACTTTTGCGCTTGCTGCGGTGAACGGCGGTCAGCATAGCCTGGCCGATTTTAAAGGTAAATGGTTGGTCATGGATTTCTGGGGTACCTGGTGCGGGCCGTGCCGGGCTGAAATGCCCGAAGTCAACCGCTTCAGTGACGAAGTAAAGGATGGCAAACATAAAAACGTCCAGTTTCTGAGTGTTGCCTGTAACGATCAGGAGGATAAAGTAAAAGCATATCTTGCGGAGAACAAGTTCGGCATCCCGGTAGCGATGTCAGACGGGGTTATTCAACGCAATTATGCGATAAGAGGTTATCCCTCCAAGATCATCGTCTCACCCGAGGGTAAGATGATACAGGTCGATTTCGGAAAGGATTGGAAGAAAGTTATTGCAGCTTTTAGTCAGCTGTAAGATAAAACGGGCGGCATCTGTATAATGTCGCCCGATCAAACCCTCAGAGCATTAATCCTCCTCATTATGCACCTCAGCAATCCTGAACTTCTTCAGGCCTGCCGGCACTTTCCATTGCACAGTTTCGCCCTTGCTGAAGCCGATGAGGGCGGCGCCGATAGGGGATAGGATCGAAATCTTATTCTCCTTGATATTGGCATGCTGCGGCAACACGAGGCATACTTCCCTTGAGGAGCCGTTCTCTTCGTCGACAATCTGCACCCGCGAATTGATGCGGATGACGTGCGGCGGAAAGGCATATTTTTTAACCACCACGGCTCTGCCGAGTTCGGCCGAGAGCGACATGTCGCCTGAGCTGCCGTCGGTTTTAGTAAAATACGGTTTAAGTAACTGATAATCATCTTCCCTGATGATTACCGGGATGTTCGAGTTTAAATTCATAACAATATATTTTTAGTTTAAAATCCTTGATTTGAACCAGTTTTCTCTGTAGTCGTTTTTATTCTGAAAGTAGATGTCCTGAAAGCTCAGGGTCTGGTGACTGTTCAACTTGCGGAATATTTTTGCCGGGCTGATCTCCGACAGGTCGGCAAAGCCGGCGGCTTCCATCAACTGGACTGCGGCGGTTAGGGTCTGCTTATGGTAGTTGGCCACCCGCGCACGCTTGTCGCGCACATCAAGTCCGTATGCCCTGGCTTTATCTTGCGTCGCTATGCCCGCCGGACATTTACCGCTATTGCACTGCAGAGCCTGCACGCAGCCCAGCGCCAGCATCATGCCTCGTGCACTATAGCAGCAGTGGGCGCCCAGCGACAGCGCTTTTATGATGTCGAAACCGGTAACAATCTTGCCTGAGGCAATAATGCGGATATCATTTTCCAAACCATAGTGCTTCAGGGTGCGGTTTACAAAGGCAATAGCGTCATAAAGCGGCATACCTACATGATTGCTGAACTCCACGGGAGCTGCACCTGTGCCGCCTTCCGCACCGTCTATGGTGATGAAATCAGGGATGATGTTGGTCGCATATATTGCGTCACAGATGTCGGTGAAGTCGCTTTCGCTGCCTATGCATAGTTTGATGCCGACGGGCTTGCCATCTGACAACGCCCTGAGGAAACCCAGAAAGCGGATCAGTTGCGTCGCGTCTGAAAAGGCATTATGCGCCGGTGGGGATATCACTGCTGTGCCGACCGGAACATGACGTATCCTGGCGATCTCCTCTGTGTTTTTATTGCCCGGCAACATGCCGCCAAGTCCGGGTTTCGCACCTTGGGAGAGTTTAAGTTCAATCATCTTAACGGCCGGTCGTGAGGCTTTTCGCATAAAGAGTTGGGGGTCAAACTTGCCTTCGGCATCCCGGCAGCCAAAGTATCCGGTACCGATCTGCCAGATCAGGTCTGCCTCATAAAGGTGGTAGTCGCTGATTCCGCCCTCGCCGGTATTGTGCGCAAATCCGCCTAGTTGGGCACCCTGGTTTAGCGCGCTGACCGCGGTACTGCTTAGCGCACCGTAACTCATGGCACCGATATTCAGGATGCTTGCATCGTAGGGGCGCTTGCATTGGGCGTTGCCAACTCTTGTGCGCATCTTACCTGTAAACTTTTTCGGGAAGACAGCATGTGCCAGCCATTCATGTCCGGCCGCGTTCACATCAAGCTGAGTACCGAAAGCAATGCTCTCCCTTTCGCCCTTGGCCCGCTGGTATACCAGACTGCGCTGAATGCGGTTGAAAGGCTTGCCATCCAGGTCAGATTCCCACAGATATTGTCTTAACTCCGGCCGGAAAGCCTCCATGAAATAGCGGACATAGCCAATTAGTGGATAGTTTCTAAGGATGGTATGTCGGCGCTGAACCGCATTGTGTACGGCGATGGATAACAGCCCGGTAGCAATAAGCGCCAGCCATATAAAGCTGATATGGATATAAAGCGCCAGGAACCAGGTGCCTAAGCTAAAAAGTAGTAAAAGTGATATAATAAGCGTTCGTGCAGAACTCAATTTCCAAGTGAAAAACATAGCAAAAAGATTTAATAGTGAAAGACTGTAGTGTGATCCCCAGACCCTTACGAAATTGTTTAGGAGGCCTGGGCTACAGTACTAAAAACCTTAAAGCACGAGAAAAAGTAGTGAAACGCCGGTCGGATAACCGAAAGTAAAGCGCAGCAGGCAGCCTTCACGAAAAGGGATTTCGTGTTTACGGGCTTGCCGTACAAAGGGGCGCTATGTAAACTTTGGTGTGCCAAGTAAGGCAAAGATAAGGAAAATAAAATGGACGTCAACCATTCAGCTCTTCGAGGCGACGGCGGTAGGTCTCAATCTCCGTAAGCGCCTCGCGGATGCCGGTGCGCTGACGCTGCAGCAGTTCGAGATGATCAACGTGAAGCGCCGGATCCTCTAATACTTTGTCGAACTTTTCAAGTGCCGCCTTTTCGCCGGTTTCAATGGCCGATAATATAGCGATGTCTTCTTTACTGCTTAAAGCCTGCTTAATGTCGATCCAGGTGCGGTGAAGTGCACCCAGTACGCCGCCGCTTTCATTTTCAGAGTCGCCGCCATGTGCACGCAAGTGTGTCTTCAGGTCGTCCGCGAACGCAGCACGCTGGGCCGAGTAGGTTAGAAATAACCCTTGTAACTCTATGCTTTCAGTCGTCGTGCTGGCCGAGTCATAGCCCTCCTTTCCATCGTTCAGGATATTAATTAAACCCTTCAGGTCGCTGATTACTTGATTGTTGCTCTCCATAACGCAGATATTTTTATAAATAAACCAATATCAACGGTCATTAGTTTTCCGTATATTGTGTGGACCAAATTAACGCGTATGGCAACGACACTTCCCAATCGGTCAAATTCCACTTCCCAGGAGGTATATCCGCTGGGCGATATCTCTCCCGAGGCATACCGGGGTCTGGCCCTGCATGCTGCAAAAGAACTGGGCTGGGCGATTTTTGATATAGATGCAACAGGCTTCAAGGCTTATACAAATCCTTATGTTGCTGCCGATAACCGCCTTATACAATTTTCGGTTAACGACGATAAGGCAAGTGTCCGATGCGAGAATATTCGTGCACATTTAGCCGGTTTTGGCGGTAATCGCATTTTTCAGTTCATAGAAAAGATGCAGGCCATGCGACCCGATTTTACTGAGGAAGAATTGAAGTCCATATACGAGCGCCAGGAGATGTTAGCAGTAGAAGCTCCGCCGATCGCGCCGGAGGTGACTAACAGAGGCTTTGCCTCGTTCTTCCTCCCGCGCGAGGGCTATATCATTACGCCGCTGCTGGTGAACATAAGCCTGCTCATCTTTATTATTATGCGTCTTTCCGGGGTGCCTTTCTTTGCGGCAGGCGAAGAGGCGCTGATAAGATGGGGTGCTAATTTTGGTCCGGACACCCTGAATGGGCAGCCGTGGCGTCTCATTACAGCATCTTTTCTAAGCACGGGTGTTCTTCCGCTCCTCGTAAGCATGTTTGCGCTGGTGTACATCGGACAAATATTAGAACCCCTCCTGGGTTCCTTGCGGTTCACACTCGCGTACCTCCTCGGGGCTATAGCTGCAGGTCTAACTTCCCTGTGGTGGAATGACGCCGCAGCAACCTCAGGAGCCTTTGGTGCCATTTTTGGGCTCTGCGGCATTTGCCTGGCAGTGTTCTCCACTGAGCTTTTACCTCGGGGGCTGCGGAAGAGCATGTTCAGAAATATGTGCATCTTTACGCTCCTCTGCCTGTTTTTTCTAAAGCAACCCAGCGATTACTACGTTGCTGTCTTTGGAAGCCTGACCTATGGTGTCGTTTTTGGCTACAGTACCTATCGCTTCTTATACATCTGATTGAGGACTTTGGCCGGCATTTGAACAGTGGTCGAGTCAGAAAGGCTGCCTGATATATTCTTAACCTCCATGTTCGCAATCTTCAGGTTGGTCTTTCCAAGGGTGGTGATGTTTAGATTTTCAGTTATCCAGACTTTAGAGGCATCTTCACCTCCGTCGATATCGATCCCTGAGTCGCCCTCGGTTTTTATATTCATGGTGCCGATATGTTGGGTACGGCTGATGAACTGACTATTTATTAAATGGATGGACGCTGATTTTGGAATAATGTCATTGATGCCAAACTCCCCAACGCGGTTCATATTGCTTTCTAATTTTCTAGTACTTGAACTGGTATTAATCCAAACCGAAGCCGTGTTCTCTGCGTCGAGTTTTAGAGAATCGAAACCAACTGAAAGCGTCACTTTTTGTGCGTTAAGTATTCGCAAACTTTGGATGTCGGGAGCATAAATCGATATGGGCTGATAATAGTCGCTATTTTGTTGTGAGTTGTTGTTGACGGTGACCTGTAATATGCCCTCTTTGTCTACCTTGAAGTTGATAAACGACCGCGCTTGTTCACTTATTTTTACCCCATACTTTTTATCTTTTACAAGGGTAACTGCCAACTCCTTGCCTGAACCTCCGATGATGCTTACGCCGTTAAATTGCGAAGGCATGGTTATAGAAGTCGTCCCTTCAACAGTTCTGTCGAATGTGTCGGGCGTGTAAGTGACAGCAGGCTTTTCTGTCGTCATATAGACACGCGAAACAAAAGCTACCACCAAAATCGGCAATAGGATTAGGCTTAGCCCAAAGATGATTAATAATTTATTGCTGGTTTTCATTGTTCTGATTGTTTAAAGGTTTCGGCGACAAAGGCATTATATCTGTCCTTTAGTTCGTCTAAACCAATGTCTAATAAATATATATTTCTGAAAAATATGGGCAGTTCTTCGTCTACAAATTGCCCTTTTGCAAAGCTCTTAACGTTGGCAACGGCGTCTTCATTCACAAAGAAGCCTATGCCTCGTTTGTTGCTAATGATATTTTTGGTTTGCAGCAATTCATAGGTGCGCATCACCGTATTTGGGTTAACTTCAAGCTCTACGGCCATTTCTCTTACCGAAGGAATTTTCTCCTCAGCCCTCCACTTTTGCAACAGAATACCTTCGCAAACATAGTCTGCTATTTGAAGGTATATTGCTTTGTTATCTCTAAATTCCATGATTTCGTTCTTTGGTTAAACCTCTTTTTCTTTTAGTCGGACATAGGTGATCGACCATATGGCAAGGGTAAGCAGGATCAGAATCAACGTAATCGATATTTCCGCCAGGTCCTTGCCGTCTACCTTCATAAACGGGGATGTTGGAAGTTGGTGCCTGTTTCGGGTCAATGCCTCCCCTGCGTTCGCAACGATATATGTTCCTAGTCCCGTGAAAATCATCACCGAGAGTGCTGTTTTGATATAATGGAATTTATGGAAGTAAATGGAGCCACAAAGAAAAATGGACGTTGCCAGGGCAGGGACAAAATAGAGCGGGGTAAATAAGTCTGGAACATGTAACGCGAAAAATAGATGCAGTTCACGTGCCGTACCATAATTTGCCCGGTAGTTTGTGATAAAGCCAAAATCTATTAGCCAAAAAATACCGATAAAGCTCAGCACCGTAAGTACCGCCGTAAAAAGTACGGCAGCAAGAAATTTCTCGAAAGTCGAGGCAGGTATGAGAAGGTCTATTACTGTTTTGGCTTTCTGCCCGTAATGTGCAAAATAGCTGCTGGCGATTACCGTGATAAAAAGAAATCCAAAAATCAGGAACAGGGGCTCCCTGAAATGTACGCCCACATGTGGGAAGTCCGGACGTATGATGCTAGGCCAAAACGAATACAGGTAAAATATAGTAATAGCTCCAAAGGCAACGCCAAGCGCCATTAAATATATTCTGCCAAACTCCAGCCACTGTCTTCTTAGCAACAGTCCGAAACGTTTAATGTCAAATGTGTTGTTCATATCTTCTAATTGAATACCGTTTTAAGTTTACTTTTTGCAGCAAGCATGGTGTTAAACAAGAGCTCCATGTCCAGTTTGCTGTCTTCGTTATGATAGTTGATGGTTACCGCGTTGTGCCCGGATAATGAGGGCTCAGAATATATGACCGTATTGTCGAGTTCTTTTACACGCTTAAAGCAGAGTTTGGCAGTGATTTCATCTATGGATGCATTGAGGGCAATCTCATGTTCATCCAAAATGATCACCGTGTCGATCAGGTTGTCCAAGTCGCGTACCTGGTGGGTGGAGATAATGATGCAGCGATCTTCCGTTAGCGCCTCGGCCATAACCTTGCGGAACTGCGCTTTAGACGGAATGTCCAACCCGTTCGTAGGCTCATCCATAATAATGAGTCGGGCCCGGGTGGCAAGTCCGAATGCTATGATGAACTTTTTCTTCTGACCATAACTCATGTGGATAAGTTTTTGGCCGGTCGGAATATCGAACTCCGACAGCAACCCATGGAAATAGGTCGCGTCGAAATCCGGATAAAATGGAGCGTTGGTTTTTACGTAAGTATCAATTTTAGTGGCAGGTAAATGAAACTCTTCAGGGATGAAACAGATTTGCTGCAGGAGCGAAGGCTGTCGCCTCGCCGGATTATGGCCCATCACTTCCAGCGTACCGCTATCGGCATATACAAGGCCCGCCATGTTTTTAAGCAAGCTTGATTTGCCAGCGCCGTTCTTACCAAGCAGGCCATATATGTGTCCTGCGCTGAGTTTCATGTTCAGGTTTTTAAATAGGGGCCTCTTCTTCGTATACCCAAAATTCAGATCGTTAATCTTTACCATACTCTACTGTATTAGTTAAATAATACACTAATGTATGTAGTGATTTTGAGTTCTGCAAATTATTGCTGAAAATAATTGTGAAATATTATATATTAGAATGTCTAAGGTTCTCATGCTTAAGGGCTAATGAATTATGAAACGCTTTCTAATGGTCTTTTCGCTGCTGGCAGCATCCACATGCGCTACAGGGCAGGAAAATAAAACACCCATAATATTTGGTGAGTTGTGGCTTGGTGGAGCAGAGGACGGGCTAGGCACGGGTGCAAATATCAACTATCAGCGAGGCATACACCTGTTTACAGCCAGGACTTCTTTGCTAGCCGGTCTGCCAATTCTCGATTCTCTGTTTTTACCTCCCGATAGGGAAATTGATCGTCAGCGGACCAGGGAGTTTGCAATCTTGTACGGTTCGCGAATTACACGAAAGGGTGTTTCGCTTGGTGTCTCAATAGGGGTGTCCCAAAATTTTCATACGGCGTCAATCCTCGATGATGAAAAGAAATATATAGGTGAGGAGTCGCTCCGATATGTGGTATACCTTTCGAAATCAATCTAAAGTTCTTTAAACGGCGTAAAATACCATACCACATCTATGGCGTGTTTCCCGTTGGCCGGCCAACCGCTTTTGGCAGATCTTTCGGTTTAAAGATATTCGCTGATCTTAGAAAAGGCGGTTATGCCGGTTTTGCTTATACGCTAGGCTGGGGTATCCATAAAAAATATACGGAATAGTCTTAATCGTGCCTGGTCCAAACCAGATCCTCAGTGCGGTACCCCAGGTCACGCGCCTGCTTCAGATAGTTATTTTTTACAGACTCCGGAATGCTGGGCGTTCTGGATAGAATCCAAAGATAATTTAAGTTATTACCCACCACAAGTGCATAACGGTATTCAGAGTCTATGTCTATCACGTTGTAACCGGAGTAGAAGGGGCCAAAGAAAGATACCTTGAGTCGGCCCTCTTGCGGGTCGCCAACTGGTTTAGCCTTTCCGATACTTTCCTTCCATTTATTCTTAACAGTATCGTATCCTCTGTTGTCTACCTTAATCGCTCCGCCATCCTTTTCGGAATACGTAGCGGTAACATTGTCCAGATTTTTCTCGTATTTGAAGTCGAGCCTTGCAATTTCATACCACTTGCCAAGGTAGGCTTTAGCATTAAAAGGCTTTACAGCTTTTGCACCCTTTGGAATGCTCACTTTACATGCACTGTACAGGGCTGCACATGCGCCAAGGGCTAACGTTAAATAGAGCGCGTTTTTGCTGCGGTTTTTCATAGTATATCGTTTTCTGCTAACTCTCGTTGATACTCATTGAACAGCGAATGACTGCATTTGTTTGCCGCTTGCGTGCTGAATACCTCCTCTAAAAGCAGTGTGGGTATTGCCAGGCAATACTGACCAGCTACTGGCCGGTATATGAGCGAATGCTATGTGGCTGCTATGCGGTTCAAGCCGGGCAGTATCCGGGCAGCAGCCGGGTAGTATCCGGGTAGTATCCGGGCAAGAACAAGTAGCAGACGCTTTGCAAGCGGCCTTTTTAACAAAGCACATTCGGACGTTTAAACAAAACCGGCTGTTTGCAGTGCTACTAACTTTGTTCCATACAAAATCAAAAAGACATGGAACAGAACAACTATCAGGGAGCACTGCAGATACCAATCGGGTCGGGCTTCAACGCATCATCTACCACGCGTGACGTAATTAATGGAATAGATCTTACAGGTAAAATCGCTATTGTGACGGGCGGGAATACGGGTATAGGTTTAGAAACCACGAGAACGCTGGCAGCAGCGGGGGCAACGGTTATCGTTCCGGCGAGAGATGTTGAAAAGGCCAGGCGTAATCTTGCGGGGCTTGCCAATGTAGAAATTGAGGTTATGGACTTGATGGACCCTGCTTCGATTGATGCCTTTGCCGAAAAGTTTATTGCCTCGGCCAGGCCGCTTCATTTACTTATAAATAATGCCGGTATTATGTGGGTGCCGCTTCGTCGCGATAGTCGCGGCGTGGAATCTCAACTGGCTACCAACTACCTGGCACCCTTTCATCTGACTGCCAGGCTTTGGCCTGCGCTTAAAAAGGCGAATGGTGCAAGGGTAGTCAATGTTTCATCGGGCGGGCACCAGTTTTCGGACTTCAATTTCGAAGATCCTAACTTTTTGCAAAGAGATTATGAGACTTTGCTTGGCTACGGACAGTCAAAAACGGCGGTCAACCTCTTTACGATGGAACTGGATTCACGGGCAAAAGCTTTTGATGTTCGCGCTTATTCATTGTGCCCCGGGGCCGTGGGCGAGACGGAACTCGCCAGGGAAGCTCCGGTAGAGCTATTCCAAAAGATGGGTTACAGCGATGCGGACGGGAACTTCTTGCCCGAGGTTGCGGCTTCCCTGAAGACGCTGGCGCAGGGTGCGGCGACGACCGTTTGGTGTGCCACGAGTCCCCAACTAAGTAATATTGGTGGGGTATATTGCGAACATGTGGACGTGGCGGCTTTAAATGCAGACGAATCGGTGATAGGAGGGGTAAAGCCATATTCGCTGGATGAAGTGAACGCAAAACGTGTGTGGGAGTTGGGCGAACAAATGACCGGCGTGACATTCAACATCTCCTGATATTTAGTACTTTTAACACACAAGCGATATGGATTATCAGTTAAATTATATCAACCCGGAAATTAAACTTTCCTGCTACGAGGGGAAGTTGTTTAAAACGGAAGCGGCATTTGATGATCACTTGCTTGTGTGGTTAATTTCCGGTGAGACAAAGATTATACAGGCCGATGAAACATTTGTGTTCGGTGCGGGCAATACGTTTTTGATTCCCAGGCATCAGTTGGCGACGATCATGAATGTGCCAAAGGACGGCTTGCCGCATAAAGCAGTGGCCATGCATTTGTCGATCGAAAGGCTCAGAAACTTTTACATCGATAAAGACATAAAAGTCAAACCTCTGGCCGGGAAAATCATCAGCTTTCACCAGCATCCCTTGCTCCAGAGCTGCTTAGCCTCGTTGATACCCTATTTTGATATGCAGGATAATTTTCCGGAAGACATCGCATCGCTCAAGATTACCGAGGCAATCAGCATTCTGCGCAGCATTGACAAAGGAATCGATGATATCCTGGCGAATTTTGAAGAGCCGCATAAGATTGAGCTGACCGGCTTTATGGAAAAGAACTTTATGTTCAACATGCCGCTAGAGAGATTTGGATATCTGACGGGCCGAAGCCTTACGACCTTTAAGCGGGATTTCAGTAAAGCCTTTAACATGACGCCGCAACGCTGGCTAACCCGGAAACGACTCGAGTTAGCACATTACGAGTTTACCGAAAAACGCAGACGGCCCGTTGAAGTGTGTTATGAAACAGGTTTCGAAAATCTGTCGCATTTCTCGTATGCCTTCAAGAAGCATTATGGTTATGCGCCTACAGAGTTGTTGAATCGTTTGTGAATAGCAACAGCTTTTCTTATCTTGATGCATGAACATTCAATTTGTAGAAAAGCAACGGTTCCCGAATATACTCCTTTGGATCCTGTTTGCACTTCCGCTTATAGCTTCTTATGGTCTCTATAAACAGTTGGTTTTGAAAGAACCTGTGGGAAATAATCCTGCGCCGGATGGTGTGCTTATCGCCGCTACAATTTTCATCTATTGTCTGGCGGGCCTGTTCGCTATTACCAGACTGCACACTAAGATAGATCAGAATGGGATAGAGATGCGTTTTGCTCCCTTTTTTAAAAAGACGTGGAAATGGGAAGATATAGATCATATTCAGGTAATCAATTATGGCTTTGTAGGCGGCTGGGGTATACGGCTTACAATAAAATACGGAACGGTATTTAACGTTAGCGGTAGTTATGGCTTGGCCGTGATTCTGAAAAGCGGGAAGAAGTTTGTAATAGGCACGAAAAAGCCTGACGAGTTGAATGCCGCGGTGCAGGGGGAACAGATATGAATCGAGGATTTGTATTTCTCGGTTTGGTATTCTTGATATGCAGTGCATCGGCGTTTGCGCAAGAGGTAACTATCAAAGGTAGATTTACAGACACACTCACAAATCACTTCTTTGCGATGCAACGAAGAGTGATCAATAATAGGGTATACGACATGCCGTATAAATCCTATATTCCCAAGAATAAGAAAAATATAAGAAAAGAGCGGCTTAAGAGGCTTTTCAAGCGAAGTCACGAAGAATTTGAGCGCCGACAGAAGCTTCGGGCAGATAAACGCTATAACGTTATTCCAGACGCGGATGGAAGATTTGAAATTCGTGCCAAACTAAACGATACATTGGTATTTACGTTTCACCTGCACGTTGCACAGAAGTATGCGGTAAGGGATCTAGTCAAGATGAAAGATATCGTTATTAAACTAAAACCTGTTCCTTGCGTTCCCGCCTTTAAATGTGATTCCAAGGATGCCAAGCTCTTTGTGGTGATTGCTGAAAAAATAAGTCTTAATCAGAAGGAAGAATATATTTGTTCTGAAAGCGGCAAACCTTATCAAGCGTCCTGGGATCAAATGTTTGAGGCGAAATATAAAGTCTTGAAGAGTATTTACGGTGGATATGCAAAAGACACGATCAATTTTACGGTTTACGACCACGGAACATCAGCCCCCGCATTCTCTGAACATCGGTATGTCATGCTGTTTGTGAGCGAGCATTGCGGGCGACTATTTCATGAGAAATATCAGTACTTTGACGTGTATCCCACTGCTGATGGCAGGTGGGCGCGTGCGGGAGATCCTTATCGATTCGACCGACACTCGCCGAGAGTTATTCAAGCGAGAAAAATCGAATTTAAACCCGGTTTCTCTATCGACATAAGGCAAAGGTACGCTCATGAAATACCGAAGGAGTATCCAAAGGAATATTTTAGGGTTACCAGGAATAAGGCATATCCCCAGGTCGGCGTTTACGTTGAAGAGCTGCTCCAGATTAAGAAGGACGGTACGCTGAAGGCGAGGGGCATTGAACTGAAGTAGGGCAGGCACGTACTGGTAGGTGTGATTTATTCTTATTATATTAGATAAAATTTAAACACTATGTCAGCTATACTTGAAGTTTTGTTAACAACGCTATTTGGAGCGCCCGCTTTAAGAAATAAAAGATTTTTTAAACCTGTTCAAGTCGTCTTGGCGGTTGTGATGTTGTGTTTCGTTGCTTGGATGGCAGTTGATATCTCGTAGCGACTGGCTATCGGTAATAAAAAAGGCCGCCCGCACCAGGCGACCTTTTGATTGCTTCTTGTGTTTCGCCGATGAAATAAGAAGCGAGAGGGCGTAGTTTAATGAGTTTTAAGCCATTCCAGTCGGCGCTGATCTGGCAGATGTTTTACAGTAAAGTTTTCAAATTTGGCTTCGAAGCCATCACCATCAGGGCTGGCGGCCATTAAGCCCACCATTACGGGGCTGTTGTCTTGCAGGGGTGCGTTCCGGGTCATGATGTAGGTCTTGTCGTCAAGTGAATAAAAGATTTCGATCGCGTCCAGCCTGCGTACTACTTTGATCCAGATGAATGGCGGTACTTTTTCGAGCGTAGTAACGCTCCAGTCACTTTTTACATTGGTTACCACTGTACTCACGTTAAATTTGCCGTCAACGAACTCTACTCCGGTTTTAATATAGTGTTTTTCGTCTATGCGTATCATCAGGCCCATCTGATCGAAGCGCGCCTTATATGCTCCGGTCAGTTTTACCTTAGCTTCAAATTCGCCTCCATAATTGGCGTAGTAAAAGGGTGCATCGTCTACCGTAAATCCGTAATGCGAAATGCGCCAGTAATCGGTCTTTGGCGTTACCTGCATGATGAGGCTGTTGTCTTTGATCTCCCACTTTTGGGGTTCGTTAAACCAATGCATCTTATTAAGACTTTGAGCCTGTGCACTGGCAAGGCCCGCAATGAGAAATAGGGCAAAAAAGATTTTTTTCATGATTTTTATTTCAGGACTAACTTGTATGTTTAGCAAAGTTATCGACTGTTTAACCGTTATTCAATGGTGATAAATAACCATAGCAATACTGATTCAAATCTTCGCCAGCTTCTGGATATAAAGTTGCTGGCTCAGCCATTTGGCGGTGCTGAAGGGCAGATTACGCTTGAACAGGCAAAGTTGATTGCCGAAGTATACAATAGGATAGACCAGTGTACCTGCGTGTTGAGCGATCTGAAATCCAGAAAGAGCTATATTTATTATAGTGCCCTCGCGGCACGTCTTGGGATTGAGCAGCGCAAGTTGGAAATCGATTCTATTTGGGAGGATGCATTGCTTTCGAGGATGCATCCAAAAGATGTACAGGCAAAATATCGGCTTGAACTGCAGTACTTTCAGCTCCTTAGTGCTGTTCCGGTGGCCGAGCGCGGTAACTATGAGGTAATTACTGGTCTGCGCGCCAGAGATGAGCAGGGGAAGTTTGTTAAGTTGAAGCACAGGTTGCTTTACATAAGCAGTGCAGACGATGGTTCGGTCTCTTTAGCACTCTGTTTGTATTATTTGGTATACGATCACCCGGGCCACGGCGTACCTGAGGGTGTTATTGTGAACAGGAAAACCGGGCTCGTGATTGGTTATGACGAAGAACAGTTTAACCGGCTTCTAAGCCCCAGGGAACTGCAGGTGCTGCAGCTGATTAAGGCTGGCCTGCGAAGCAAAGAAATTGCCGATAAGTTGTTGCTGAGTATCAACACGGTGAACCGGCATCGACAGAATATTCTTAAAAAGCTTAACGTAACGAATGCTATGGAGGCTTGCAGCGTGGCGGTGGTTACGGGGTTGGTTTAACATGGGTTGTTGACGCCGGAACATTGGAGAATTAGTGCTATATTGGTATATGTTACTAAATAAGCGCTCCCTGCTTCTCGCACTCATGGTTATTTTGACCTCCCTAATCACTTTCCTTGCAACAAGATCTATCATGGATTTGGAAATCAAGGAGATGATTCTGAAGGAAAGGGAAGATCACGAAATCATGAGTTATTTCAACGACATCTGCATTGGAGATGAGTATAACATGGCTAAGCCGGTTACGCGGAAGTTTAAGAGTAACGCCAGAATTTATGTGGTAAACTCAAATCTGTTCGGTGAGCAGATGCAATTTATAGATTCTGTTCTGGTTGAATTTAATAAGCTGCCGACCGATGGCTTTAAGATGGAACTAACAAATGATTCGGCCTCCGCTAGTGTTCATGTATACATTATGTCGGTCGAGAGGGCTAAACGTGTAGAGGGTTTTAAGAATCTTACCTCTGAGTCGTTTGGCCATTTTACAGTAAATGCCAAAGGAAATAATACCTATATAACGGACTCCCAGGTCTTCATTGCCGAAACAGAGCCATTAATAAAGCAAAAAGTACTACTGATGCAAGAGTTAATGAACGCGGTTGGTCTTCTGTATGTTTCTCCACTTTATGTAAAAAGCATCTTCTATGAATTTAAACACCAATCGAAATTCAATACACTTCAGTTCTCCGAACAGGATAAGAAGATTATTAGCCTTTTATACCATCCGAAAATGAAGGCCGGATTAAATAAACTGAAAACGGTTAAAGTAATGAGGGAAATTATGAACTGATGAAACTAAAAAAGCGCACAATGGCATTGGCGGTTATTTTAGCCGCGGTGCTGACCTTCCTAGGTACTAAAATGTCGATGAATATTGAAGCGAAAGAAATACTTCATAAGGAGCGTAGGAACCAGGAAATAATGAATTATTTCAATGATATCTGCATAGGGGCTGAACATGGTTGGGCCCCTCCGGTAACGCATAAGTTTAGGGAAAACGCTAAAATTTATGTGGTAGAGGCGGCTCAATACGGCAGGCAGATGAAATTCATCGACTCTGTTATATTTGCATTTAATGAACTTCCTACTGACGGTTTCAAAATGGAACTCACGGACGATTTAGCTTCCGCAAATGTTCAGGTATATATAGTCACCCTGGAGAATGCCAGACGGGTCAAGGGATTTGAGAATCTTAGCTCTGACCACCTGGGATGTTTTGTTCCAAAGACTGAGGGACACTCCATCCTTAGTTCAACTATATACGTTAATGCTGATATATCGATCCTACAGCAAAAAGCAGTGCTTTTAGAAGAGCTGGTGCAAGCTATGGGATTTTGGCAAGATTCACCGCTTTATACCAATAGCGTTTTTTATGCATATAAGGGTGCCGAAAAGATTCATACCCTTAAATTATCGGAACTGGACAAGCAGGTTATCCGCTTATTGTACCATCCCAAAATGAAAGTAGGGTTGCATAAACCACGAACTGTCGAAGTGATGAGGGAGATTTTAGAAGAAGGAATTTAACTGCCGACTATAATATTTGTGATCTCTTGAGCATGCGTGTAAACCATGAGATGCCCGCCACCGACGATGATCCTGTCTGGCTGTGTGAATTTGACAGGCAAGATGTTATCTGCTGTGCCGTGAATATGAATCAAATCAGCCGGTTTTATTTCATTTCGCCACTTCAATATTGCTGAAAGTGCCCACTTTAAAAAGTTGATGTCTGTATCTGCGATGATTTGGTCGAGCAGGTTTTTTTCAGAGCGTTTTTTCAGGCCAAAAAGAGCATAGGTCACCGGATTTGTTCTTTTTGCAAATTGAGAGATCAATTGATGTAGCTTAAGCTTTCCCGCGAATTTGTAATACCAGGGGAGACTTTTTGAAGTTGGGACACTGGAAATTATAAAAGTTTTGTTGGGTTGAAGTCTTTTAGCGATCTCAGTTGCAAGCATTCCACCAAATGAGAGACCGACTAGATAGAATGGTTTGCGAGTGTCAATTGCATTTGATAATCGAAGAGCGTAATTTTCTAAGGATTCTTCTGTTTTAGGGGTTATCCAATCCAGATAAACCAACTCGTAATCTGGAGGAAACCTTAATCTCTGAAATGCCCGTCTGTCTGCACCAAGACCACTTATGAAGTATATCCTGCCAGGCATCCTGAGCTACTTCAGCTGCTGCTTTAGTATTTCAACTTTCTCCTGCTCACTTTTGAGTAGGCGTTCGTATAGCGCTTTGTTTTCTTCAATCACTTGCATCAGCTTGTCAAGAGGGTTGAAGGTTGGTTGAACATTTATCGCATTCAGCGTAGAAGTGTCATTGCTCGTAAAAGTGTTCGAGATAATGTTAAGTACATTTTCTTCACTAAAATTCTTAATCCCTTCTACTGGTACGCCTAGCACTTTCGCTACCCTTTGCAACAATTCTTCTTCCACCAATTCACTAGCCTCCATTCTGGAAACCGTCTGCTGACTCACACCTAATTCTGCTGCAAGAGCTTCTTGTTTTATACCCCTGAGTTCGCGAATGCGGCTGATCTTTCTGCCCAGGTGCGCTTGCTTTTTGATGGTTTCCATAACGTAAATATACATATTTGAAGGATATTGCAATTCGTTAAGCGGTAGAATACTTCCGTGTTGGTGTAAAGTACCCGCTAAAAGAGTTCGGCACACGAAACCCGATGGGCATTTTTATGCTCATGACTAAAAGAGGTTTTCTGGTTTTAATCCTGTTACTTGCTATAACAGCGCATTATAAGGTGATGGCTCAAAGGAAGAATAGCTGCGATGTGAGTGCCTATGACCGCTGTAAATGGGGCTTCAGCAAATTTAAAGGTGGGTTTGAATCGTCTTTTCATATAACACCTTCGCGGTTTAACAAAGGCCGGCGCATCATTGTATATAACAAGTCGCTGGCAGAACTGTACGCTATTGCCCTTGGTGCCGGAAACCAGTTTTCGTGTGAGCAGATCATTGTCGACGTGCGTAAACCCCAAATGCTGCAGGCTAAGTATTGTTATGAGTTAAATACCCCGCCAGATCTCACGGACGTTATGTTTGTGATCATGCAACAGCATCTGGAGCGGCAGTATCCGGAATATACTGCTGCCCTGGAAGAGCGAACGATTGGCGGCGTGAAGATGAGTTGTGTGGTACTGCGCGACAAGGAAAGCTAGGATGTCTTTCGCATACTTTGCTTGATCTTTTCCCGGTGCTGCATGCCCCAGTCGCGCAGTTCGGAAAGAACATGTGATAGCGACTCGCTGTATGCGGTTGCTTCATAAACGATTCTTTGTGGTGTGTCGTCATACACCCGGCGCACCACAAATTCATTTAGTTCAAGTTCCTTTAATTCTTTGGCAAGCATCTTTGGGCCGATCCTTTTAAGGATCTTTTGCAGTTCTCCAAACCGTCGGGGAGATTCGGTCAGCGAAAATATAATGGCCAGTTTCCATTTACCGCCCAATACGTATAGGGCGTCGCTGATATAGTTAGCGCTGGCGGTGCATTGTTCGTGATTTTCCATAATACAAAGTTAAGTACTTCCATTTAGGGAAGTGCTTCCCTGCAGGGAAGTATGGGTTCAACCCTGATTGGCAGCAATAACTTTGCTGCAAATAATTTGAATCGGAATAATCATGAAAACAATTCTTCATTTAACTTCAAGTCCCCGTCAGGAGGCCTCAGTGAGTATCAGTTTAGGTAAAGCAATCGTAGAGCAGCTCCAGCAAAGGTATCCGGAGAGCAGGGTAGAAGAGGTTGATCTTCTGCAGCGGAATATCCCTCATCTTAACGCCCAGCATCTGAAATCTTTTTTTACGCCAACGGAGCAGCTTACTGCGGCCGATCAGGAAGCCATACGGCATTCTGATAATGCAATCAATCAGCTAATGGCGGCTGATCTTATTGTTATCGGCGCTCCGATGTATAATTTTACCATCCATTCGTCGCTAAAGGCCTGGATCGACCACATCACGCGCGCGGGCAAGACCTTTAAATATGGGGAGCACGGACCTGAAGGCCTGGTTAAAAATAAGAAGATCTATCTCGCCGTGGCTTCCGGCGGAGTTTACACTGAGGGTCCTTATCAGCCGTACGACTTTGTCGTTCCTTACCTGAAATCCATGCTTGGCTTTTTGGGAATGACTGATGTTACGGTATACAGAGCAGAGGGTCTCAATATTCCCGGAATACAGGATCATGCGCTGGAAAAAGCAGTTGCTGAAATAAGTGTTTAATATGGGTTGTGATGATCTGGTTTGTAATTCTTTTACTATCTTAACGGGACCAATTAACGTTTTATGAACCGGATCATTTTTACAGCAATTTTATTAGTAACTGCTTCTTTTGCAGTGGCACAATCGGGTGTGCAGAACGGCGTGAGGGTAGAACGCAGAACTATGACGGGGGCGGAATATAACCGGCTGCCTAAGCAGGCGCTCCCCACAGATTCTCGTGTTTATGATTTGGTTGGAAATGTGCTCGATTCAACAGTGGTACAGCGCCGGCTTGCCACTTATGAATATCAGGTGCGAACCTACGAAGTTGGCGGATCCCTGAGATACGTCCTCACAAAATTCAACGAGCGTGATATAGAGCGCGAACGAGAGCTGGAAGAGTACCTGAAGCCTGGCAACCCTTTGCTTCAGAAGGGTATGACCTTGGATCTTAAACCTTTCGAAAGCCGCGCCGACATAAACGCCTTGAACGGAAAGGCGATAGTCTTGATATTTTGGTGTGAGGACTGTTATCAAAGAATTCCTGATGCCTATAAGGACGTAAATGACGTATTATCAAGGTTTCAGGGGTCAGAAAAGCTTGCCATTATCACTGTAACCCATCATTCTGTTGATCAATCTATAGCAGCCCTTAAAAAAAGTCCTATCGTGAACACACAGCATATTGTAGCTGCGGCTGATCTTACTTCAAAGTTCGAAACTGGCAACAAGCCGGTGATCGTGGTGACTGACCAGGATCACAAGATTGTGTATGCTATTCGCGACTGGGCTGGAATGACGCCACGGAAGCTTTTTCTGTCTCTCAAAGATTTGAAGTAAAGGAGGTCATGTCAAACTCCATGTTTATCTACAGCTATTAACAACTAGGCCATGTTAAGCTCTTTTTTCAATGCATCAGCCTTTGATACGGATCTAATACCATTCAACAGGTATACTATTACCACTACTTTGTAGATGACTCCGGAGAAGAGTGACACTGGATTGGCGAGCGCACTCAAGAGGTGCAGCGCTACAAATGTAGACAAACCAGTGATTAGAGCAGCTTTGGGCTTCCGCTTCGCCCAAAATCCTAGGAGCGCAAAAATGCCTATTATAGCTATTTCCCCCAGTAAAATTGAAAATTTATCAGCATCGCTCTTTGCACTGAAGTAGGCAATGGCGCCAAATACTGCCTCTATACCTGCCACAAAAAAAAGCGATCTTTTAGCCGATGTTACTTTGCCGCCGAGATCAGCAAGTTCGATATGCTTCACCTCACGTTCCGAAATAAAATGATCTTTCTCTTGCTGCGAGCCCTGTAAAGGATATTCGCAATTGTTGCATGTGTAATAGGTTTCCTGATAGGCTGTGTTACAAACAGGACATAAGGTATTTGTTTCGGTCATAGCGTTAATTTTATCATGATAAATATAAGCTACTGTTTGAGTCTTTCAAACAGTTGGAGCAAAAGATATTTTCACTATCTTACTAGAATAAAATTAACCTCATATCAAATAAGCTTTGACTAACCAATGAAAAAGTTGTTTTTAACTGCCGCCATAGCTTTTAGCGGAGTATTCGCAATGGCGCAATCCAATGGCGCAACAGTTACCAAAGTCGAAACTCGTACTGTATCTGGCGCTGAGTTAAAACGCATGATCGGGAATGTTAAAATTACCGATCCAAAGGTATATGACAGGGAGGGGAACGTTGTCGACTCTGCGGAGGTTGTACGCAGACTGGCTACATATGAATATCAAAAAGGCTGGACTCAGGTCAACGGCGAGTACAGGCACCTTATCACAAAAATCGATACCGTAAGACAGGCAGCCGTCGACCGTAATACAAAGCTTATGCTTAAGCCCGCCAGCGCGAAACTGCAGGAGGGGGTTACACTTGACCTGCGACCTTTTAAAAGCCATGTTGATGTGAAGGCTTTGCAGGGTAAAGCTATTGTGCTGGTGTTTTGGTGCGACGGATGTTATGGCGGTAGCCAAGCTGACGCGTACAAGCCGGTAAACGAAGTGCTAAGCAGGTTTTATAATCCTGACAAGCTTGCCATTATTACTGTGACTCATCACGCTATTGAGCATTCTTTTGCCGCGCTTAAAAAAAATCCTATCATAAACACCCAGCATATTGTCGCTGCTCCCCAACTTGCCAGGGAATTTGAAACAAACGGCCGGCCGGTGCTTGTATTGGCCGATACAAATCATAAGATTTTATACGCCGTGAAAGACAATGCGATGATGACGCCGAGGATACTTTATTTTGCTCTAAAGGATTTGTAATATGGAACACGGAACACAATTACAGAACTTGCCCGTTCGGCAGTCAAAGCCGCCTTATCTTTTGGGATTGCTTTGTATAATCCCTTTGATTGGGGCTTTTGTGGGGCTCGGACTATTGTTATATGCCATATTTGTTTACAAGAATAAGTGGTTGGCCGCTATAGGTATTTCGGGCATAGTGTTTACCATTGCGGTTTATGGATCAATGTTTTACTTTATGACACACAGTGATTTATCTAAAGAAGGTTTCGCTGAAATATCGAAAAACCAGTTGACCAGCTTGGTTGGCCACCTGGAAGCCTACAAAATTAAGCATGGCAAATATCCGGACAGTTTGCCTCAATTGCTGACTGATAATAAGTTTGCACCAATACATGATGCCGTCCAGGGAGTTCAGCTGAGGAAAAACACACTTTACAATTATCAAAAAGTAGGTGATGTTTATAAGCTTTCGTCTATGGGGCAGGACGGGATTCCTAACACGAAAGATGATTTCTACCCTGAGATATGGATAGATGCTGATAATAAGGGACAATAGCCTGCTTATTTCTTGTACTGACTGTTAATCCATTTCGAGATTGTTTCCAGCACCTCGGGTGCAATGGTCTCATCTATTTTTGCATATTCATTAAGGTCGCCAGTTTCAGCGTGCTGGAAAAAGTGATTGAGTCCGGGGAAGGCGATGGTCGTGAAATTTTTATTTCCGGCCTCTTTAAGGTGTTTTCCAAAGCCCTCCAGATTTTCGATAGCGGATACTTGGACATCCTTTTCTCCATTTATGGCCAAGACTGGGATAGTTAACTTGGATAAGTATATTCCGGGGTCGTACGCAATGAAATATCGCATCCAGGGATTGAGCACCACAGAAGTCATTGAAGCCATGGCCTTATCAGAATTGGGGCCCTTTAAGCCAGATTTCCACAGGAAGCTTTCCGGTTGACGTTGCATCCAACCGGCCATTTCCTTTTTTAACAATGGTGCGAGTGTTTGGATATCGCCGGTTCGCTCGCTTAAACCATATATCAAGCGATTTAATGTGTCGATTCTTGATAGTTCTTCGTCTGTGAACCCCATGTTTCGATACGCCCATCTGCCTTGGGCAAGCATCAACTCAGAGCCCTTAATACCAACTCCAGCAAGACTTATCAGAAAGGCAATATCTTTGGATCGGGTCGCTGCAATCGGGCCGATAACACCGCCTTCGCTGTGTCCTATCAGTCCAATTTGTTTTGTGTTGATTCCTACCTGCTTCTTTAGATATTCCACCGCCGCAAGCACGTCATCCGCAAAATCAGCTGAAGTTGCTCCTGCCAAAACACCCGTACTCTTGCCCACTCCACGGTCATCCACCCTTAACACGGCTATACCACGACGACTTAAGTAGTCAGCAATAACCCAAAACGGTTTGTGTCCAAAGGCGGTCTCATCCCGATCTTGTGCCCCGGATCCTGTAATCATAATAACAGCCGGATAATCGCTTTTCAGGTCAGGCAGTGTAAGTGTAGCGCCAAACCGAATTGATTTCTCCTTGTTGTAAAAGGTAACATCTTGTATGATATATGGAAACGGTGGTTTGGGCGTCTGGGGGCGCTTAACCTCAAAGTTCACTACCTTAATAAAGGTAACAGGTACTTTCCCAGAGCTGTGATTCCAAAAGCCTTGAATCTTAGAACGGTCGCTATTAAATACACCGCTAAAGCCCTGTTTCATAGCTTCAGAAAAAGCTATTAGGCTATCCGTGCCGATGACCAGGCGAGATACCGGAATGTCAAAGGCATTCTGGTCGGGACTGTCAAATAGCGCTGTGTTTAATTCGGTGGTTTTGTCCGTGGATATTTTCAGTATGATCCGGATCGCTCCCAATTTCGTCTCCCAAATGCTTGGGTCTGATTCTTGGGCCGACGTACCATAAGCAAGCACGCCTAAGAGGCAAAATATTATCAAGCGTTTCATTCAGATTTATAGATGTAAGTTATTTCCTAAGTATCTTCTCCATGGCTCTGCCTTTTGCCAACTCATCGATCATCTTGTCCAGGTAACGGATTTTCTTCATCAGTTCATCTTCAATTTCTTCTATGCGATAGCCGCAAATAACGCCGGTTATCTTGGATGCATTGGGGTTTATCTGCGGGGCTTTGGCAAAGAAAGTTTCGAAGTCCGTTTTCTCGTCAATGTGTTTTTGCAGGCTCTGCTGATCGTATCCCGTGAGCCAAAGTATGATTTCATCTACCTCGGCTTTGGTGCGTCCTTTCTTTTCTGCTTTCTGGACGTAATGTGGATATACGCCGGCAAAAGACATTTTATAAATCCTGGTGTTCATCATATTCCTGAGAATGAATGATTAAATCTTATTATGCAATCTAAGGGATTTATCCGGAAAAGTCAAAGGCAAGATGTTACCAAGTGTCCACGAAATCTGGGATTAATCTGGGGTTTGTTCGGGAATAGTCCACAAAAAGTACCTTTTTTGCGAACAAGCCGTGGACTAGTCCCGAAGAAGTCTTGGACCAAGTTATACCACGGTAGGGCGAAGGGTGGTTAATTAGTTGGCAATGGACATGGTAAGCAGAAAGACTGATGGCTGCAGGGCTTTTACACTGTGGGGTATGCCGGTATGAAGAACCAGCGCTTGTCCGGCAGTTCGTTCAACCGCGCTTCCATCAGCAGTAAATTCAATCTGACCTTCCAGTACCTGTACACTGATAATGCCCGGGGCGGTATGTGTTTTCATTTCAGTTCCCTGTTGCAGCGCAACCAGAACAATGCGCATTTGCTGGTTCTTGAAAATAGTAATCGCATTCCTGTCACCCTGTAGGTATGCATCCTCGTTTTTAATCTGATCTGTAAGTAAATTCAGATCCATGGTAAGTAATGTGGCGTCAAGATCTCTGTGTTGATCGCGGGATGTGTTGCTCATCGTTGATTAGGTTATTAAGCAAAAGTCGGCCTCCACTCGCGCAAAAAGGATAAGGCAGGTCAGCCTTTTCTGTGATGTTTGTCACACGGCACTTAATACCTGCGAAGTAACTCAAGCATCTTCCGGTCGAGCTTGTGTCCCTGATAGTCTTCGTATGCAACGTCCGTACGCCCACTGTCTAGCACACCAAATCCCCCCCGAAGGTTCCAGAGCGACCAGCCCCAGCCGTTCTCTTTCCAGATCTTCAGGTTGTCTTCCATCCAGGCCAAGGCTGTATCGTGCGGGGTGTGACTAAATGCGCCCCATTCGCCAACATGTACGCCCACGCCCTGATCTGAAAGTTTTTTCCATGGCGTAAATTCTTGTCTTAAGCGGTTCTGGTCCCATCGGTCGTTGTCGCCCAACACCAGCGGCCATGTAGGTGGCTTACTCCAATCCATTTTTACCCAGGAGGCTTTGTAATGGCTTACTTGCATTGGGCCGTATCCGCGTGTGCTTTGCGCCACATTCAGTTTGGCAGCGCCAAATAAAGGTTTCGTGCCCCATTGCAGGCCGTCGATGATAATAAGTCGTTTCGGATCTTCCTTACGGATGGTCTCCACGATCCGGGTGATGACTTTCAGATAATCCTCTTCGCTTACGTTTGCCGGTTCGTTGATCAGATCGAAACTCAGTTTGTCGCTGCCTATTTTTTTATATCGCTTGGCAAGGGTTTGCCAATGAAAGGCAGCTGCTTCCAGTGCCTTCTCATCTTTCCAAAGGTTTAGCGGCTCTGCGGGTGGGTTAACGCAGTATCCCGGTATCCGGTGAAGGTTCAGGTTTACATGGATTTTGTATTTCGTGCCATAGGCGATGGCCTCGTCAATCTCCTTCAATACCGCTTCGTTCATAGTAAACCAGTCGCCGGGCTTAGACCAGCACCGGTAAGACATCGGAAGGCGAGCGAAGTCGAAGCCCCAGTCGGCCATCATCCTGAAATCACTTTCCCTGAAGGGCTGGTTATGATCGCCGTTGAACTTCTCCAGCAGATTAAAGCCGCGCCACCGGGGAAGTTTATTGGTTGCCGACTGAGCGCCCATAATTAAGTTGGGGCCGACTAAACTAAATGCGGCCAAGGACATGCCAAGCTGGAGGAATTTTCTGCGTCTCATAATACAAATTTTTTTAACCATGCGTAGGGTTTTCTGGTGGTTAAATACTGGGGATTGCTATCGTGCTGGTAGGCTTCCTGCTCGAAGCAGATGTTCATATACGCGCGGTAGTGATTGCGGTAAACAATTAGATTTACCAGGTAATGCAGGAGGTACAGCAGGTAAAAAGGCAGAATCAACAATTCCAGTTGCTGCCTGAAATGAATGAGTTCGTGCCGGATGATCCGCTGATTGCTACGTGCCCGCTGGTCCTTAAAGAGCATGAAAGGATACAGCGCCATCGCACTTGCGGGTAATTTGCGGAAAGTGACTGCCCGGTACTTCATGATAATAAGATAGGAGAACCCTTAAATCAAGCGTTTGCTACCGCCGGGTAAAGAATGTTTTGCTCTATCTGCGTGAAGTACGCACCGGCATTTCTGTTGTCTTCGGCCGACTGGGCAAGCAGCGTTGCGGCGTTCTCCATTTTTAATGCCTGAGCCATTTTTTCCATAGACCCATACAGGGATATCTTATGAAAGGTGATCAGCTTTGCTGCCTGCAGGATCTGTACGTCTTTGTGGGGCGACTGCTGCTTTTTGTAGCCGCATGCTTCTTTGGCCATAGCCATTAAGGTTTCGTCGGTATTTGACATGATCCTGGAAGGGCGCAGCTTAAGCCATTTTAAAATTTGGGCCAGGCGGTCGACATGCTGTGCCAGCTCATTTCGGGTGGGCGACAAGCAGGACTTCAGTTCGTCGGTAGCGGCATTTTCTGAGAGCTGCTCAAAGAGCTTTTCATATTTCTTTTCGCTGGCATAACAGGCAGATACCATTTCCTGGAATACATCAATCAGATTTATAGGCGGCGTTTTCATGAGTTCTTAACAGTTGGTTCCGGGATTTCGTTCAAAGTATTTTCAGTTCTGTCACTACCGCCCGGTGATCGGATGTCCATGGTGTAACTATGATGTCGGAAAGCTCAGATTGATCGCCCACCAGGAAGGCGTCTTTCACACGGATGCCTTTTTTTGAAACATGAATGAGATCGATCCGGTCGTGGATTTCGGGATTATGCCATAAGCCTGGCTTGGTGGTCCAGGTATAGCCGGGCTTCTTTTTAACGTTTGGATGGATTTGCCGGTATGCGTCAACAAATCCTGATTTAAGGATGTAGTCGGTGCAGGGCCAGTTTACGGCGAAAGGGAGCAAGGGGTCGTTACGTTCCCTGATCGCCTTTGGCGTCCAGTCGAGACAGCTTGGTTCATTAAAGTCGCCCACCAGCACCACGGGAATTCCTTTGGCCATAAGTGGTGCCACCTCGTCCATCATGCTTTTTACTTCGTGCATTCTGGCTTTGGTGGCCGATTGAATCACCTCTGCCCCGGTACTGAATTTTTTGTCGGCAATATCGTAAGATTCGTACGGCGTATACATGAGGTGCATCACGCCGAAGGCAACGGTTTTGGTGCCCGGCAGTTCTATAAGGACGATCTGCGAATTTTTACCCGCGGTGTTTTGGTGGTTAGCGGGTTGTGGCTTTACCGGTGGTACAGGCTTTATCTTATAACGTGAGATGACCGCCCTGCTTCCGCTTATAATATAGTGGTTCCAGCCCAGCTTTTCCGCAAGAATAATTGCTCTTGATGTTTTGTCGCCCATACCACTGGTCTGCTCCTGCAGGCCTACGACGTCTGCTCCTGAAGTCTTGATTGCCGCCAATTCGTATTTGATGCTCGTGTCTCTGGGCAGTTTGCAGCCATCGCCGCCATGCCATAGGTTAAAGCTCATGATGCGAACGTTCTGCTTCGTCTGAGCGCCGACAGGTTTGACTGACATACAAAAGGCGCTGATCAGTAATAAGATTCGGATGCTGGATTTCATTCTTTGTGATTGGTGTGATGTTGTCTTATTGATCTTTTAGCGGCCTGTATTTTTTCGGCTTCATCTATGGAATGAGACGTGTGGATATCCTCGTCCTCTTCGGCAATGTCTGACAGGCGTTTATAATATTTGTGCAGTTGATCCAACTCTTCTTCGCTCAGATCTTCGATATCGACCATACGGTTACTGGAGTGACGGGAGGCTGCAATAAGTTCATTGAGCTTTAACTGGATAGCCTTGTTGTCTTTGTTCTGTGATTTTTGGATCAGGAAAACCATTAAAAAGGTAACGATCGTTGTGCCGGTATTGATGACCAATTGCCAGGTCTCCGAAAAATGAAAGAGGGGACCGCTAATGGCCCAGACAATCACCACCAGCGCTGCAATGCCAAAGGCAGGCCCGCTTCCAACCCAACAGGTGATCAGGTTCGCTACGTTTTCAAACCAGCCGATTTTCTTTTTTTTTGCCATCTTTTATAGGTGTTAATTATGCAAAACTTTTTCGTACGCCCGCCGCGATTTTCCTCTTAAAAGTACTTCCCCGCAGTACACATACCCCGCGTTTTCAAAAGTCCGGATCATGGCGGGGTTGTCGAAGTTGGTATCGGCCTTGATGCTGGGTATGTTTCGTTCTGCCGCAAAGCGGGCGATATGTTCAAGCATTTGTCTTGCCAGACCTCTTCCCAGGTGACTTTCAGCTATGCCTACCCGGTGTATGACAACGAAGTCGCCCGTACTAAGCCATTTTCCTTCGATATTGTCGTACGCTGGCTCGTCGTTTACTAGTACTGCTACGTACCCCACAATCTGGTCTTTTTCCGTCAGCACATATCCTGCCTGTTTGCTGATGTCGTTTCGGACCACTTCCATATTGGGGTAGCCGTCTTGCCATTGCTCGCTGCCCTCTGCCTTTCTTCTTTCAATCGCCTTTGCCAAAATAGCCCATATCTGGTCAATTTCGTTGGCGCCAGCTTTTCTGAAGTTGTATTCCATTTAATTAGTTGATCTTTTTACTTTCATTGATTACTGCCTGATTTACCTCGCGCACCCGTTCAACCTCCATTTTTTCAAAGGCACGATCATACGTGAGCAGCCCGTTTATTTCGTGCTCTACATCGGTGGTCTGCGTATAAATAGCGACGCTTAATCCCTTATACTTCATGAGTTGCTCTACCTGGTCCATCAGTAGTACATACTTGTCGGTGAGCCTTTCCTTTGTTGGTTCGTAACCGTAGGCATTGTTGTCAACCGGCCACATATGTCCCCTCACAAACAGTCCGACGCCTCCGTATTCACCCAGAGAGGCTGCCCGCTTATCGTCCGGCTTTGAGGCGTCGTTCGGGCCTATGTAAATGTGAGTGTCCACAAAGTCGCCATTTCCCGGATCTCCGGCCGCTTTCTGATAGCCAGGGTTGTTATTGAATCCCGAGTTTCCGTTGACCAGCCTCGAGGGATCATACTTTTTCACCCAGTCGGTAATCTCTTTGACGTCGAAAGCTCCCCAGTTTTCATTGAAAGGCACCCAGGCTATGATTGACGGAGGGTTATGCAGATCGTCCATCATTGCCTTGAGCTCCTTACGGAAAGCGGTTCTGGTTTTTGCCGTGTCTTCATGCTGATACCACATGGCAGGCATATCCTGCCACACAAGCAGGCCAAGCTTGTCGGCCCAGTAATAGAAGCGCTTAGGTTCGGTTTTCATGTGTTTCCTGATCAGGTTGAAACCAGCTCTTTTTGTGAATTCTACATCGTATTTAAGTGCCTCATCTGTCGGAGCCGTCAGAATACCATCGGGCCAGTAACCCTGATCCAGCAAGCCCACCTGCATCACAAATTGATTGTTGAGCAGGGGTCTTACCACGCCATTTACCTTGCCAAGGCGCACATCGCGCATGCCGAAATAGCTGGTGACCTCGTCGGTGACCTTTCCGCTTTTATCGTATAGCGTGAGCTTGAGGTCGTATAAGAAAGGGTCGTCTGGCGACCATAGCTTAGGGTTTGGCACCGGAAGGTAGAATGTGGTCCCAGCTTGCGCCTTTGTCTCTGAAATAACTTTTTTACCGTCAAGGGCCGCTGCTGTGATCTGTGCGACATCAGCGCTTACCGTAATCTGCAAGCGGCTATTAGCCACATCGGGCGTTAGCTTTAGGTTTTTGATGTAGTTTTTGCCAACTGGTTCCAGCCACACACTCTGCCAGATGCCGGAGGTAAAGGTGTAGTCGCCGCGCGGACCGTTTTTGCCGGAGGGTGTCTTGCCATCGTTAGGGTCGTGCGCTGCAACAATCAAAACATTACTTCCTTTTTTTAGGAAAGGTGTGATGTTGATGCTGAAGGCATCGTAGCCGCCTGCGTGAGTGCCGGCTTTTTGTCCGTTTACAAACACCGTGGCGTCGTGGTCAACCGCGTCGAAGTGGATGATCACCTGCTTACCTTTCCAGGATGCCGGGATCTCAAAGTTCCTCCGGTACCACATATTGATTTCCTGGTTACGCTCTATACCCGAAAGTACTGATTCCGGACAGTAGGGCACAAGGATGGTTTCTTTTTTGCCTTCAAAGTTTATTGGCCTTATTGGGTTCAAGGCGTTTTCGACCTGCTTTCCGCCAAGATAATCCCATTTTCCGTTAAGCGAAAGCCAGTCGGCCCGCTGTAACTGCGGTCGGGGATAATCTGGAGACGGCATATCTGTGTTCATGGCAGCCTGTGTCCATTTTGTGGGTAGTTTCGGCTTCTGGCCGGATGCTGTGTGCACCATGATCGCTGTTGCGATCACTAAGATGATGAAAAGCAGTCTCTTAGATATTGTCATAACCTATGATATTTTTTGAATGTAATATATGGGTTTGGTGCTAATTGTACAAAAGTATATGTTTGCAGCTCGCTTAAGAATATTATGAAAGAAGATATTGCCGGTTTGCTGAACCTTATTCAGTCGAAGAACATGAATTTTTCGGGCCTGATTGCCTTTATAGAGGAACGTTATGATCATACCCCGACGGCCTTCAGGAATGGAGAGGTTTACAACGAGGCTTCGCAAAATCAGGGTAGCGCGAAGGTGCTGACTTTTGCAAAGCTTAACGGGCTCTCGGAAGAAGACACTTTACAGTTGTTTGCCGAGCATTACGAAGCAGTGCTTGCGACCCCGGAAGGTACAGATCATCAGAACATCAGGCAGTTTATGGCCCGGGGCTGGGAGGGCGTTGCCTTCGAGGGTGTGGCTTTAAAGGCTAAGTCTTAGGGACGGCGGTAGCGTTTCCAGAAAAGATACCAGCGTTTGTTTCTCGGATAACTTCTATGCGAGGTTCTGTTATTGAAAAATATGGCAACGGCCAGAAGGATAATACATCCCGACAGTACGGGACTGATCACGTAAAGGTACCCGAGCGATAAGATTTTTTCCGATCCGATATTAGCGATCAGGGCGGTTGCGCCTCCGGGAGGATGCAGGGTTTTAGTGATCTGCATGCAGACTATGGATAGCGACACAGACAGCGCTGAGGCAAGCCAGAGTTCGCCGGGTATCAGTTTATGGATGGTAACGCCGATGATAGCCGAAATGACGTGTCCGCCGATCAGGTTCCGTGGCTGTGCGAGGGGACTATTGATAACGCCGTAGATAAGTACGGCGGAGGCACCAAAAGAGCCGATCAGGAAAAGATTGTCGTGCGCTTCAAAATACGGACTGTGCAGCAGGCCGATAAGCGCTATGCCGGTAAAAGAACCAAGGAAAGTCCAGAAGTGTTCTTTCCGGTCGACCAGCGTTTCTTTATACAGGATATACCTTGCGGCACGTACATGTTTTCTGATCTTTCGCCTCATTCGGCGCAAAGTTAATATTCGCTGCCGGATTCGGCAATGCTGCGTTACATTAATGGGAAGCCGGGGTGGTTTCGGTAATATTCGATTTTGGACAGGAACATTGTCGCCATCTTTTCTGCACGCCACTTTGCTTCTTCGGTAAGCGGCCCTGCGAAGAGACTGTTCAGCGTAGTGCGCCACAAAGTCAGCCAGGTATCGAAATGGTGCTTGCCAATGGCCATGTTTGCATGCGGTGGGAAGGGGCTTCCGCTGTAATTGTGTTTTTCTAACAACACCGTTTGCCAGAAACGGTACATCTTTTCAAGATGTTCGGGCCAGCGGTCGTTGATTATGGCGCCGAAGATAGGTCCGAGTAATTCGTTTTCCCGGATATTGGTGTAAAAGGTGTCGACCAATAAAACAATATCCTCATCCGTACTGATATCTTTTGATGCTGCCATAGTGCAAAGATACGGCTCCTGCTGGCGTGCAAAATGATGCAGGTCATTATTTCTAAAATGATACAAAAGAACCTAAGATTGATCAGGTTAATCAAAAGCTAATTATTTAATTTGCAGACAGCCGGAGTGCCGGACTTGTTGTATAACCAAATTTTAAAGCTTCTGAGAGGTATGAAAAAAAGAACTGCTGTCTATGTTTTGCTTGCTGTATTTCTGGCTGCGCCACTCGCATCTATGTCGCGAGCACTCCCTAAAAAACCAAAAAAGCCTAATATCATTTTGATTTTGGCCGATGATCTGGGTTACTCCGATCTGGGCTGTTATGGCGGTGAGATTAATACGCCGAATCTGGACCGTATAGCAAAGCAGGGGATGCAGTTTACCCAGTTTTACAACGTGTCGAGGTGCTGCCCGACCAGAGCCTCGCTGCTGACTGGTCTCTATAACCACGATGCGGGGATAGGGCATATGACTACCGCAGAAAATGACAGTGGTTATCGCGGTCACCTTGGGAAAAATACCGTTACGATTGCCGAAGTACTGAAGCAGGCCGGCTATAGCACGGCGATGGTGGGTAAGTGGCATGTTTCTAACACAATTACACAGGAAAAAGAGGAACAAATCAAATGGCTTAGTCACCGCGCAGAATATCCGCTCTTTTCGCCGCTGGAGCAATATCCCACGAAAAGAGGGTTTGATAAGTTTTACGGGACGATATGGGGTGTGATTGATTTTTATGATCCCTTTAGCCTGGTAGAGGGCACTACGCCTGTTAAGCAGGTGCCTGCAAATTATTACCATACCGATGCAATTAACGATAAGGCTTCCGGTTATATCCGTGAATTTGCAAAAAAAGGTGAGCCGTTCTTTCTATATATGGCGCACAATGCGCCACACTGGCCAATCCAGGCGCTTCCTGAAGATATTGAAAAGTATAAGGATACCTATAAAGTCGGCTGGGAGGCCATCAGACGCAACCGCTATCAGCGGATGGTTAAGCTTGGTTTGATCGATTCAACCAAGGTGAAGCTGTCACCGCGCAACCCTGCTCAAATGACCTGGGAGAATAACCCGCATAAAGAATGGGATGCCCGGGCAATGGCGGTGCATGCGGCGATGATAGACAGGATGGATCAAGGGATTGGACGTGTGTTGAAAACGCTTGAGGATACGGGTGAACTGGACAATACCATCATCGTATTTTTAAGTGATAATGGTGCCAGTGCCGAGCTTTCAGAAAGGTATGGACCGGGTTTTGACCGACCGGGCGAAACGCGGGACGGGAGAAAGATCTCGTATGCGACAGACAAATCGGTAATGCCTGGTCCGCAGACAACCTTCTTCTCGATTGGGCCGAGCTGGGCCAATGTAGCCAATACGCCTTTCCGGCTATGGAAGTCGCAATCGCTGGAGGGCGGCGTTCACACGCCTATGATCGTTTCCTGGCCTGACGGCATTAAAAAGAAAGGGAGTAAATCTGCGCAGGTTGGCCATGTAATGGATTTTATGGCGACTTTTATTGATGTTACAGGGGCGGCTTATCCGAAGGAATATAACGGAAATATGATTACGCCGCTGGCAGGTAAGAGTTTGGCACCACTGTTTAGAGGTAAAAAGGTTGAGGGGCATTCCGTATTGTGTAATGAGCATGAGGGCAGCAAGTATGTGAGGTATGACAACTGGAAACTGGTGGTTGCCGGTCCCGACCGGAAGTGGCAGCTGTACAATATGACGGACGATCCGACCGAACTGAACAATCTTGCCAGTCAGCATCCCGACAAAGTCAAAGCCATGTCGGCCATGTGGGATGAATGGGCAAAGAATCATCATGTGTTACCTAAGCCATAATATGAGATACATCATTGGAAGCGCTGTTACTATTGCGCTGTTGGCCGGTGCTTACGCCTTTAAGACGGTTGATGAGATCAAGCCGGGCAAGGCTGCAGACAGCCGTCCGAATATTATGATTATTATGGCCGACGATATGGGCTATGCCGATATTGGAAGTTACGGGAGTGAAGTGTCGACCCCCAATCTGGACCGGCTGGCGGCAAATGGCATCCGCTTCCGGCAGTTTTATAACAATGCCCGATGCTGTCCGACTCGTGCTTCTTTATTAACAGGTCTGTATCCGCATCAGGCAGGCATCGGGCACATGACCAATGATCCGGAAGACAGTGTGGCCTACAACTATAATCTGAAAGGATACCAGGGGGCTTTAAATAATAATTGCGTTACGATAGCCGAGGTATTGAAGGGTTCCGGATATCAGACGCTGATGTCCGGTAAATGGCATGTCGGATATCATGGTCAGCAAAGATGGCCGCTTCAACGCGGTTTTGATAAGTACTATGGGATACTCGCAGGAGCGGCAAACTACTTTACCCCGACGGGGCCCAGGGGGCTGACATTGATGAATGAACAGGTGGAACCGGAGGGCGATAATTTTTATCTGACCGATGCGCTGACGGATTACGCTGTAAAGTTTTTAGACGAAAATCGCAAGGAAAGCAAATTGCCTTTTTTCATGTATCTGGCGTATACGAGTCCGCATTGGCCTCTTAATGCGCTGAAAGACGACGTTGATAAATACCGGAACAAATATAAGTCGGGCTGGAAAGCACTACGGAAAGAACGGTACGCCCGGATGATACAATCGGGCGTGTTGACAGCAGAGGCGGGGTTAAGTAAGGATGATGCGGCCGACTGGGACAAGCTTTCTGCCGAAAAGCAGGATGAGATGGATTTCAGGATGGCGCTGTATGCGGCTCAGATTGACCGCATGGACCAGAATATCGGGCGGGTGATCAAAGCACTAGAAGCATCGAGTGAACTTGAGAATACGCTGATCTTCTTTTTATCTGATAATGGCGCATGCGCAGAAGGCGGGGATCTGGGTGGAGGTCTTAAAGAGAATTTAGGTTCGAAGCGGGGTTATATGCTCAGTTACGGCCAGTCATGGGCCAACGCCTCGAACACGCCGTTTAAAAAGTACAAACATTGGGTGAACGAGGGTGGTATCAGCACACCGCTTATTGTTCATTGGCCTAAAGCAATCCCTAAAAATAAAAATGGTAAATTTACTGACCAGTATGGGTTTCTCCCGGATCTTATGGCGACAGTAGTAGAGGTTTCGGGGTCGAAATACCCGGCAAGGTACAAGGGGCAGGATATTTTGCCTATGGCTGGCAAAAGCCTGCTGCCTGTTATCCGGGGTGTTGAAAAGCCAGTGCATGCTCAGCCGATTTTTTGGGAGCATGAAGGCAATTCGGCGGTTAGGCTGGGCAATATGAAACTGGTGTGCGAATATGAGGAAGGGAAGCCACGGAAGTGGCAGCTATATGATATTAGCAAAGACAGATCTGAACTGAATGATCTGGCAGAAAAAAATCCAGAGCAGGTTCGCAGGTTATCTGCAGCTTATGATGAATGGGCGTTACATACTGGCGTTAAGCCCTGGAATGAGATCAGAAAGATTTTAGCTTCGAGAAGGAAGTAGAGAGATATGAAAAAGAGGGTTAGCAGGCGCTTGTTTGGAAGTTGTGGTTTGATGCTTATCGTGGCATTGTTTTGCGGCTCTTGCCAGCCGAAGGCAGGTGAAGAAAATCTGGAAAAGAAAACCGCTGATGATGCATCCTGCCATAGTCATATGCCGAGCAGATTTGGTGCTGCGGCAGCACCGGATTTGAGAGCCGGCACAGCATCGAAAGCCGGGTCTAAGCGTGGCATGAAGTGGATTGAAGGCGGATCCTTTTCTATGGGGGCTGCGACGGCTGGAGGACGGGCCGATGAATATCCTGCGCATCAGGTAAAAGTGGATGGTTTCTGGATGGACGAGAAGGAAGTTACTAATGCACAGTTTGCAGCCTTTGTAAAGGCTACAGGCTATAAAACTGTGGCAGAGCGTAAGCCCGATTGGGAAGAACTCAAGAAGCAGTTGCCTCCCGGCACGCCAAAGCCGCCTGATGATGTGCTTGTGCCGGCTGGTCTAACGTTCAATCCGCCAAATCATCCTGTACCGCTAAACAATGCCGCGCAATGGTGGCGCTGGACTCCGGGAGCAAACTGGCGGCATCCGCAGGGACCCGGTAGTAGTATTGATGGCAAAGACGATTACCCGGTTACACAGGTTTCGTGGGAGGATGCCACCGCTTACGCGAAATGGGCAGGCAAACGTTTGCCAACCGAAGCGGAGTGGGAATATGCCGCGCGCGGTGGTGCGGAAAATGCGATATATCCATGGGGAAATGATCCGGTTGAACAGGGCAAACCAAAAGCGAATACCTGGCAGGGCAGCTTCCCCGACAGGGATACCTCATGGGACGGATTTTCTGGTCTGGCCCCAACCGGTTCGTTCGCTCCGAACAAATATGGTTTGTACGATATGGCCGGGAATGTGTGGGAATGGGTGTCGGATTGGTATACAGCGGATTATTATGCGACTTTGCCCGGAAAAGGAACTGTAAACCCCAAGGGGCCGGCTAAGGGCTATGATCCGGATGAGCCTTTTGTGCCGAAAAAAGTAACCCGGGGTGGTTCGTTTATGTGCAATGCATCTTATTGTGAGGGCTATAAAGTGACCTCGCGGATGAAGTCTTCACCCGATACGGGACTGGAAAATACTGGTTTCCGTTGCGTGGCTGGAAACTAACCGGAATTTTCTATATTGGATGCTATGAAGAAAGTTTTTTCTAACCTGACTTTTCAGGTGCTCATAGCTATTACGTTCGGCATTTTGGTCGGGGCTTTTATCCCGGAGTTTGCGCCACATGCGAAACTGATCAGCCAGAGCTTTATCAATATGATCAGCATGCTCATTGCACCGATCATCTTCTTGACGATCGTGCTGGGTATTGCACATATGGGCGACATGAAGAAAGTTGGCCGGGTAGGTGGTAAAGCTTTGCTGTACTTTGAGATTGTGACTACGCTGGCTATTATGATCGGGATGGTCGTGGCGAATGTGGTAAAGCCCGGTGAGGGCGTTCAGACAGCATCGGGGGATGTGAACAAGGTGAAGGATTATGCTGATAAAGCCGGGGAGATCAATTGGGCGGAGTTCTTTGCGCACATCATTCCACATAATATTTTTGAAGCCTTTAGTACGGGCGACATCCTGCAGATATTGTTCTTTGCTATACTTTTCGGTTATGGGTTAAGTAAGATGGGAGAGCAGGGCGCCTCTTTGCTGAGTACTTTCGATAAGTTGTCGAAGGTTTTTTTCAACATTATGAAGATTGTGATGCGTCTGGCCCCGATTGGGGCATTTGGCGGAATGGCTTATAGTGTGGGTACTTATGGCCTGCATACGCTTTTACCTATGGCAAAACTAATGGCTTCTGTATACCTGACATGCGCGCTTTTTATTTTTGTTGTACTAAATGGCATTTGCCGGTATTATAAGTTTAGCTTGTGGACTTACCTGAGGTACATCAGGCAGGAGATCCTGATTGTGCTCGGTACATCTTCCTCGGAGTCTGTTCTTCCGAGTATGATGCAGAAAATGGAGGCTATTGGCTGCAAAAAATCTGTTGTAGGTTTGGTAATCCCGACGGGCTACTCGTTTAACCTGGATGGTACGGCGATCTACCTCTCGATGGCGGTCATTTTTCTGTGTCAGGTGTTCCATGTGGATTTGTCGGTAGGCCAGCAGTTGAGTATACTTGCAGTGCTGATGGTGACCTCCAAGGGTGCCGCGGGTGTTACCGGAAGTGGATTTATTGTGCTGGCCTCGACGCTGACAGCGCTAAAGATCATGCCGGTTGAACATATTGCGATATTGCTGGGGGTCGACCGTTTCATGTCGGAAGCCCGCGCGATTACCAATATGATAGGCAATGGTATTGCTGCCATTGTGATCGCGAAAAGTGAAAACGATTTTGACGAGAAGAAGTACCTCCGGGCGACGAATCCGGACGCTATAGAAAGAACTGAAGAAGATATTGTATGAAATTTAACTGGATAGCTGCGGTGGGTATAGCCGCGTGTATATGGGGCTGCAGTGGTGTAAAAAAGGGTGCTGATGCGGTTGCCGAAGAACGCGGCTGGGAGTCGCTCTTTAACGGCAGGGATATTAAGGATTGGCGCGTCAAAATACACCATCATGAGACTGGTGTAAACTTTGGGAATACTTTCAGGGTGGATGACGGTCTGATCAAGATCCGGTATGATCAGTATGGCGACTTCAACGATCAGTTCGGACACCTGTACTACAAGACACCATTTTCTTATTACCATTTGAAATTTGAATATCGCTTTGCAGGGGAACTGCAGCGTGGTGCGCCCGATTATACATTACTTAACAGCGGGGTGATGTTTCATTCTCAGGACCCGCGCACGATGCTGAAGGAACAAGACTGGCCAATCTCTATTGAGATGCAGCTTCTGGCCGGACTTGGGGATGGCAGGCCGCGCCCGACTGGTAATATGTGTTCGCCGGGTACTAATGTAGTGTATAAAGGCAGGATCGCTGCGGACCATTGTATCAATTCAACGTCGAAAACATATGGCCGTGATGAATGGGTAAGCGGCGAACTTATCGTGTTGGGCGATTCGCTGATCAGGCATGTGATTAATGGGGATACGGTGCTCGAGTATTCTAAACCGCAGATTGGTGGCGGTATTGCAAACCGGTATGATCCGAAATATAAGGTGGACGGCAAGTTGCTGAGCAGTGGTTTTATTGCGCTTCAAAGCGAGGGGCAGCCCATCGATTTCTGCAATATAAAAATACGTCGTTTAACTAAACAGGGTAAGTAATATTGGCTGGTATCCAGCGAATGTATTTTTTTTGATTTGTTTCGTGATTGCTGCTCAGTTTTATCTAAGTTTGCAGCAAAAATTATAGATACATGAGTGTTTTAGTAAATAAAGATTCAAAAGTCATAGTTCAGGGCTTTACCGGAAATGAAGGTACTTACCATGCTTCTCAGATGATTGAGTATGGAACGAACGTAGTCGGTGGTGTTACGCCAGGAAAAGGCGGTCAGACCCATCTGGACAGACCGGTATTTAACACTGTGAAGGATGCTGTTGATCAGGCTGGTGCTAATGTGTCTATTATTTTTGTGCCGCCTGCTTTTGCTGCCGATGCCATTATGGAAGCTGCTGAAGCCGGTATTAAAGTGATCGTCTGTATTACTGAAGGTATTCCTACGAAGGATATGATTCAGGTTAAGTCTTACATAGCTGACAAAGACTGCCGTTTAATTGGGCCGAACTGTCCGGGTATTATTACTGCCGATGAGGCTAAGATTGGTATTATGCCGGGCTTTATCTTCAAAAGAGGTACAGTAGGCGTGGTTTCTAAGTCGGGTACGCTGACTTACGAGGCGGTAGATCAGGTGGTGAAAGCCGGGTTGGGTATCACTACTGCTATCGGTATTGGTGGTGATCCGATTATCGGGACAACGACCAAGGAGGCTGTTGAGCTTTTAATGAATGATCCGGAGACAGAAGGCATCATCATGATCGGTGAGATTGGTGGTGGCATGGAAGCGGAGGCTGCGCGCTGGATTAAAGAACATGGTACCAAGCCGGTAGTTGGTTTTATCGCGGGTCAGACTGCTCCTCCGGGACGCCGTATGGGCCATGCAGGTGCAATTGTTGGTGGTGCTGACGATACCGCCGCTGCAAAAATGAAAATTATGGCTGAATGCGGTATCCGCGTTGTGGAGAGCCCGGCTGAAATCGGCGCTGCCATGGCCGAACTGCTGAAAAAATAAAGAGCTTCTTGCTTAATAAGCCCCGGTCGACCTGGTTGATCGGGGCTTTGTGTTTTTAATTGACATAAGTATTACTTCTGATGGAAACTATTGGGGCTGTTAAATTCGTATTTTAGGGTAAACAAAAGATGAAGGTATTGCAGTATAAAACAGTTGTGTTGGCTGGCTTGTTCATGGTAGCAGGTATGGTAGCCTGTGGTCAGCAACCGAAAAAGTCTAAAGGCACTGAAGTTTCAGGTAAAAAAGCATCAAAAATGGAGTGGAATAAGTTAACAAAAGAAGAGGAGGACGTTATTGTCCGAAAAGGCACGGAATATCCCGGCACCGGGAAGTTGCTCAATAATAAGGAAAAAGGGACCTATATATGCAGGCGTTGTAATGCGCCTTTGTACAGGTCTGAAACCAAGTTTGAATCGCACTGCGGATGGCCGAGTTTTGATGATGAGATAGACGGGGCTGTATTGAGGGTGCCAGACGCGGATGGTTCGCGGACGGAGATCATCTGCGCGAATTGTAAAGGTCATCTCGGACATGTTTTTCTTGGTGAAGGGTTCACTGCAAAGGATACCCGGCACTGTGTGAACTCTATTTCCATGCAGTTTGTTCCGGATAAGAAATAGTCAGTTTATTTTAAGATAATTTTCAATGCCAGACGATAATTTGTCTGGCATTGTTTGTTTTTACGGATTTAGTTTTCTTATGTTTGCAGGGTTCACCAAACTCAATAACGAATGAAGTATTACTTATTCTTATGCTGTCTGTTGATGTCTCTCAAAGGTTTTTCTCAGAATATGCCAGCAAATCAAGTCCTGGATGAGTTTGTTAGCGGTAGTGTAAAGCCTAAAGCAGAGAGCGAATCAGTAAGTTCTTCAAATGTTGTTTCAAAGACGGTTTTAGCTACTTATTATGCCCGGAAATTTGAGGGGCGCAGAACTTCAAGCGGGGCGCGTTATCGTGCTGCTAAAATGACTGCGGCGCATCTTACCCTTCCGTTTGGCACAATAGTTACCGTGACTAACCCCGCGAATGGGAAGTCGGTCGAAGTTGAGATCAATGACCGTGGTCCGCATTCCAAGAAATTCAGTATTGATGTGTCGGCCGGTGCCGCAAAGGCATTGGGCTTTTACGGTAAGGGTGTAGCTGAGCTGGAAATCAGCTATGTTCCTGAAGAAGATTAGGCTTTAACTTTTTTAGAATCAAAGTCAGTTTTTTCTGATTTATTAACAATCTTGAATTTTTCCTATCCGCTTAAAAAGAAATATTTAGCTTTTTCGCTGGTTGATTCTGACAAAATTCTGATCGGATCCGGGGGATAAACTCACAACTTGTTAACAACTTCTTTCGCCAAAAAAATCACTCGTCTTTATATTTGTTTAAGTAAGATTCTTTAGTAAATCACACGTCGGTTTTTAGTTAAGGGTTTAGTATTTAGTAGCTTAAGTTAGGTCGTAAATTTCATGTTTTCTGATCTTCAGCGCTGAATGGCCACTTCACCGACTTCCGGGTTTTTTTAGAGGGTCGGCAGATATCATTCACCTTAAACAAATACTTATGCAAGAAGAAGAACTATTATTGAAAGAAAACAAGGACCGCTTCGTTCTGTTACCGATTAAATATCCGGCTATTTGGGAGATGTATAAGAAAAGTGAAGCCAGCTTCTGGACAGCGGAAGAAATTGATCTTTCGGACGACCTGAAGCATTGGGAGAGTCTGAATAGTGGGGAGCGCCACTTTATTTCTCATATTTTAGCTTTTTTTGCAGCGAGTGACGGTATTGTAAATGAGAACCTGGCTGTTAATTTCATGAGTGAAGTGCAGCTTCCTGAAGCCCGTTGTTTCTACGGCTTTCAGATCATGATGGAAAATATCCATTCGGAAACCTATGCGTTGCTGATCGACACCTATATCAAAGATCCGGAAGAGAAGGACCGTTTGTTCCATGCGGTAGAAACAGTTCCATGTGTAGGAAAGAAAGCAGAATGGGCATTGAGGTGGATTGAGAACGGAACGTTTGCGGAGCGACTGGTTGCGTTTGCTGCGGTGGAAGGTATATTCTTCAGCGGAAGTTTTTGCTCGATCTTCTGGTTGAAAAAGCGAGGCCTTATGCCTGGTTTGACTTTTAGTAATGAGTTGATATCAAGGGATGAAGGTATGCATTGTGAGTTTGCCTGCCTGCTTTACAGCATGCTGCAGAATAAATTGAGCGAGGAGCAGGTACATGGTATCATTAAAGATGCTGTGGAGATAGAGAAGGAATTTATTACGGATGCTTTACCTGTGGCATTGATTGGTATGAATGCCAAACTGATGTCGCAGTATATTGAATTTGTGGCCGACAGATGGGTTCAGGAACTTGGTTACAAGAAAATATATGGGGCAACAAATCCGTTTGATTTTATGGAGATGATCTCCCTGCAGGGAAAAACCAACTTCTTTGAGAAGCGTGTGGGAGATTACCAGAAGAGCGGTGTCCTGACTGCTTCGGACGACAAGGCACAGGCCTTTTCACTTGATGACGATTTTTAGTCTGCTTTAACAACAGATGAACAATAACAACTAATCATAAATACCTAGAAATATGTTTGTAATTAAAAGAGATGGCCGCAAGGAAGCGGTGAGGTTTGATAAGATCACAGCGCGGATTGAAAAACTTTGTTATGGGTTCAATGCTGAACTTGTAGATCCGATTGATGTGGCGAAAAAGGTTATTGAAGGTTTGTATGATGGTGTGACCACTTCAGAGCTGGATAATCTTGCTGCTGAGACCGCTGCTTCTTTAACCACTAAACATCCGGATTATGCTTTGCTGGCATCTCGAATAGCTGTTTCGAACTTGCATAAAAATACAACGAAGTCGTTCTCTAAGACGATGGAGATGCTGTATACTTATATTGATCAGAAGACAGGTAAGCAGTCTTCCCTTATCGCAGATGACGTGTGGGAAGTCATTAAAAATAACGCCGACCTGCTGGATAGTACCATCATTTATGACAGGGACTTTGGGTTTGATTACTTTGGCTTTAAGACGCTGGAAAAGTCTTATCTGCTGAAGGTAGAAGGTCAGATCGTGGAGCGGCCGCAGCATTTGTTTATGCGCGTAGCGGTGGGAATTCACAAGGAAGATGTCGAAAGTGCGATTGCTACCTATAATCTGATGAGTGAGCGCTGGTTTACCCATGCTACACCAACCTTATTTAATGCGGCAACGCCTAAACCGCAAATGTCGTCGTGCTTTTTGCTGACCATGCAGGACGACAGTATTGAAGGTATTTATGATACATTGAAGCAAACGGCTAAGATTTCGCAAAGTGCCGGTGGTATTGGCTTAAGCATTCATAACATCAGGGCTACTGGGGCTTATATTGGCGGTACTAACGGAACCAGTAATGGTATAGTGCCTATGCTGAAGGTGTTTAATGATACTGCACGGTATGTAGACCAGGGTGGTGGTAAACGTAAAGGTGCTTTTGCCATATACCTGGAACCATGGCACGCTGATGTGTTCAGTTTCCTGGATTTACGTAAAAACCACGGAAAAGAGGAACTGCGCGCAAGAGACTTATTTTATGCGCTATGGGTATGCGACCTGTTTATGAGAAGGGTAGAGGAAAATGGTGACTGGAGCCTTTTCTCTCCTGATGAGGCACCTGGTCTGGCTGATTGCTTCGGTGAGGAATTTGACGCGCTTTATGAGCGTTACGAAAAAGAAGGAAGGGCAAGAAAAACGGTGAAGGCACAGGAACTTTGGTTTGCCATTTTAGATTCGCAGATTGAGACGGGTACGCCTTATCTTTTATATAAAGATGCGGCAAACAGTAAATCTAATCAGCAGAATTTAGGTACGATCAAAAGTTCTAACTTATGTACTGAAATTATTGAGTACACTTCTAAGGATGAAGTTGCAGTATGTAACCTGGCTTCTCTGGCCCTGCCGAGATTTGTGATCAACGGTGAATTTGATCATCAAAAGTTATACGAGGTGACCTATCAGGCTACGTTAAACCTGAATAAAATTATTGACTATAACTATTATCCGGTAGAGGAGGCAAGAAACTCCAATATGCGTCACAGACCTGTGGGGCTTGGCGTTCAGGGACTTGCTGATGCATTTATCTTGATGCGTTTGCCTTTTGAAAGCGAAGGTGCAAGGATCTTAAATAAAGAAATTTTTGAGACCATTTATTTTGCGGCAATGACAGCTTCTCATGATCTTGCAGTGAAGCATGGTCCGTACCAGACTTTTAAAGGTTCTCCTTTGTCGCAGGGCAAATTCCAGTTCGATCTATGGAATGTGAAACCTGAGAGTAACCGTTGGGACTGGGATTCGTTGAGAGAGAAGGTTGTGAAGGATGGGGTTTACAATTCACTGCTTGTGGCGCCGATGCCTACGGCTTCAACTTCGCAGATACTGGGTAACAACGAATGCTTCGAACCTTACACTTCGAATATTTATACAAGAAGGGTACTGAGCGGAGAGTTTATTGTAGTGAACAAGCATTTGCTTAAGGACCTGGTGGCTCTAGGTTTATGGAGCCCGGCAATGAAAGACAGGATTATACTTGCAAATGGCTCTATACAGGATATCCCTGAGATCCCTGATTACATTAAGGAACTTTATAAGACGGTTTGGGAAATTAAGATGCGTAGCATTATTGATATGGCTGCCGATAGGGGCGCTTACATTTGCCAGTCACAGTCGCTCAACTTGTTTATCAGTGCACCGAATACTTCGAAATTAACGTCAATGCATTTTTATGCCTGGAAGAAGGGATTGAAAACCGGGATGTACTATCTGCGTACGCAGGCTGCATCGCAAGCGGTTAAATTCACCGTAGAGAATCAGGCAGGTAAAAATATGGAGCCGGTAATTCCAGAGCGCATCGAACAGCATGCTGAGGAGATTATTGAGGGTCCGGTTTGTACAATGGAAGAGGGTTGTATAAGCTGCTCAGGCTAGGTTTTAACCTTAATGAAAAAAAGGGGGACGGTTCTTATAACCGCCCCCTTTTTTTATTGGACGAAAAACGCTAACCGATAAAAAATGGTAACTTTGCAGTTTAAAATTGGTAAAGCATGGCTAAAGTACAAGTTGGATTGGTGCAGATGAGCTGTACAGGTAATAAGCAGGAGAACCTTGATAAGGCGATTTCTAAGATCAGGGAGGCCGCTGCAAAGGGCGCCCAGATTGTATGTCTTCAGGAACTATTTACGTCGCTGTATTTCTGTGACGTTGAAGACTATAGTAATTTTGATTTAGCGGAGCCTATCCCAGGGCCGTCTACCGACGCCCTGCAGGTTGTTGCAAAAGAGCTGGGTGTGGTGGTGATCGCGTCGTTATTTGAAAAGCGGGCGCAGGGTTTATATCACAATACTACGGCTGTTCTGGATGCTGATGGTGCTTATTTGGGTAAGTACAGAAAGATGCATATCCCGGACGATCCGGCTTACTATGAGAAGTTTTATTTTACGCCTGGCGATCTTGGATATAAGGTGTTCGAAACAAAGTTTGCCAAAATCGGTGTTTTGATCTGCTGGGACCAATGGTATCCTGAAGCATCCCGTATTACAGCGCTGATGGGGGCCGATATTTTGTTTTACCCGACGGCTATCGGCTGGGCAACTGACCAGGATGATGAAACGAATAAGGATCAGTATAATGCCTGGCAAACGATCCAGCGTTCGCACGCGGTTGCCAATGGCGTACCTGTGGTTAGTGTAAACCGGGTTGGCTTTGAACAGGACGGGGCGATGAAATTCTGGGGCGGAAGTTTCGCAACCAATGCACAGGGACGGATTTTATATTTAGGATCGCATGAGGAAGAGGAAACCGCGGTAGTTGAGCTTGATCTGACAGAGTCGGACTTTTTCCGTAAGCATTGGCCGTTCCTGAGAGACCGAAGGATAGACTCGTACCAGCCAATTACCAGGAGATATATTGATCAAGATTAAGGAACTGCATGTCATCTTTTAACGAAGTTATTTTTGAGAACAGTCCCGGCCGGCTAGGTTATCGTTTCCCGGCAGAGTGGGAAAAACATGAGGCAACCTGGCTTACCTGGCCGCATAAGGAAGCCTCTTGGCCCGGCAAGATTGACACGATCTACAAGCCTTACTGCCAATTTATCAAGATTGTAGCTGAGGGGGAGAAAGTTCGCATAAACGTGAACGACGAGGAAACCAAACGCTTTGCGATTGCTCAGTTGGAAAGCGTTGGAGCTGATCTTGCCCAGATTGAATTTTATTTCAACGGGAGTAATGATGCATGGTGCAGGGATCATGGTCCGGCATTTTTATTGAATCGGGCGGGCGACCAGAAGGTAATTGTAGACTGGGGTTATAATGCCTGGGGCGACAAGTATCCGCCATATGATCTGGATGATGTGATACCTACAAAAATTGGGCAGCATTTCAACCTTTCGGTATATCACCCGGGCATCGTTATGGAGGGAGGTTCAGTCGAGTTTAATGGTGCAGGCGTGGTTTTAACCACGACGGCCTGTTTGCTTAACGAGAACAGGAACCCTGATTTGACTCGGGATCAGATTGAACGTTACCTGCGTGAATTTTATGGGGTGGAGCATATACTCTGGCTAGGCGATGGTATCGTTGGAGATGATACGGATGGTCATATTGATGATATCACACGTTTTGTGAATGAAGACACGGTGCTCACCGTTGTGGAAAGCAATCCGCTCGACGAGAACTATTTGTTGTTGCAGGAGAATCTGCAGCAGTTGAAATCGATGCGTTTGCCAGATGGTCGGCCGCTGAATATCGTGGAACTGCCGATGCCTTCGCCCGTTATTTACGAAGACACGCGTTTACCGGCCTCTTATGCCAATTTTTACATTGCCAACGCTGCAGTGATTGTGCCGACGTTTAGGGACGTGAACGATGAGAAGGCGCTGAAGATCATAAAAAGCGTATTCCCCGACCGCAAGGTTGTAGGCATCGACTCTACAGATATTATCTGGGGCTTGGGCAGCTTTCATTGTTTGAGTCAGCAAGAGCCGGCTACCCGTTAATATTATAATTGCTATTTTCAACAAACCATAGATAAAATGAAGTTATTAGAAGGAAAAACTGCGCTTGTTACGGGCGCATCAAAAGGGATAGGAAGAAGAATTGCTGAAAAGTTTGCTGAGCAGGGAGCGAATGTTGCTTTTACCTACCTCTCGTCGGTCGAAAAAGGCATGGCGCTGGAAAATGAACTGCAGCAGTTTGGTACAAAGGTGAAAGGCTATCGCTCCGACGCCTCAAAGTTCGACGAAGCGGAGAAACTGATCAATGATATTGTGGCTGATTTTGGAGGGGTAGATATTGTGGTGAATAATGCTGGTATTACTAAAGATGGCCTGTTGATGAGGATGACTGAAGAAAATTGGGATGACGTGATAGATGTGAATTTAAAGTCTGTTTTTAACGTCACCAAAGCAGTGTCTAAGGTAATGATGAAGGCGAGAAGCGGTTCTATCATCAATATGAGTTCTGTAGTGGGCGTGCAGGGAAATGCTGGTCAGGCCAATTATGCTGCTTCCAAGGCGGGAATAATCGGGTTCTCTAAGTCGGTAGCAAAAGAGCTTGGTTCCCGTAATATACGGACCAATGTGGTAGCCCCAGGTTTCATTCGCACAGAGATGACAGATGTTCTTGATCCGAAAGTAGTTAAAGGTTGGGAAGAAGGCATTCCTTTGAAACGCGCAGGTGAGACAGAAGATGTAGCGAACGTATGCCTGTTCCTGGCTTCAGACATGAGTGCTTATGTAACTGGTCAGGTACTTTCTGTTTGCGGCGGAATGTTGTAGCCATGTGTTTGGTATGGGCGATTCGATTGCAGTTACCTCACTAAGTTTATTCGGATGCCTGATTCTGGGGATTAGTGTCGCCTGGATGTTGTATCGCCATAATACCTTTCTTGATAGGAGACTAAAGCTCGGGTTGGCCACAATCCGGGCTTTAGTCATTACAGCCATTGCGTTTCTGATCCTGGCTCCGCTCATCAGGGGCATTTCTTTTCTGGTGGAAAAGCCGGTTATCGCCATAGCTATAGATAACTCGGAATCGGTGCGGGCAATCGAGCCCGTTAGCTTTAATGCAGGAAGGTTCGAAAGCCAAATGAACCGGATCGCAAACACGCTTTCGAAACAATATGAGGTGAGGCTGTTTAGTTTTAGTGACAGCGTAAAAAGCGCTTTGGATTTCAATTATGCCGGGAAAGTAACAAACGGAACTGCCCTAGCAAATCGTATTGCCAATCAGTTGTCCGGCCGCAATATTGGCGCTGTTGTGCTTGCATCGGATGGTATTTTTAACCGCGGTGGAAATCCGGTTAATGCATTTAAAAAGCTGAATGCTCCGTTTTACACGGTGATGCTGGGAGATACGGTTCCAAAAAGGGATGTTCGGATTACTAATGTACATCATAATCAGATCGCATTTCTGGGTGATGAGTTTGTGATCTCGGTACAGGTGCAGGCAGTTAAAAGTGATGGGGAAACCACCTTCTTCAGCGTTGAGCAGGATGGAAAGGAGGTTTATCGTAACCGCCTGGTTATTACCGGCGATGCCTTCGCGAAAGAAATGCTGGTCCGACTAAAAGCGACTAAAACGGGCATTCAGAAATTTCGACTTAAAGTAGGTGAACTTGAGCATGAGATTTCGCGGTTGAACAACCAGGCCGAGGTTTTTATCGAGGTTTCAGATGCCCGGAGAAAAATCCTCATCGCTGCTGCCGGTCCGCATCCTGATATCTCCGCTTATAAGCAGTCGCTTACTTCTAATACACACTTTGATGTAAAGGTGGTGCTCGGTGATGATTTGAGCAGGACAGATCCCTCAAACTACAATCTGATTGTCTTATACCAGTTGCCTTCAAATCTTTTAACGGAGACCGCCTTTTTGAATCTGGTCGGGAAAAGTAAGGCTGCCAGATGGTATGTTACAGGGGCGCAGACGAATATTGCAGGTTTTAATCGTTTACAGAACCGGGTCAATCTTCAGCAGGAAGGCGGCGGCCTGCAGGAGAAGTACGCATTTGTCGACGAGCGCTTCGGTGCTTTCCGTGTGGGCGTTAGCGATGCGCGTAAGCTGGGGAATTTTGCTCCGTTGCTTAGCCCGCCTGTCAGCCTTAGCATTCCCGGCGACGCAAGCATAGTCTTAAAAAGCAGAAGCGGAAAGACTGGTACCGGAGAGCCTCTGTTATTTTTGACCAGTGAGGGCACAAAGCGTTCGGCATACCTGATGGGCGAAGGGTTGTGGCGATGGAGGCTCTCTGATTTGTCTGACGAGGGGCAGCCAGATCTGCTGGACCAGTTGCTGCCGAATGTAGCTCAGTACCTTACCGTAAATGATGACAAACGGAAGTTCGACGTGTACACTTTGAAGAATGGCTATGGTGAGCAGGATAATGTGGTATTCAACGCCGTTTTATATGACGATAACTACCAGCAGCTAAATACGCCAGATGTTAGTCTGGAACTTCGTAATAAATTGGATGGCAGGCGCTTCAATTTTCTATTCTCAAGAACCGAAGCCGGATATACTCTTGACGCCGGATTTTTACCGCCTGGCGAATACACCTATTCCGCCGCTGCGGTCTCTGCCGGAAGAAAGCTTGCTGACAGCGGCACGTTCCATGTGACTGAGCTGCGTACCGAATTTCAGGAAACTACTGCAAATCATGAATTGTTAAAGAGCCTGGCCGCGCAGACGAATGGGGAATGGTTTGAACCGGATAGCGTTAACCATATTTTAGAACGCATCAGGGCGAATGAGCAAATACGCAGTGTGAGCTATGAGGACCGCAGGTATACTGAACTGGTAAACTATAAATGGTTATTCTGGCTGATCGTATCGCTGCTTGGCCTGGAGTGGTTGATGAGAAAGAGAAATGCTGCAATATAGCCTGGATTCTAATCTTTCTTCGCTTCCCTGATAATTACGAAAACATCTTCATTATCTTTTTTCATAAAGTATTTCTCGCGCGCAAATTTTTCAGCGGTATTGAGATTCGTATTGAGCTCGTTCAGGTCCTTTTTCACTTGAGCAATCTCTTTTATATAGAAGGTTTTTTCCTCTTCGAGCTTATTTAGCGCTGTTTTGTATTCGTATTGCGCAATGATGTCGTTTCTGTCGAAGAATAACATCCAGACCACAAAAGCGGCTACGGCTAAGAAGTATTTATTGCTGACTAGCTGAAACATACGGTTCATATACAAACTTATTGAAAAGATTGATTATTCACAATGGTTTCCATAAAAGTAATTCGCGGTATTGGAACAATATTCTGCACCATAGGTCTTGGGGACATTTTCTGACGAATTATGTTCTGCAGGGCGGCTGCTTCGCTGTATAATTTCTTGAACTTTCCGGTATTCAAGGAAATAACGGCATTACTATCGACCTTAGCTGTCAACCAAATACAATCTGCATGAGAGAGCTTAAGATAAATAAGTCATTTACAAGACGCGATCATGATTCTTTATCACGTTACCTGCACGACATCGGAAGATATCCGGTTTTAAGTCCGGATGAGGAGGTGAGACTTGCCATTAGAGTGAAAGGTGGTGACACGGCGGCGTTGGACAGGCTGGTCAATGCTAACTTACGGTTTGTCATCTCCGTGGCTAAGAAATATGAGGGGCAAGGGCTTCCATTACCTGATCTTATATCTGAAGGTAATATGGGCCTCATCAAAGCGGCAGAAAAATTCGACCACACTAAGGGCTTTAAGTTTATCAGTTTTGCCGTTTGGTGGATCAGACAATCCATCATGATAGCTATTTCCAGCCAAAAACGCATGATTCGCCTGCCGATGAATCAGATAACAGATTTAGCGGATATACGAAAGGCCGAAACAGATTTGGAACAGAAGCTGGAGAGAAGCCCCTCTATCGAGGAAATTGCGGAGCATACAGGTATCCCCCTGGAAAAGCTTATGCACTATCGTTCCGAAAACTTGTCGACTGTGTCGTATGATGTTCCTGAGGACGATGACTTTCTAAATGTTCGCCCTGTTTTGCATGACAAGGAAGAGCCATCTCCGGATGCCGGAATGATCTCAAGTGATTTCAGTAGTGAGGTATCGAAGATACTGGCAACACTACCTGTGAGGAATAGGAAGGTGCTGGAAATGTCATTCGGGCTTCAGGGTCAGCAGATGCAACTGGATGATATCGCCGATGTGTTTGGAATGAGCAAGGAAACGATACGGAAGAGCAAGAACGACGGGCTGAACATGCTTAGAGAGCATAAGCAATTAAGTTATATGCTGCAATATCTCTGATCGACTTGATTTATTCTGCCTGACCACTGCTATTTTTGTTATCTTGAGCCCTTGGCGTTATACCTGATGGCTGATATTTTAAAAACGGCGAGATTCTACCCTTTGGGTGACCAGGCAATTGTTTTATCGCTTGGCAATACCATTGATTCGCAGACGTACGAACTGATTGGCAGATTGTCTGCTTACCTGGAGAAGAACCAGCAGGAAGGTTTTGCAGAGTTTGTACCTGCCTTTACTTCCGTTACGATCTTTTATAACCCTTTGGTCATTAGCTACGACCAGGCGGAGTACAATTTGCGATCTGCGCTAGGCTCTATTGGAGGTCTGGGTACGGCGACTGGTGCGAGAGTGGTGGAAATACCTGTCTGTTACGGAGGGATTTACGGTCCGGATCTGGACATAGTCGCTTCGCACACGGGCTTGAGTGAAGGGGAGGTTGTGCGTTTGCACCAGACGTCAGAATACCAAGTGTATATGATTGGTTTCGCACCCGGATTTCCTTATTTGGGAGGTTTAGATACGTCTTTGGCAACGCCAAGAAAGGATAAACCAACAACTTTGGTTAAGGCTGGCTCTGTAGGCATTGCCGGAAAGCAAACGGGAATTTATTCTATGGACACGCCGGGAGGATGGCAGATTATTGGCCGTACGCCCTTACGGCTTTTCGATCCGGAATCAAAAGATCCTGTTTTGCTCAAAGCAGGCGACAGAATCAGGTTTTTCGCAATAGATGAAGACGAGTTTGCTCATTATGTAAGTCATGGGAATTAGGGTTTTAAAAAGCGGGTTGCTGACGACGATTCAGGATACAGGCCGGCATGGTTACAGGAGGCAAGGTATCATAGTGTCGGGAGCCATGGATAGCCTGGCTTTACGAATCGGTAACCTGCTGGTCGGCAATAACGAGGACGAAGCCGCTATCGAGTGCAGTATTTTAGGCCCGTCCTTATATTTTGAAGAAAGCACGCTTATAGCAATCACAGGTGGCGATCTTTCAGCCAGTGTTGACGGTAGACCTTTAGCAACGTGGCGGCCCGTCTTAGTGCAAAAGGGTGCTACGCTTTCGTTCGGAAAACCGAATAGTGGATGCAGAGCCTATGTTTGCATTTCCGGAGGACTTGACCTGCCGAAAATATTGGGCAGCCACTCCACATACTTAAAGGCACGAATTGGCGGCTGGCAGGGAAGGGCACTTCAGGTGGGCGATTGCTTACCATTTCGATCGACCGCGGGCCCGACATTGCAGGGCGGAAACTGGTCGCTCCATCATGGGATCTATCCAGACATAACAACGGAGACTGTACGCGTGACCGAAGGGCCTGAGTATTCCTTGTTCAGGACAGAGAGTCTCAGCGCGTTTACCAGCCGACGCTTCCAGATCAGTAGTCTGGCCGACCGCATGGGTTATCGGATGTGGGGAGAGAAGCTACTGCTTAACCAGCATACTGATATGCTTTCAGAAGCCGTTGCCTTTGGCACGATTCAGGTGCCGCCAGATGGCGACCCCATTATTTTGATGGCCGATCATCAGACCACAGGCGGCTATCCAAGGATTGCACAGGTGATCACGGCCGACCAATCCATTTTGGCACAGAAGCAAAGTGGACAGTTTATTTTATTTAAAATGGTTAGTTTAGCAGAAGCCCATGCGGCGTTGAAGGATACCGAGGGTAAGCTTCGACAGTTGCGGCAGACTTTATCATTTAAATTTGGAGGACTATGAAGAGCGATATGAGTGTTGACCTGAATTGCGACATGGGTGAGGGCTTTGGTGTTTATAGTGCAGGCAAGGACGTGGAGCTTATGCCCTATGTAACTTCTGTGAATATCGCCTGCGGGTTTCATGCTGGAGATGCCTCGGTGATGAAGCGTACTGTGCGCCTGGCGCTCGAGCATGGGCTGGCTGTTGGCGCTCACCCCGGCTTGCAGGACCTGAAAGGCTTCGGCAGGCGGGAGATGTCTATTTCGCATGAGGAAGCCTACGATATTACTGTTTATCAAGTGGGTGCGCTTGCGGCGTTCGTGAAAAGCGAAGGCGGCATTTTGCATCATGTAAAGCCTCATGGAGCGTTATACAATATGGCCGCCGAAAACCGGCGACTATCCGAAGCTATCGCCGAAGCAGTTGCGAGAGTAGCACCCGAGCTTATCCTATATGGCCTATCGGGAAGTGAACTGCTTGTTGCCGGACGTAAACTCGGGCTTCCTGTGGCTAGTGAGGTATTTGCCGATCGCAGATACCAATCGGACAGAACGCTTGTACCGCGGACTCAGCCTAGTGCTGTGATCGCTGATGAGGACGAGGCCTTGCAGCAGGTATTGTCTATGGTTAAGACCGGCGTTGTGCAAACACCGGGTGGAAATAGCATAGAGATACAGGCAGACACCATTTGTATCCATGGAGATAGCCCTCGTGCACTTGAGTTTACAAAGAAAATATACCATGGGCTACAGGGTGCGGGGGTCACGCTGAGCGCTTACAAACAAGGTCCGGATTCATATGATGGAAAATAAAAACAAAGGCGCGCTCCTGGGGGCTGCCTTCCTGATGGCTACTTCTGCTATCGGTCCTGGTTTTCTGACACAAACCACCGTATTTACACAATCGCTTGGCGCAAGTTTTGGATTTGTAATCCTGGTGTCGGTGCTTATCGACATTGGTGTGCAACTCAATATCTGGCGGGTAATTACAGTATCAGAAATGCGGGCGCAGCAGATCGCAAACCAGTTGGTTCCAGGCCTGGGTGCCTTTGTATCGCTGCTCATCGTGCTCGGAGGACTTGCGTTTAACATTGGCAATGTGGCCGGTGCCGGTCTCGGGCTTAATGCTCTTTTAGGGATTCCTGTGCTCAGCGGCGCGGTTTTGTCGGCCGGTCTAGCCATCGCTATATTCATCGTGAGAGAGGCTAGAAAGGCTATGGATTGGTTTGCGCAGGCAATGGGTTTTGTCATGATCCTGACTATAATCTATATCGCACTAACGTCCGCGCCGCCTGTTGGAGAAGCGGTTTTCCGTACGGTAATGCCTGAAAAGGTCGACCTGATAACGATTATAACGCTAGTGGGGGGCACGGTAGGCGGCTATATAACTTTTTCGGGCGGGCATCGTCTGCTGGACGCGGGCATAAAAGGTGCTGCGTCTTTAAAGCAGGTCGACCGCAGTGCGGTGACTGGCATTTCTGTAGCATCACTTATACGCGCCCTGCTTTTCCTGGCATCGCTTGGTGTGGTTAGTAAGGGATTAAGTATTGATGCAGAGAATCCCACCGGCTCAGTTTTTCAACTCGCTGCCGGACCTCTTGGCTATAAATTGTTTGGTTTGGTGATGTTCTCAGCGGCGATTACGTCGATTATCGGCTCGGCATATACTTCCGTTTCTTTTATCAAAACGTTTCATGCCAAGATAAATGACAATGAAAATAGGGTAATCATCGCGTTCATCATTATCTCTGCACTTGTATTCGTAACAATCGGTAAACCGGTAAAACTTCTGATTATGGCAGGTGCCATCAACGGTTTTATATTGCCGCTCACCCTTTTGATCATTCTGATCGCTGCCCATAAAGAGAAGATCATCGGGGCTTATGTCCATCCGAAATGGCTGACCGCCATCGGAGGAGTCATTGTTGCGGTAATGACCTATATGAGCTTGCAGGTGTTGTTTGACTTGGTCGGCAAATAAAAATCCCCGTTGCAGCAAGCAACGGGGATTTGAAATGTGAGAAGTGAAATTACTTCCTTATAGCATATTTAAAATCTTTTCCGATGAAACGGGCGGCAGCTCCAAGTTCTTCTTCAATGCGAAGTAACTGGTTGTATTTAGCAATCCTATCGGAACGGGAAGCAGACCCGGTTTTAATTTGTCCGCAGTTTAAAGCGACAGCAAGGTCAGCAATCGTAACATCCTCGGTCTCACCTGAGCGGTGCGACATCACTGATGTATATCCGCTGTTTTGAGCAAGAGAAACTGCATTAATGGTCTCTGTTAATGATCCGATTTGATTTACTTTAACAAGAATGGAGTTAGCTGTAGCCTCGTCAATACCTTTTTGTAATCTCTTAACATTGGTTACGAATAAGTCGTCGCCTACCAGTTGCACACGGTCGCCAACGCGGTCGGTCAGTAACTTCCATCCAGCCCAGTCATCTTCGCCCATACCGTCTTCTATCGAAATAATCGGATATTTTTCTGTCAGGGAAGCCAGATATTCAGCCTGTTCAGCGCTAGTGCGGATCGCGCCTTTCTCGCCTTCAAATTTAGTATAGTCGTATTTACCGTCTTTGTAAAACTCTGAAGCGGCACAATCGAAAGCCAGGCATATTTGTTCACCTGGAGTGTAACCTGCCTTTTCAATCGCTTTAAGGATCGTTTCAACAGCGTCCTCCGTACCGTCGAAGGTTGGAGCAAAACCGCCTTCATCGCCCACAGCTGTAGACAGACCACGATCGTGCAGGATTGCTTTAAGGTTGTGGAAAACCTCTGTGCCCCAGCGAAGTGCTTCCGAGAAAGAAGAAGCTCCTACAGGCATGATCATAAACTCCTGGAATGCGATAGGGGCATCGGAGTGAGAACCTCCGTTTACGATGTTCATCATCGGGATAGGAAGTGTGTTTGCGTTTACTCCTCCGATATAGCGATATAAGGGCTGACGGCTTTCCTGAGCTGCAGCTTTTGCCACGGCCAGCGAAACACCCAGGATTGCATTGGCACCGAGGTTACCTTTGTTTTCCGTTCCGTCCAATTTGATCAGTAAGCTGTCAATAGCATTTTGCTCAAATACGTCGATACCTTTCAACTCAGCAGCAATCTTATCATTTACGTTAGCAACGGCTTTAAGTACGCCTTTACCAAGATAAACTTTTTTGTCACCATCCCTTAGCTCTACAGCTTCATGGACACCTGTTGAAGCACCAGAAGGAACTGCTGCGCGACCAAGTACGCCATTTTCTGTAATTACATCTACCTCAATAGTAGGATTGCCACGGGAGTCGAGTATTTGCCGTGCATGAACATCTATTATTAAACTCATTTTTATTGGTTTTTATTAGTTAAACACCTTAGTGTACAAATTACAATTACTAAGGCAATATCCAAAGTTAGAATAAATTTTAATTATGATGCTATTCCCATTTAAAAACTTTGACTGCAAGGGCGTAAATAGCAGTCCCCCAGATCACCATGATCAAAATCTGGTATCGCACATCCCATAAACCGGCACCCTCAAAAGCTACTTTTCGCATAGCGTCATTCAGGTAAGTAAGCGGCAGGGCCCGGCTTATAGGCTGCAGCCAGGAAGGGAATGCATCAATGGAAAAGAATGTTCCTGAGAGGAGGAACTGTGGAAGCGTTATGATGTTGGAGATAGGTGGTATGGTACTTTCGCTTTTGGCTACACCTGAAACCACAAACCCGAAACCCATAAACACGACTAGTCCGATTAAGGCCAGAAGAAGCATGTTAATCACTGTGACTGCACCGTGTATCAACGTAAAATGAAAAAAGAAATGTCCGAGCAGAATAATAAAGAGTGCTCCGAGCAGCGCAAAACCAATGCGCGCAAGGCCTTCTCCGAAAACAATGCTCGACCTCTTCACCGGGGTTGCAAAGAAACGCTTGATTACGAGATTTTGCCTCAAACTAAAAAAAACAAATGCGGTACCAAAAACCCCGGTACTTAACAGTGAAAAACCCAGCTGACCAGGAAGGATGAAATCGATGGTGCGGTATATACGTCCGGTCACAGTACTCTCTTTCAGTTCTGCTACGGTTGGCATAACGCCTTTGCTATTAAGATTAAACAACAAATTGTTTAAAACAGATTTGAAAATGCTGCCTTTATCTACAGCCGCTGATGTGTATTGAACCGAGACGGTATACGCGGGATACCCTGCTGGATTAGAAGCAACCGCGATCAACGCATCGTAAGTGCCTTTTTCCAGGGCGCTTCGAATCTCTGAGGTATCTTTGTTTTTTACAAGTTGAACAACGGTATTGGATTCAAGTGCTTTAATCACCGGGTTTTGTAAGTCAGATCCCGGTTGTACAGCTACGCGAAGATGTATACCTCCGCCACTCAGGAAACCAAAAACAAGAATAAAAATGAGTGGAAAAGCCAGGGTGAATATTACCGCCGAGGGGCTGCGCATAATGGATCTGAAACTAGCTTTAGCCAGGGCTAGGGTGGCAAGCGTATCGCTGTAGTTCTTCCTCATATGTTCTTAATGATCTTCCCGCCAGGCTTTACCCGTGAGGTTAATAAATACGTCTTCAAGGTTAGCCCGTTTTACTTCCTTTTTACGTTCGAAACCACTGTTGACGAGGTTATCTATGAGATTATCGGGGGTATCCAGCACCAAGATCTCGCCATTTTCCACAAAAGCAACACGATCACACAGTTGTTCAGCTTCATCCATGTAATGTGTAGTGAGTACAACCGTAGTGCCTTGATTGCGAATATTGGTGATAAGGTCCCAAAGGTTGCGTCTGGCCTGTGGGTCCAGGCCCGTTGTGGGCTCGTCAAGGAAGATAATTTTAGGATTATTGATCAGGGTGGTAGCAATCGAGAAACGCTGCTTCTGCCCCCCTGAAAGCGCCTTATACTTAGCTTTGGCTTTGTCCTGCAGGTTGACCTTTTCCAGCATGTCCATAGGCTGCACATCGACACCATACAGTCCTGAGAAAAGTTCTATAAGCTCTATAAGATTGAGGTTTGGGTAATAACCCGCAGCCTGCAGCTGCACCCCAATAACGCGTTTTATGAGCGTAGGGTCCTTGTCAACATCCAGCCCATCTACATGAACGGAACCGGAGCTTTTCTTTCGCAAGGATTCGATAATCTCGAGCGTGGTGGTTTTACCAGCACCGTTCGGACCAAGTAAGCCAAATATTTCGTTTTCAAACACCTCAAAGCTGATGCCTTTAACGGCTGTAAAATCGCCATACTTTTTTACCAGGTCTTTGACACTGATAATCGCTTTTTTTTGCTCCATGGAAAAGCTAGTACTGACTACCAGGTGACTTCGCCTTTTATCATTCCGATAAAGTCATCGAAAAGGTAACGCGAATCATGCGGGCCCGGTGATGATTCGGGGTGATATTGTACAGAGAATGCCTTCTTGCCTTTCACTCGGATACCTTCAATGGAATTGTCGTTCAGGTTCACATGTGTGATCTCTACCTTGTCAGATGCCCTTACCTCTTCAGGTATAACTCCAAAACCATGGTTTTGCGACGTTACCTCGCAATGGTTTTTGATAATATTTTTTACCGGGTGATTTAATCCACGGTGGCCGTTGAACATTTTCATCGTTCCGATACCGTTTGCTTCGGCAAGTAGCTGATGTCCGAGACAGATACCAAACATTGGTTTATTAGCTTCCAGTACCTTCTGGACAGTTTCGATCGCATAAGGCATTGCAGAAGGATCGCCGGGGCCATTTGATATAAAGTAACCATCTGCACCCCATTCGTTCATCTCTTCAAAAGTGGTCTTGGCAGGGAATACTTTTACGTACAGGTCCCTGTCATCAAAATTCCGCAGAATATTTTTCTTAATTCCCAAATCCAGTGCTGCAACTTTATAAGGCGCATCCGGTGAACCGATGTAATACGGTTCTTTCGTAGATACCTTTGAGGACAGTTCAAGACCGTCCATAGAAGGCACTTCGGCAAGTTTTGCTTTTAGTTCGTCCAGATCAGTGATTTCAGAAGAAATGATCGCGTTCATGGCGCCTTTATTTCTGATGTGACGAACAAGCGCACGTGTATCAATGTCTGAAATGCCGACAATGTTTTCGTTTTGGAAGTAATCCTGAATAGATTCAGAGGCTTCTTTCCGGCTATAGCCAATGTTATAATTTTTACAAACCAAACCCGCGATCTTTATGCTCTCCGATTCAGTTTCCTCCTTATGTATACCATAGTTTCCGATATGGGCATTTGTGGTAACCATAATTTGAGCGAAGTATGAAGGATCTGTAAATATTTCCTGGTATCCTGTCATGCCCGTGTTAAAGCAGATTTCGCCAGTTGTAGTACCTATTTTTCCGGCAGCCTTACCATAGTAAACCGTTCCATCAGCCAGTAACAAGATTGCAGGCAACTTCGTGTAGTTAGTCATCGTAATTATTTTCAGAGGTTATCGTTTTGAAAAAGAGAGGAAAAGAAGCGATCGGTGCGACGCAGGTGTCGTTTTTGCCATTCGAAAATGTATCGCGATATAACTCCTTCATTTCGGAGTACAAAGATACGTTTTTACAGTATCTTATCAAGTGTTTTTACTAAATTTGTCGGCACAAAATAAACACGCATGTCGGTACACAAGGAAGTTAAGCGCATTACGACCCATATCCTTCAGGAGATGAAGCAACAAAGGGAGAAGATAGCTATGCTTACAGCTTATGACTATTCTATGGCTACTATTCTTGATGATGCCGGACTGGATGTGCTGCTTGTTGGTGATTCTGCTTCAAACGTTATGGCAGGACACGAAACTACGTTGCCCATTACGCTTGATCAGATGATCTATCATGCGCAGGCCGTTGTACGTGGCGCCAAGCGCGCATTCGTGGTAGTTGATCTGCCTTTTGGAAGTTACCAGGGTAACTCTAAGGAGGCGCTGAACTCTGCCATCAGGATTATGAAAGAATCCGGCGCGCATGGAGTGAAGTTGGAAGGCGGGGCGGAGATTGCAGAGTCGATTTCCCGTATTATCACGGCAGGTATTCCGGTTATGGGCCATCTTGGTCTTACACCACAGTCGATCTACAAGTTTGGGACCTATACCGTACGTGCAAAAAATGAGGCAGAAGCAGATAAGCTCAAGTCGGATGCCCTTGCTTTACAAGATGCAGGCTGCTTCGCTGTAGTCCTTGAAAAGATTCCCGCCAAGCTCGCTCAGACAGTCTCCAAAAGCCTTGTGATTCCTACTATAGGTATTGGTGCCGGACCGTACTGCGATGGGCAAGTACTTGTTGTAAATGATATGATCGGACTTACTAAGGGTTTCCGTCCGCGTTTCCTGAGACAATACCTTGATTTGTACGAAAACATACTTGGTGCTGCACAGAGCTATATTAAAGATGTTAAGTCGGCTGACTTCCCCAATGAAAAGGAGCAGTACTAATGGCTGTTGCTGAGCGCGATGTTCTTTATGAAGACAACCATCTTATTGCCATAAACAAGAGGTCGGGCGACATTGTCCAGGTTGATGAAACGGGCGACGAGCCGCTGGACGAGCAAGTCAAAAAATACCTCGCTGTCAAATATAATAAACCTAACAGTGCATTTCTTGGTGTTGTACATCGACTGGACAGACCGGTTAGTGGCGTAATTCTCTTTTCCAAGACAAGTAAAGCGCTTGAACGGATGAATGCTGTGTTCAAAAACAGGCAGGTAAAAAAGACTTATTGGGCCGTTGTAAGAAATAAGCCGGCCAAATTGTCTGGTACGCTGGTTCACTGGCTGGTAAAAAATCCCAAAAAAAATGTAGTGAGTGCTTACCAAAGCGAAGTAAGCGGCAGTCAGCGCGCCGAGCTGAGTTACCGGCTTATTGGTGAACTCAATGGTTATTACCTTTTAGAGATTGACCCCCTTACCGGCAGATCCCATCAGATCAGGGTTCAATTGTCTACCATGGGCTGTCCAATTGTTGGCGATAACAAATACGGCTATCCGCGGGGGAGCCGAAAAGGGAGTATCTGCCTACACGCCCGGCGCCTTCAATTTACCCATCCTGTAAAGAAAGAGCCGGTAGAGATATTTGCGAAGCTTCCTGAAGATGGTTTCTGGGATCGCTTTGAAGGTTTTGACAGTTAGTGGCAATCTGTTTTATCAAGCACAATATCTTTGCTAAAGCTTAGCTTAGATTTATCCTTAAATATAACTTTACCTCCCTGTTCCGTCATCTCTCCTGTGCCTTGAAGTAGTTGTTCAGCTTTTCGGAGGAAAACGATTTCCCGTACCGATTGCATGCCTTCTGACTGAAAAGTGTAGTCGCCCACCAGGGTGTCACCATTCATCTTGCCCGTAAAGCTGCCGAGATTTTTATCCTTTTCATACCACTTGTAATTAAGTTCACCATTGACATCATCATCTGACATGTTTAACTTCATCTCTACGGTATCCCGATCGCTTACCCACATGTAGCAAGCCGTATCGGCGTTATTTGTGATTGTGTCGTCGGTATGCTGACTTGATTTGTCGCTGGTGCAAGAAAAGAACAGCAGGCTTACAGAGGCCGGGAGAATCAAAGATTTATTCATCGCGTAATAGTTTTGATACTGTTTTCACAGCAATTGGTCTGCCAAATCATTTATATATGTCGCACAGCCATTGGCTTATGCGTCTTTTTAGATATCTTAGCATAATCATCGCCTTCATGGTTCCTTATTGTTCTAAAAATGAATGACTATTAATGGACATAAAGAAGGTACTCCATATATTTTTGCTGCTGATAACAGTATGCTGTCAGCCACTGACCGCACATACATCAGATCGTGTCGGCATTCCTGAGGCAAAAGACGGTATCCTGGATCTTCGAAAGTATTCTTTCAATCAAGAGATCGCGCTGAATGGGGAATGGAAATTTTATTGGCTGAAGCTTGTTAATCCTAAAACAGCAGCGGAAACCGGCGTAAAAGCGCGCTTCCCTTTTCGATGGGATGGGTACAATATGAATGGGGTGAAGCTCCCAAGCTTTGGTTACGCATCATACAGACTTAGGGTGTTGCTGCCTGAAACGACTGAGCAGTTGCAATTGACTATGCCCGATGTTTATTCTGCGTATACACTTTTCATCAACGGGGAAGAAGTGCTGTCGAATGGTCAGGTAAGTAATGACCCCGCCAAATTTATTCCTCACTGGCAGTATAAAGCGGTAGACATTGAGCAGGGAACCGATACGCTCGACCTCGTACTCTATATTGCCAATTTTGTACATAGTAAGGGTGGGGTTAAAAAGCCAATACTGCTCGGACAAAAAATGCATCTGGAAAGTGAGCGGCAACAGGCAGAAGCAATAGATCTTGTGCTGACGGGGTGTTTGTTCATGGGCGGCCTGTTTTTTCTGGGCCTTTACGTGCTCAGTAACCGTGATAATGCTATTCTGTTGTTCTCGCTTTACTCAATAGTTTACAGCTACAGAATCGCTGGCATTGACAATTATGTTCTGCATTCTGTTTTTCCTGATATCAGCTGGTATCTTACCGTTAGACTAGAGTACTGTACCTTATTTTTTGGCATTGGACTATTTGGCTTGTATACGAAGTTCTTGTATCCAAACCAGATGAACAAATACCTCGCAGCCATCATTATTACCATATGTTTTGGATTTGCTATCATCTCTCTCGTAACACCACCTTTGATTTTCACGAGACTGATTAACCCCTTTTTGCTTGTGATGGTTTTTTGCATCGTTTATATACCCTATGTGTATATAGCCGCCTACCGTGCACGCAGGCCTGGCGCGGCCTATGCCTTGGCAAGTTCGGTGGCATTAATGTCGATATTTACCATATCGCTCCTTCATTACTGGACGATCATTCCTCAGTTGCAACTCGTTAGTTTCGCCGGCTATATCAGTTTCTTTTTCCTGCAATCGCTTGTATTATCGCATCGTGTGTCATACATTCTGAAAGAGGCACGGCAACAGGCTGAAACAGGACTGAAAGTGAAAACAGATTTTCTAAGTACGATGAGCCATGAAATACGTACGCCGCTCAACTCTGTTATCGGAATGAGCCATCTTATGCTTAAAAATAATCCTCGCGAAGATCAGGTAAAGCAGTTGGACGTATTGCTGTTTTCTGCTAATCATCTGCTTTCGATAGTTAACGACATTTTGGATTACAACAAGATTGAAGCCGGAATGGCCAAGTTCGAGTACGTGGAAATGGATATTATTTCCCTGGCAGAAAACGTACTCTCCGGGTTGCAAATTCAGGCGCAGCGCAAGGGAATAAGCCTGACCGCCAAGTTAGATAGCCGCATCAGCTTTAAGTTGATCGGTGATCCAACCCGAACTTCACAGGTTATCACTAATCTGGTGCATAACGCAATTAAATTTACCAAGGAGGGCGGTGTAGAACTTCGTATTGATCTTGAAGAAGAAACCGAGACGGCGGTCTGGCTCCGCGTCAGTGTTGCAGATACAGGTATTGGCATATCTCCCGATCACCAGCACATTATCTTCGACCGTTTTACACAGGCTGACTCCTCAACATCAAGAAGTTTCGGCGGTACCGGTTTGGGCCTCTCCATTTGTAAAAGAATTCTGGAGTTGCAAGGTGCAAAGCTTGAGGTTTCCAGTGAAGAAGGAAGAGGATCGGTGTTTTATTTCCGCCAGCGCTTTGATCGTGGTTCTAATGCGGCGGCTCAGCCACCTGCAGTTGAACTCAGAAAAGAGAGGTCGCTGGCTGGCGTGGAGATTTTACTGGTAGAGGACAATCCACTCAATGTGAAAGTGGCTCAGGGATTTTTAAGCAGCTGGGGCGCTCATGTAGACCTGGCAGTAAACGGAAAGGAAGCGCTCGATCTTGTAGATCCGGGCAAGCACAAGGTGGTTCTTATGGATTTACATATGCCCGTTATGGATGGGTATCAATCGGCCCGCGAAATGCGAAGCAGAGGTGTAAATATCCCAATTATCGCATTAACCGCTAATTTGCCAGATGAGATTAAAGACCAGATTGTGATGTCGGGAATTAATGATGTGGTGGTAAAACCCTTCCTCCCTGAAATCTTGCTTTCAATGATTACGCGCTACGTAAGGAAGTGATCATCTGTGTTACCATTGCTTTGGCACTGAGCAGGGCTGCTTCCACAGTGCCCGAAAATTCATTTGAAAGCGCTTCGCCGGCGAAATAAATTTTGTCTGCAACAGGTGTGTTGAGCAGCCTTCTTGCGCTGGTGGTGCGTGGTGTCGGGTAGCTGTACGCGCCATAGATCCATTTATGTTGCTCCCAGTTTGCGATCGCCATAGCCTGGAGATGGCTTTTCACCCTTGCCTCCGACATGCCGAGAGTTCCGGCCAGCGATCTCAGTGCGACCTGCTTCAACTCCTGTTCGGGCAGTTTACTTAATTCTTTTGCATAATTGCCTCCGGCCCATCCGGTAAGTATATTGCTGGTGTAGGGAAGTTGGGTCCACCAGGTTTGTATCGCTTGGTCACTAAAAAGGAATGCCGCATCTTTTGGCCAAATGGGCGTGGAGAAGGAGGCAAATATTTTTATAGCCGCTCCAAAGCCAATATCCCCGGCTGCTTTTTTGTAATCATTTAACGGCGGGAAAAAGGAGAGTTTCGTGTTCTCGTCGGTGTCCGTCAGTCGGGCAAGCGGAACAGTCACAAGAACCTTGTGGGCAGAATACGTTTGCATGGCAGTACGTACCTCGCAAAGTTCTCCGTCCCAGTTAATATTCCTGACACAACAATCTGCATGAAGCTGCACGCCAAGCTTAACGCATCGCTCTATAAGGTATGCTGCCAGCACACCATATCCGGGGCTGATCTGGTAGGTACGGTCTTCTTCCGACCACTCCTTGTACAAAGCTTTAACACTTATTCTGTCTGGGTCGGCTGTATCATAACCTTCTGCATACCGTATCGTTTCAGCCCTTAGTTCTTTACATTCAGGATGCTTGAAGTGGGTGTCTAGGAACTCCATCAGCGTCATATCTCTTTCTATCTGACTCATGGCTTCAAGCAATCCATCCCAACCCTCCATCATCATTTCAGATCGAAGCAGTTTACCTTTCCTTGCCCGATAGGTTGTGCCGTTCACCTCGCTGTAAGATATTCCAGCCTCGTTCAATAAAGAGAATGTAAGATCAGCTTCGCCATGTATAAATTCAGCACCATATTTAAGGCTCGAACTAAACCCTTCTATTTTCAAATCCAAAATGCGACCACCGAAACGATCGGAAGCTTCAAGGATAGTTACTTCACACAATTCACCGAGCAGACTGGCAGCATATAGCCCAGATATACCGCCGCCAACTATTATCACAGATTGCTTATCCATTTAAAGTTTAACAGATAAACCGGCATAGAAGTTTCTTTTTGCAGCGGCGTTGAAATATCTGCCTCCGAAAGCGTTCAGGTCATTTCCCAAACTGTAGTGCTGATTAAGAAGGTTATCTGCCCCAACGTACAGAACAATTGGTGTATAGCCGGCCCGAAAGGTTTTTGCAGCTTTGGCTTGTACAAGATGATATTTGGCGCCAAAGATGGTATTTGCGTCGTTTAGCGGGATGGAAGATGTGTACAGATGCTGTAAGAACAAACTGTACTGACCAGATAATACCAGATCGGCGCTTGCTGAAGAAACAGTTTTAGGTACACCGGTAAGCATGTTACCCGAATAATCGTTTCCAGCATTTAAGTACCCACGGAAACGGAAGTGACTAAGCGTCCACGAATTTTGTACCTGAAGAGATCGCAGCAAGCCAGAGGAACGGGGTGGCAAAAGCCATAATGACATACTTGTTTCAAGGCCTTCTTGCCTTGTACCGCCGGAATTTATAAAATACTCAGTGTCCGCGGCGTCCACACGTCTTACGATTGCCGCTCTAAGCTGATAAAAGAAATAATTCAAGTCAATTTCCAATTTTCGGTTTGCCGACCTGTAGTTAATCCCTCCTTCCGTATTCCAGCCATGCTCAGCTTCCAGTCCGGTATTCACCAGCTGGTTTGAGGCGCGAACTTCTGCCAGGGTGGGTGGGGAGTAGCCCCGGCTGGCGGAAGCTCTGAGGGTAAGGTTGTCATTTCTACGGTAGGAAACAGCCAGACGCGGCATTATCTGCTTATCAAAACTTATTTTTTCACGACCCGAGGGCGTGGGCATCAGCGTTTGGAAATGGTAGTTGAAAAGATTTAGACTTGTTGAAAGTTCGACAAGCACCTTGTTATGTAGGTCGAAACTAACCTGAGCGAAAGCAAAATTCGAATGTGCTGTCAGATCATCGGCCGACTGCTGCGGTCCTCGCAGACCTCCGTAATTATCGTAATTGTCGACGTCCGAGCGTGTGCGCGTTCCTTCTATTCCGAGATTAGCGTTGATGGTGACTTCGGATAATTCCCTTGTATATTCCAGGTAAGTACGCAAACCAAGGCTTTGTTCCTTGCGTGTTTCAAAGTTGGTGATGAAAGGATTTTTGAAATCGGTATGTGAGCCATAAACACTAATCAAATATCTTAGGTCTTTATTGATCAGCCAATTGTTGGATACCCCTCCGTAAAATGTCCGGCTATAAATTCCCGCCTTCTGTTCTGCCGCACCAGGGGTGGTGCCTGTTGCTGGTCTCGACGCTCTCGGATTTAAAGTAAATTGCTGGGCAGTTAGTCCCCCCGGCGTCTGGTACTCCAGGTCAGAATAGAAGGCGAAAACTTTTAGAACTGCGTCGGTACTATAACGGAACTCATGCAGAGCCTGAATGTACTTTCGTTCCATGGCACTATGATCCCGGTACCCGTCACTCCGCTGGTAAGCCTGAGTCAGCCTCAGTTTATAACGATCGGAGGTCAGGCTATAGCCAGCCGATTGCCTGAAAAGCCCGAACGACCCAGCTTCAATACTAACCGAAGGGCCTTCTGAATTGTTACCTGGGTCAACAAGGATCACGCCGCCTGAATTAGCGCCATATACACTGCTTTGGGGCCCTTTCAGTATTTGGATTCCCGATATTGCCGCCGCGTCGATCGCGTTAAGGTAACTGTTGCCGCCCGCATCAGTCAATGGGAACTCGTCTAAATAGATTTTTACATTTCTAACACCAAACGGCGAACGCAGTAGACTTCCGCGGATGGAGAGCCGGTAACTACCAGGAGAACGCTCGTCCATCCGGATCCCGGGCAAAGTGTTCATGGCCGACACCAGCGAGCTGGAGGGCTGCCTGCTCAATGCGGTCGAATCAATTAAGCTTATCGATCCTGTGCTTCTCTGGAGTGTCTGCTCGGAAAAGTAGGGCCGTATTACGATTTCCCTCAGGGTTTTACTTGTGTCTGACTGCGCGCTGGTGGAAGTCGCCCAAAAGGCAAAAAGCCATACACTTGTTATTCTTTTCATCTGTTTATTTATATCTTTAACCGGTTTTTATCAAAGGAGTTTGATAAATAACCGCTTTTTTTTCTCTTTCACCTAATCGTTTTAAAAATGTCAGACACGTCAAAGATTATTTATACTAAAACAGACGAAGCGCCGCTTTTGGCAACCTATTCTTTTTTACCGATAGTTCAGGCTTTCACCGCATCAGCAGGTATTGATGTAGAGATAAGGGATATTTCCCTGGCAGGAAGAATATTAGCGAATTTTCCGGAGTTTTTGAACGAGGGCCAGAGGATTGAGGATGCTTTAACTGAGCTGGGTAAGCTTGCCACCCAACCTGAGGCAAATATCATAAAGCTGCCCAATATTTCTGCTTCCATCCCGCAGTTGAAGGGTGCAATAGCTGAACTTCAGGCTCAGGGTTATGCGCTTCCTGATTATCCGGAAGATGCGCAAACCGATGAAGAAAAGACGATCAAAGCTAAATACGCCAAGGTTTTGGGGTCGGCTGTAAACCCGGTTTTACGTGAGGGTAATTCCGACCGCAGAGCTCCTAAAGCAGTGAAGAATTATGCAAAGGCAAATCCTCACAGTATGGGTGCCTGGTCGCCGGATTCGAAAACCCGTGTTGCAAGCATGAACGAGGGAGACTTTTATGGATCTGAGAAGTCTGTTACCGTAGCTGAAGACACGCAATTTAAAATTGATTTTATAGGTGCCGATGGTGCAGTAACCGAGCTGAAAGGACTTTCTCCTTTGAAGGCCGGTGAGGTGATTGATAGTTCGGCAATGAGTATTTCAAAGCTGAAGTCTTTTGTCGCCAGAACGATTTCAGAGGCAAAGGACGCAGGAGTGTTGTTATCTGCGCATCTGAAAGCGACGATGATGAAAGTGTCTGATCCAATCATCTTCGGCGCTATCGTTGAGGTTTATTTCGCTGACGTCTTTGAAAAATATGCAGACTTGTTTACGGAACTGAACGTTGACACCCGGAATGGTCTTGGCGATGTATACGCAAAAATCTCCGGAAACGCACTGGAGGCTGAGGTGAAAGCCGCCATTGATGCTGCCATTGCCAACGGACCCGCGCTCGCGATGGTAAATTCTGATAAAGGCATCACCAACCTGCATGTCCCTTCAGATGTCATTGTCGACGCTTCTATGCCTGCGATGATCCGTACCTCAGGTCAGATGTGGAATAAAGATAACAAGCAGCAGGATACTATAGCTATAATCCCAGACCGGAGTTACGCCGGAGTATATACAGCTACAATCGACGATTGTAAGGCCAACGGAACTTTTGATGTAAAAACCATGGGTTCTGTCCCTAACGTCGGTCTGATGGCTCAGAAAGCTGAGGAGTATGGTTCGCACGACAAAACGTTCCAGGCAACGGGTACAGGTGTTATCCGGGTTATGGATGCCGCGGGGAACGTCTTTTTTGAGCAGGCTGTAGAAGAAGGTGATATATTCCGTATGTGCCAGACCAAAGACGCGCCGATCCAGGACTGGGTTAAGCTTGCGGTAAACCGGGCCCGCTTGTCGGCCACACCGGCTGTGTTTTGGCTCGATGAAAACAGGGCTCACGACCGTGAGATTATTGCCAAAGTAAAGACTTACCTGAATGATCACGATACTTCTGGCCTGGATATCCGCATCCTGGCTCCTGTGGAGGCTACAAGATTTACACTTGAGCGCATAAGAAAAGGAGAGGATACCATATCCGTAACCGGTAATGTGCTCCGTGATTATCTGACAGACTTGTTCCCGATACTTGAATTGGGAACTTCAGCTAAGATGCTCTCTATTGTACCGTTGATGAATGGTGGTGGCCTGTTTGAAACAGGTGCAGGAGGATCTGCTCCCAAGCATGTGGAGCAATTTCTGCAGGAAGGATATTTACGTTGGGATTCTTTAGGAGAATTTCTAGCGCTCGCAGTTTCACTTGAACACCTTGGTCAGACCCAGAATAATGCGAAGGCACTTGTTTTAGCTGAAGCGCTTGACGCCGCCACGGAGAAGTTTCTTGCTAATGACAAGTCGCCCGCCCGGAGAGTCGGACAGATCGACAACCGCGGATCTCACTTCTATCTGGCGACGTATTGGGCTGAAGCCTTAGCAGCCCAGACTAAAGATGCGGAACTACAGCATACATTTGCTCCGCTGGCAAAGCTCCTGTCAGAAAATGAAAACGTAATATCTGAGGAACTGATCGCTGCACAGGGTAAACCTCAGGATATAGGCGGGTATTATCATCCCAACGATGAGTTGGCCTTTAAAGCAATGCGTCCAAGTGCTACGCTGAACTCAGCACTTGAAACGATAAAGGTGTAATTCCCTCCATTATTAAAGTTTGAAGCCCGCCTATCTGTACCATAGGCGGGCTTTTTTGCGGCAAACAAAGTGGTCTGGTCGGGCGTTATCTATTCAAAACAGACAACTATGAACACAGAAAACAATAAAGAAGATTTTAAGGAGCCTGCACGCGATCTCATCCATCGTGACGATCTGGGAGAAACCCGGGATTTCGAGAACCTTTCTTTCGACAAGGACAAAAACACATTTGAAGTTGATGTTAAAGGAGATGACAAGGATTACGATCATCCTTTTGGATATGAAGTACCTTCTGATAATGGGGCAGATTTTGACTCGACCTTTGATGAGGCCAATCCCTATATAGGTGATGAATATGCTGATAAGGAAACTCAGGCTGAGAAAACTCTGGAGCAACTTGGGATGCATGTAGACGAAGGTGAAAGCGTTGTTTTAGATCCTGAAGATGAGTTCCTTGCGCGGACGCCAGAGGATGAGCGCGACGACCTTGATGAAGAGGGCTATCCGATAAATGACCGGCCGGTCAGTTAACTGTTGATGTCGAGGTTGAACATCCGGCGCAGGTCTTCCAGTTTCGGGTTCTTTTCTACCAGGTACTGATAGCGCTCTGTGCTGGTGTAAAGCCTGTTAACCACGGGCCGGACGATCTGCTTTGCTTTAACGGTAACATTAAAGTTTTTTAAGCGCGGCCGTAAGAAGTTTAGCAGGTCGATCATTTCATCATGCAGCAGACCCTCCTGAATTTTATGTTCTACATGCACGGTTATTTCTTCAGGCCGATCTAAAACCGGATCGTCACAGGTAAGCAGAGTGTATACATTTATCTTACCCTTCTCTTTCACAAGCGATGCATATTCTTTCCAATGAACAAGCAATTGATCGAAAGTGAAGGGCTCAGCATCGTTCCCGGTCAGATATTTAGGTTCTTTATCGTTATCACCACTGGCGATACTTTCAAGATCTGTTAAAGAAGGGATGAGCATGGAAGCCTTAGAAGTTCCGGCTGATGGTTTTAGCGCAATTTTATTCTGGGGCGGCGCAGGAGTGGCGGGGGCAGGTACATTCTTTGAAACCGCTGAGTCGGGTACTACTGATGTTTTTTCCAGAACTGACTCGACTTTTTTTATTTCCTCAATGACTAAATTCGTTTTTTTTTTAATCTGAGCATTGTCAGTGTCTGTGTGTGCCGCAAGAGGTTGAGACAACCTGACCACTGATTCTATATGACACATTTTTATGAGCGTAAGCTCTACCTGAAGGCGCTGATTCTTGCTGTTTTTATAGTTAAGATCACACTGATTGGCAAGATTGAGTGCCGTTAGTATAAACGATGCTGACAGAGCCTGACCCTGACTGATATATTTTTGTTTGATGTTCTCACTTACTTCCAGCAATTTGGTTGTCTGTGGATCTTTAGATACCAAGAGGTTGCGAAGATGACTTGCCAGGCCGTTGATAAAATTATTTCCGTCGAAGCCGTTATTTAATATTTCATCGAAAAGCACCAATGCACCGCTTATATCGGAAGAAACCAGCAATTGTGTCAGTTTGAAATAGTAATCGTAATCAAGAATATTCAGGTTCTCAATTACAGATTTATAGGTAAGATTCCGGTTGGTGTAACTAACAATCTGATCGAACATAGACAGGGCATCCCTTAATCCACCGTCGGCTTTCTGCGCAATAATATGGAGCCCGTCGGGTTCTGCAAGAATGTTTTCCCGCTTCGCAATCCTGCCCAGATGCTCCGAAATATCCTCAACATGGATTCTGTTAAAGTCAAAAATCTGACACCTGGATAAAATTGTCGGTAATATCTTATGCTTCTCAGTGGTCGCCAAGATAAAGATGGCATAAGAAGGAGGTTCTTCAAGCGTTTTCAAAAAGGCATTAAATGCACTTGCAGAAAGCATGTGAACCTCATCAATAATGTAAGTTTTGTACTTACCCCCCTGAGGCGGTATGCGTACCTGTTCAATAAGGCTGCGAATGTCGTCTACCGAGTTATTGGAGGCCGCATCCAATTCATGGAAATTAAAGGAATGCCCGCTCTGAAAAGAGAGACAGGATTCACACTCACCGCAGGCCTCCTGCTCAGCAGTAAGGGATGTGCAGTTTATGGTCTTGGCCAAAATCCTTGCGCAGGTGGTTTTACCTACGCCACGCGGACCGCAAAAAAGGAACGCCTGGGCTAACTGATTGTTTTTGATGGCATTTTTAAGCGTGCCGGTAATGTGGTGTTGTCCAACAACCGTTTCGAAGGTTGCAGGACGGTATTTCCGGGCAGAAACTATGAAATTATCCATCGCAACGAAATTAAGAAATTTTGCGGAGCTACGCATTGCGGTGTATGTTTTTTATTTTACCGTCGGTGCCTAGGGCTAACCAATTGACATTTCAATAGTTGGTGTTTGTTTGTTGAAAATTTATTCCTATTTTTGCGTCCCGTTATAAAGCGGAAAAAACATAAATATTTAAATAACAATGAATCAGTACGAAACTGTTATCGTTCTAACCCCGTTGTTGTCAGAAGAAGTTGCTAAAGAAGCGATTGCTAAATTTACCAAGATTCTTACTGATGGCGGAGCCGAAATTGTCCAAGCGGACAATTGGGGTTTGAGAAAATTAGCGTATCCTATTGCAAAAAAAGCAAGTGGATTTTTTCACCTGACAGAGTATAAGTCTTCAGGCGAATTGATTAGTAAACTGGAATTGGAGCTTAAGCGCGACGAGCGTGTTATGCGTTTCCTTACTGTTAAGCTTGACCGTCATGCGGTAGCTTACAACGAGAAGAAACGTAGCGGAGCTTTTAACAAAAAACCAAAACAGGAGGCTGCAGTATAATGGCAAAGGATCAGATACAATATGTTACCGCTCCAAAAGTGGACGATAACAGAAAGAAATACTGCCGTTTCAAAAAGAACGGAATCAAGTATATCGATTATAAAGACGCAAACTTTCTTTTGAAGTTTATCAACGATCAGGGCAAGCTTTTACCCCGCCGTTTAACTGGTACTTCATTGAAGTTTCAACGTAAAGTAGCACAAGCAGTTAAGCGTGCGCGTCATATTGGTTTATTACCGTTTGTTGCTGACCAGTTAAAATAGGAGTTGAGATGGAAGTTATTTTAAAACAAGATATCAAATCCCTAGGGGAAAAAGATGATATCGTAACTGTTAAGCCTGGGTATGGCCGTAATTACCTGATTCCTCAGGGTTACGCGCAGTTGGCTACCGCTTCTGCAAAGAAAGTTCTTGCTGAGAATCTTAAGCAGGCTGCCTTTAAGCAGGATAAGATTAAGAAAGATGCGGAAGGTGTTGCTGCTAAGCTTGCAGATGTTAAATTGAGCATAGGCGCTAAAGCTGGTGAAACAGGAAAGATCTTCGGTGCTGTGAATACCATCATGATTGCTGATGCTTTGAAGCAAAAAGGTTTTGATGTAGATCGTCGCCGTATTACTTTTGAAACTGAACCTAAGTTTGTTGGGGAATACGTAGCAAACTTAAACTTACACAAAGAGGTGAAAGTTAAAGTTCCTTTTGAAGTAGTAGCAGAATAATTGCTGATTGAATTTATAAAAGCGTCCTGTTTCTCAGGGCGCTTTTTTTTTTAGACAGAAAATCAAAGACAAACCAATCGTGAAGCGTTCCAAGAGTAAATCGAAATCTACGGGTGCAACAAAAGTCGTTCATATTGCGCTTAAAATCTTGCTTTGGTTTGTCACAGTTACAGTTCTCTGGGTATTTGCGTATCGGTTCGTGAATCCGCCAATTACTATTTTAATGATTCAGCGCAATGCTGAGCGGGACAGTCAAAGTAAGCCAGTCAAAATGCAAAAGAAGTGGCGCGACTTAGAAGACATCAGCGTCCACATGAGAAATGCCGTCATCGCGGCCGAAGATCAGCGGTTTTTAACCCATTGGGGCTTCGATCTTAAAGCCATAGAGAACGCTTACACCACAAATAAAAAAGGCAAAAGGCTTAAAGGCGGCAGTACGATAACCCAGCAAACAGCTAAAAATGTTTTTCTGTGGCCCGGTCGGTCCTGGATACGAAAAGGCTTTGAGGCCTACTTCTCCGTACTTATAGAAGTGCTTTGGAGTAAAAAAAGGATTCTTGAAGTCTATCTCAATGTAATAGAGATGGGCGATGGCATTTATGGTGCTGAGGCGGCCTCGCAGAGCTACTTCGACAAATCCAGTAATAAATTAACCAGAGCACAGGCAGCACTCATCGCCGCGTGTTTGCCAAATCCCCGGCGCTGGAGTCCTAAAAAGCCCACTTCTTATATTCTCCGCAGACAATACCTGATCATGAAAAATATGCGCAGACTTGGAATCCCGAAAAGTATATAATATGCTTAGGCGAACACCTTGGCGTGCCAGCTTTGTCCAAAAGGGACTTCCCATTTTGACTCAAATTCCTCCAGCGTGGTTACCAGGTTATTAAATACGATAGTTTCAGGCCCTACGGCTTTAATATCTACTAAAGTCTGGAAATCTTCTTTGGTGGCAACGACGACTACGTCATTTACCTTGTACGCCATATTAAAGCGGTCGAAAAGATCAACCTGATATTCCTGCTCAATTTCCTTGATGACACGTACCGACGCGTCAATAGAACAACCCGTTGCAGAAGCCGAAGCTTCATCTACAACCAGCACGATAAAGAAATCATGAACAATCTCTGCTTTAGCTTTTAATGCCTGTCCGTGAGCAGTCCACTGACTCAAGAAGGTGTCCAACCGTTTCCGTATAGCCTGCACCTCGTCTGAAGTAAATTTCCGATTGCTCTGGTATACCCAGACCTTAGATTGTGGAGAAAAACTCATGTCTCAAAAATACGAAATTAATTAACTTCAGCTACGATTTAATAACGTAGTCAAGCTTCTAAAAAGTATGTTCATCGCTAAATCCATATTTTCTGTAAAAAGTGGATTGTTCCTGGCATCAGCAGCATTCTGTCTGTCATTTGCATTTGTTGCCTCGCCTGAGGAAGACGCGACAAATGTGCAGGAATTGTTAAAGAATCATCATAACGACAACGCAACAAGTCATAGGTTAAAACGGTTTGAACTCCATGTTACCAACACAGGCTTTTGCCGGTACAAGCGTTTCTTAGCAGCAGGAAAGATTGAGTATTTTTCTTTTAATGTAGCCAAATTCGTGGATATGGACTATTACGGGTCAGACAAAGAGGGTACATTGTACCTGCGTACCAAAGCTGAAGATGTTATTGTGCAGACCTACCACGACAAAGGTGGCGATATAGACAGTGTGTCGACCTACATGAGCATCCCAATCAGGAATATAGAGCCAGAGATGTTAGCCGATCTTCGGACAAGGCTTATCAGAATGAGTTCAAGGCAGCTTGCTCAAAAATAGTATGCTGTTTGAACCGGGTCACCGGTCCGTTGATGTGGTAAACTTCAGTTTCCTCATGTCTTGATGCAACAATAATTCTCGTGTCTATAGCATGGCGTTCAAACATGCCCTGCACCAGATCCGCACAGTTGTTTTGAGCCGATAAGTGTGCCAGGATAAGATGGGTCATAAAAGCCGGCTTGTGGTCCATAAATAGCTCCAGCGCTTTTTGATTCGATAAGTGACCAGAGCCGCCGCTGATCCTGCGTTTCAGGAAATATGGATAGTTGCTTTTCATTAGAAGCTCATCGTCGTAATTGGCTTCAAGAAAGGCGGCGTGACAACGCTTGAATTGATTGGTTAGCTGATCGCATACGCGGCCGATGTCTGTAAATACGCCTACATTCGTTTCTCCGCATGAAACCACAAAGCTGTAAGGCTCTGCGGCGTCGTGATGCTTGGCAAAAGTGAAGATTGTCAGCTCACCAATCTGAACGCTCTGCTGGTCGGACAGCGAGCGTAAAAGGTAGGACGGAAGTTCGAAACGACACTTAAGCAAGGTCTTGTTAGAAATGTAGACCGGAACCTGATACTTGCTAGCCAGCCCGCACACACCTTTTATATGATCTGTATGTTCGTGGGATATAAATATTGCACGAATATGCTGCATAGGCAAGCCCAGCCTGCGCATTCTTGTTTCAGTGAGCCGACACGAAATGCCGGCATCAATTAAGACAGCATCTTGCTTATTGCCCACAAAGTAACAGTTGCCGTTACTGCCTGAGTTCAAAGAAGCAATATTCAATTGACTACAATCCATTTGCCCGTGCGGTGATTTCAGCAATATCCAAAACCTGGACATCCTGATCCTTCTCTTTCAGCTTCACGCCATCCCTCAGCATGGTCATGCAAAACGGGCAGCCTGCCGCTATAATATCCGGCTGTAAAGCAAGCGCTTCCTCCGTTCTTTCGATATTGATATCTTTTCTCCCTGGTTCGGGTTCTTTGAACATCTGAGCTCCGCCTGCTCCGCAGCATAGGCCTCCCGACTTGCAGCGTTTCATCTCAACCAGATCGGCATCCAATGCCTCAAGGGCAGCGCGCGGTGCTTCATATATATTGTTGCCGCGACCAAGATAACAGGGGTCGTGAAAGGTGATTTTTTTTCCTTTAAACTGCGCCCCGCCTTCTGCTTTCAGCTTGCCCTCGTTAATCAACTGCTGAATTAACTGAGAATGATGGATAACTTCATAACTCCCGCCCAGTCCCGGATACTCATTTCTGATCGTGTTGAAACAATGCGGGCATCCGGTAACGATCTTTTTAACGTTATAGCCATTTAACAATTCAATATTGGCCATTGCCTGCATTTGAAACAAGAATTCATTGCCCGCACGTTTTGCCGGGTCGCCGGTACAGCTCTCTTCTGTTCCAAGAACAGCATACTTTAAGCCAACGTGATGCAGTATCTTGCATATATCCCGGGTAATCTTTTGTGCCCGCTCGTCATAGCTGCCCGCACAACCAACCCAAAACAATATCTCCGGCTCTTCACCCTTGGCAATCAGTTCGGCCATTGTTGGCACCTTAAAATTCAGTTGTTCGCTCATTCCACAGCGTATTTCTACTAACAGATTAAATTAATTTTGCTCCGCCCAATTAAAACGGTCGGCCGGTGCATATTTCCATGGAGCACCGTTATTCTCTATGTTACCAAGCATCGCATTCAAACTGCCTGGCACTTTAGACTCTTCCATTACAGCATATCTGCGCAGGTCCATAATGATCGCCAGGGGGTCAATGTTTACCGGGCACGCATTTGTACAGGCATTGCAACTTGTACAGGCCCATATTTCTTCTCTGCTGATGTAATCGTCGATCAAAGACTTTCCGTCCTCGAAACCAGCACCGTTTTTGTCAATGTTTCTGCCGACTTCCTCCATTCTGTCGCGCGCGTCCATCATGATTTTTCTTGGCGACAGCAATTTTCCGGTCATGTTGGCCGGGCATACCGCAGTACAGCGGCCGCATTCCGTGCAGGTATAAGCGTTCATCAGATTTACCCAGGTAAGGTCGTTCACATCCTTCGCGCCAAATCTTCCTTCCTCTGCAGCAAGCGGCGTAAAAGAGGGATCCAGCATGGCCTTAACTTCGTTGGTAACGCTGCTCATATTGTTGAATTCACCCTTTGGTTCCAGGTTGGAAAAATAAGTGTTCGGGAAAGCAAAAAGAATATGGAGATGTTTGGAGTAGGGCAGGTAGTTAAGGAAAACCAGGATACCGATGATATGGAACCACCAGCACGCGCGCTCAATCAGAATCAGTGAACCTTCGCCCGCTGGCAGAAAAGGAACGAGATATTGACTCACCGGAAAGGATCCCGCTGTAATATAATGTGCTGAACCCATCGACTGTAGCTTCGCGTCGGCTGCATTCATTAGCAGGAAGGCAGTCATCAGCAATATCTCGGTAATAAGAATATAGTTGGCGTCGGACCGCGGCCAGCTTTTCATCTCCACACCACGGAAACGGCGTAGCTTAAGTATGTTACGTCTGACAAGGAAAATCGCACAGGCGATCCAGACACCAATGGCCAGGAGTTCAAAAGAACCAATGAGCGTATTATAAAGCATGCCCAGTCCGCCAAAGATCCGGTGCGTACCAAATACACCATCGATCATGATCTCCAGGACCTCAATGTTGATGATCACAAAGCCGGCATATACCACCATATGCAGAATGGCCGGTATTGGCCTGAAAAACATTTTAGTCTGGCCAAATGCTACTTTCAGCATGGTCATCAGCCGGAGCTGAGGCTGGTCAAACCGGTCTGCCGGCCTGCCCAGCCTAATATTGCGGATTACTTTCTTTAGGTTAAATGCAAATAAGCCAAAGGCCGCCAGCGTAATGATTATAAATATTATTTGTGCCAACATTCAGATCATGATTATCGTATGCTAAGTTAGGATAAATACCCCAAAAAGCCGATCTTATGCTAGCATAAATTAACTGTCGACAGGAAAAATCCTACTAAAACTCAAGTTTTCCTTCTACAGAATCATCCATCGTTTTACCGGTAATTACCGATGCTGCCATCTTGATAAAAGCTACAGCCTCGCCATGGCGCGTATCCCAATAGTAAACGTTGGTAGGTACAACCTTCAGCAAGCTAATATTTTCATCGTCTTTACCGTCCTGAAACCAAACCTTCAAAAGCGGATTCCATAGTTCCTCGATCTTTTTTCTGTCTCTCACTATCTCGGTTATGCCGTAGATGTTAAGGAAACCGGAGTTTTTGTTCTCCTGAAAAAACAGGTGTGTGAAGGGGTCAGACTCTATTTCGTGATTCTTATGACTTTCCTTCATGCTCATAAACCAGAGGTTTCCCTCATCGTCAACCTCCAGGACAGACATCGGCCTTACCGACAATGGCAAGCCTGTTTTAATATTGGTGCAAAAAAAGCAGTTTTCCGCGCTCTTAGCGATATGCTTCAGCTTTTCCAGGGCTTCTTTCCCCTCTAGCGATTCAATGTGATCGTTGGTAGACTGAGTGTTGTTTGAACTGTCGCGTGCTTGATCTTTGTTTTCCATTATAGCAGATTTAAGTTAAGTAGTGTTCTGAATAAAACACCCACAAGGACTTTTTGTTTAGCGCTGCACAGCATTGAGATGTCGCTGTTACCTTGGAGTGACACCTTCTAATTCCTAATTTAGGTAGGGCTCTCACAGAGTATGACCAGGCGTTTTCTACCACGATGAAACAGCATTGAGTCGCCTTTTTGCTGGAAAAAGGCGACTCACCCCGGACTCACTTGCCACTTTGTCTTATGAACTCGACTCTTCTGTTCTTGGCGTTACCAGCTTCGCTAATATCATCGCTAACAGGTGCATTGGATCCTTTTCCTTCGGTTTCGACTCGATCGGGACTGATTTTGTAAATTTTAACGAGCGCGTCGCGAACCGCTTCTGCTCGCTTTGCAGACAGGATCAGGTTGGCTTCAGGTTTCCCTACTGCGTCGGTATGGCCTATAATTTTGATTTTCAGATCGGGGTTTTCCATCATAGCAGCCGCTACTTCCTTAATCGTCCCTTCATTGTCTGATTTTACTTCAGCGGAATTGGTAGCGAACAGGATTCCGCTAGTTTCCAGTCTCCCTGTGGTCAGTAGTTTAGAGCGATTGTCTGAACTGCCTTCCGCGAAACGGAAGTTGGATACATAATAGCCAAGCTGATCATTGGTGTAATTGGAGCCGGACATGTCAATTTTTAGCTGATTTAAATTTCCGTCGAGCGGGGCCGCTTGAGGCAGGTCAAATACTTTTTCCTTATCTATCCAGATCCTGACTCTCTCTTTTTGGATGCTGATGGCAACATGAATTACGCTGCCTACCTTGCTTTCGAAATTTGCAACACGGTATTTATCACTTTCCAGTTTCTTGGCTCCGTTTTCATAGGAGGTCAGTTGTACCACAGCTTCCGATCGGTAGGGTGCGATATTGAATTTCAAGCAATTCTTAAGGCGGTAGTCATATGATAGAATCTCTCCTTTATTCCCCCGGTCGTAAAGGGCAAAGCCAATTGCTGGCACCAAATAGCCACCCGCCTTCGGCCAGTTCATGATCAGGTCAAATTCAATCGTTGTATTCTCCGCAACGTTTACGACCGGACTTACGAATGTTCCAGGATAAACGCGCAACCAGTTTCCTTTGGCGGTGTTCAAGGTGACGACCTCAGCTTTACTTCTGGTGTACCATTTCAGAGGAAAAGAGCCAGGCGCGTCCTGGGAGAAATCATCTACCAGCAATACTTTAGATCCAGGAACGAAGTCGTACGTGGTAGTACTGGTGAGTGCCGGGTTTGTTGTGGTATGGCCGCTTTCGGCTTTCGCTGGAGGTTGGCCCGTTTTGCTGGCTTCTGCAGTTTTGCTGCTCTTTCCTTCCAGTGCTTTATCCACAGTTTTGGAGGCAATGTCTTCTGCCTTTTGTTTCAACTTGTTTAAAAAGCTCTGAGCGTTTGAATTGGTGCCGGCCAGCAGAAGGGCTGAGACTAAGATTAATTTTTTCATGTTATTTTGATCTTATTTTACGTGCATTTACTGTTGTGAATAAATCGACTACTAATTTTCTCTGGCATACACATTTAGATTAAGGAATTCCAGTCTCTCCGGCGACAGTACTTCCTGAGCGAGGTCAAAGACTCGCCTAAACTGCGGTGCCGTTGCGCTACAATTCATGCTATTCAGCCAGTTGGCAAGTTCTCTGTTGCTGTTGTGAATAAGCATCCATTGCAGGAAAGCCTGCTGACTTTTGCTGTTAGCAGTGTTTAAATGCTGCATTTGCATCGCCTGTAGTTCCTGGTCGCTGAAAGTGTGCCACAGGAGGGGATTGATTAATTGCTCCTCCATGGTCATGTGGGTAAAATTATAGGCTGTAAATTCCACAAAGGCGTCTAGCAGACTATAAGAGATTGCTTCTTTTTCTGTCTCGCTTTTTGCATCCTCGAGTCCGCAGATAAGAACATCCATATTCATGGTTAGGGCGTCTGCGTGGTAATGTTGATTGGCAAAATACCCAGTCATACTTAGTGCGTTGGCGCCCAATTTTTGAAATACGAAGTCAACTTCCCACTTGGTGTGCTGGTGCATCAGCAACAAGACCAGTTTGATTCTTTCGAAGGCGGTATTAGCTTCGGTTTGAATTAGAAAGTCTGTTTGCTGAAGCAGAATAAGCGTATCGGCCAGTAGCGCCCTTAATCCTTTGTGTACATTCCTAAACAGGTTAAATCTGATCTCTTCCATGGTATAGCTTAGTTCGTTTTGTTTGTTACGCTGCCGCTAGGCGACAGGTTTGAAATTACGATTCAAAAATAAGCTCGGAATGGACGCCCGGGAATGGGCAGTACTGTTCAAGTACCTGGGTAGTATTGCTTATTTTAATGGTTAAAGGGTATGTTAACCGTTATTTTGGTGGTATTATGGCTAGATTGAATGTTGATATCACCTTTAAGCAGTTCAAGTCTGTTTTGAATATCGGGTGAACTGTTCTCCAACTGGCCTGTAGTTTGAAATTCAAATGAGAAATCTACGGCGAAAGCTTTGCGGGTGATGGCGTAGCGGATCTGTTTATCGGGGGTACAAGCTAGAATGTCCTGGGACAGCAACTGGAGAATTCGGAAAATGTGCATGGATTCGTCTGCATCAAAATGCTGATTGACCTCATCGGTATTACCCTGTTTGATCTCGTAGTCGTTAAATGTATCGTTAATTAATCCGTTGATGCTTTGTGTCAATCCCAAAAGGTCCATTTGGTATGGTCTGAGGCGATGAAGTATGCTTCGAACTTCAGCCATGATCGCTGCAATATGTTCAATGGAAGTGGTAATCAGATTTTTTAGGGGTTCTTCGCTGATTTGCTGCAGGCGCCAGGACCGGTTTTTGATCAGGATCAGTTGCTGGCCGATATTGTCGTGCAGTTCCATGGCTACACGTTTCTTTTCCTGCTCCTGGCGCTTAAGGAGCTCTTTAAGAAATGCGCTCTTTTCTGCAATAGTTTTCCGCTGGATATGCTCCTGCTGCTTACGGTAAAAGTTAAGCCTGTTCGCAAGGGCGTAAGATAGGATCAAAGCCTCCAGTAGCGTACCCCAATGCATGCTCGTGCGAGTTATGAGGTTATCCGGAAGAATATTCAGGTCTTTCAAATTGTATATTGCATTGCCTAGCATTAGCGATCCGAATCCTAATAAAAAATAAATCGCTGGCTTATACCCATTTTTCAAACTTTGCACACCTGCTCCAAACCAATATAAGAAATAGGGGTACATTAGATATTGTACAAGCATGAAGGAGTAGGGTCCTTTGCAGAAAATATCAGTCAGCAGTATGATCAAGGAGAAGAAAAACATCAATCCCTTGATTTTATTAAAAAGAGGGCTGTTCTTTTTTGTCTGAAGAAACGAATTGGTAAATAGTATGCTCATTAAACTTGCCAGGGCGATGATTGTTCCCGCGCTGTTTAACCAGTCGAGTGCCCCCAGCATTTCGGGCAGAAAACCGTTATAAAAAAACACGTTTAGGCTCCAGAAGAAGATTGCTCCCAAATAGTATAGATAGGGCTGTTCTTTTGTTAGTATATATACAAACAGGTTATAAATAGCAAAAGCGATTAGCATACCAAAAACAACCCCATTCAATAGATCAGTCAGGTAACTTTCTTCGAAAGCCTTCTGCAAGGTGATGAATTTAATGGGTAGCCTGAGTATATTATTACTGCTGGCTTTAATGTAGATCTCTGCCTCTGTATCGATTGGAATCGAAACCGGGATCAGCAAATTGTTTACGCTCACTTCGCCTGTCGCTTTAGGTGTCGTGGATTTTTTGGTAAATATCTTTATCAGTCGGTCCCCGTTTTTCTGATAAACGCTGACCGACTCGAGAACCGGGGGACTATCGATTTGAATGTGCCAGTCCTCTTTATCGCTTTGATTAAGTATGCGGACTTTTACCCATACGGAGGCTTTTGTGGATCCAAGTGACAGCGTCGCGAATTCTGATGCCTTGAAGTTTTCGTAAGGTATCTGCTCAGTTGGCAAATTATTGTCCTCGTCGACCACAAACATCGGGTGCCTTAGGACATAGCTTTTTTCAATGCTTCTGAGTCTAATATCCTGGGAATAGCCTGGTCTTGCACTGAAAAAGACGACCAGTATCACTGTTAAAAAAGCTTTGATGAAGCCTTGGGTCATACGGTTACCGATGTTCAATGGCAAAACGCAGGAGGCTGTTCTTACCATTCAGATTTAACTTTTTCAGGATGTTCATCCGATGGTTAGAGACCGTTTTTTCACTAATGAATAATTCATCAGCAATCGCCTTGGTACTTTTGTAGCTTCCGACCAGCCTCAGAATTTTCCTTTCTGAGGGGGTAAGGATATGCAGCAGCTCAATAGCCGTGGGATTATTGGCTCCGGTTCGGCGCTGGCTGAGCAGAAAGGAGCTCATTTCTGGACTGATATAGGAATTTCCGGTCAAGACCGCTTCTATGGCCTGGATGATATCTACCACGGCATTTTCTTTCAATACATAGCCGGCCACGCCAATATCCAGGGCGCGCAGGAAGGTGTCTTTCGCCTTATGCATGGTGAGCAGTATGACATTTGCATCAGGAACGAGTTTAATCAGCTCTTCGGCTGCAACCAGTCCGTTCATTTCAGGCATGTCTATGTCTAGAATGGTTACCATAGGACGACGCGTTTTGGCAACGGCGAGTGCTTCCAGCCCATTTTTTGCTTCAAAAATGACTTCGTAGCCCGGTTCCGTTTCTATGACTTCTTTGAGTCCCTTGAGGAAAATCGGATGATCATCAGCGATGAGTATAGTGGTTTTTTCGTTCATGTCGATAGTATTTGCATAGGTATATTGATATAAACTTCGGTGCCTGAGTTGCGTTTACTGCTCATTTTAAGATCGGCCTCCAAAAGTTTGCAGCGTTCGCGGATGCCAGACAGACCCAGTCCTGATGAAGTGTAGCCGGTATCATAACCTTTCCCATTGTCCCTGTACTTCAGGACGATATAATTTTCGGAGATCTGGATGTTGATGCTGCAAGTGGTGGCATCGGCATGTTTGGCCAGATTGCTGAGCAGCTCCTGGACGATTCTGTAGAGGTTCATCTGGGCCTCCCTTGTCAGCAACTGATCGATTTCCGCTATTTTTATTAGAAGGGTTGTTGATATTTCATGAGCCATGTCCTCAGCCAGTCGTTCCAGGGAGCGTTTTAGTCCAAGTGTGTCCATTTGATATGGTCTAAGGGAAAATGAAACATTGCTAACCTCCTCTATGGCTTTTCCAATGTCACGAGTGATATTTTCAAAAAGTTCGGTATTGGTTCCCTCGCTAAGTTTTTCCAGCGCATGCATTTCATTCTTAAGCAATACCAGTAGCTGTCCGACTTGGTTGCTCAGTTCAGCGGCGATACTTTCCTTTTCATTTTCCTGCGCAATCAGGAGCTCCCTGGAGAACCCGGCGGTTTGTTGCAGCATTTCAGTTTGCAGGCGCATCGTCTGCTTTTTAGAATCGTTCAGTTTTACAGCTAGCGCGTAAGATAGTACCAGGGCTTGCAGGCAAAGTCCCATTTGCAGGCTCATAGAGGAGTGGAAGCCCTCATAAACGCCGTAACAGACTAGAAGGAAAGTCAACGCGGCCAAATAATGATATGCTGGTTTGTAGCCCTGTATCAAGCTTAAGCAGGCAGCGGACAGCCAATAGCCAGCTGCGAGAGCCAGGCATGCCTGCAGGACTCTAAAGGCCATAACCGGATGACCGGAAAGATCAATGAGCATTGGAATCAGTAAGATTGGTATCAGCCATCTACCAAGACGGTAAATCTTGGGATAATAGGCTTTCAACCGCAAGTAGCCATTACTGAAGGGTATGCTGAAAATCAAGGCGATCGTCGAGCTTATGGTGAGCCCACTTAAACTCCAAACTGGTATCCCTTGGGTAAGATAGCCGTTCCGGATCAGTAAAAACAGAATGCTGAAACACAGATAACCTGAGTAATATAAATGCGTTTTGTCCGCGGTGGCGATATAAGTATACAGGCTGTAAATCATCAGGGCAAGTAAAGCCCCGAACATGAAGCCATTAACGATATTTTTGACATGCTCGTCTTCGTATATCGCTTCCAGCGTGCCAGAATGTACCGGTACCTGGTGTTCGTAATTCAGTACAAGCTCTTTGGGGGCAGCGTTCAAGTTTGCAGCCAGCAAGAATAATACACAGAGAATCTGCCTGACAATCATATTCAAATATAGATAAGATTAATGTACTGAAAATGGGTAGTAGTACCCATAAATATGATTGATGTCGCTTATTTATCTGTGAAGGGGCTCCTTGTACTTTTGACCCAATCGATGATTTAATAAAAACCATAGCAATAGACGATTACATGAAAAAATTAAGTGCATACCTGATAGGTGTTTTGTGTATGGCCAGCCTGCCGGCTTGCAAAAAGGACAAAGAGAAACGAGGAGATGAAGAAAATCCCGTGGTGGCGGCATTAGTCCGCCCCAAAGGGAGCTCGATGGGTACGGCAGTGACGGGGCGTGTAGGCCCGGAAGGAGGAGCACTCGCTTCTCCAGCATGCAATGTGGCCATTAATATTCCCGCTGGTGCCTTGAAAGAGTATGTGACCATCGGGATTGAGCCCATTACAACAACCAATATCGCTGGCGTGGGCCAGTCATTCAGGTTGACACCGCATGACGTACAGTTTGAAAAACCTGTTTCGGTGACTTATGCATATGATGCGGATTCTGTGGCCATGGTTGAGACCTTCGGGTTTGCCTATCAGATGGCCAGTGGGGTGTGGAAGTTTGTAGGCACCAGCAGTTATGACGTCCAATTGGGCACAGTAACTTTTAAAACCAAGCATTTCAGCGACTGGTCTGTAATGAACCGGGTTTCTCTTTCTCCACTGAATGCCAGTCTGGAACCTGGAGATAGACAGGTCATTAAGGCGTTCATTTATACAGAATCGAAATACGAAGACCTGCTGGAACCGCTTACGGGTAAACCGGGAACTGAGCCTGGCTATCCGGTCGGCACACCCGTTCCACTTCCTTCCAGATACATTAAATCCTGGAATCTGACTGGACCTGGAAACATCATTAGCTCGAACGGCAATACGATTACTTACCAGGCACCCGCATCGGTGAACGGCTTTTCCAATGCGACGGTAAGTCTGGCCCTGAGCGCACCTATGACAGGTACATTTTTATTGTTGTCCAACATCGAAATTATGGGCGATGGATGGGCGGAGCTGACTATAGGCGGTTCTGCCTATACTAAATTCCCGGTCACACCTGCCGTAAAATCGGGGCAGCGGTATCTTTTATCAAATCCTGAAGCCGAGGGTGGTGGTCAGTTTTTACTGACCTGGAATGGTGGCGTAGGTACTTATGCTTATGATCTAACTGCTACCGGAAACAAGTTTCATTTTCTGATGGGTCACGGAGGGTATACCAGTGCCTATGTAGATCCTTTGCTGGCAGACCTCGTTCCAAGTGGGGGAAGTATCAACATTACAAAAATGGACAATAAATGGGTGGAAGGTAATTTTACCGTTCCAAATGCTGGAATCGGGCCTATGCTGCTTCAGACGACCCACATCAGTGGGCGCTTCAGAGCCAGAGTATATATTCCTTAGCGTTTGAATGCAAAAAAGCCTTAGAGAAATCTAAGGCTTTTTTGTGGTGTGGGCCGGGATCGAACCGGCGACACATGGATTTTCAGTCCATTGCTCTACCGACTGAGCTACCGCACCATCTGTGAACTTCAAGAAGTATCACATTCCCTCGGTTGGGGAGTGCAAATGTAGCTTCTTTTTTTGAATGTCAAAATGTTTTTTGAAATTAATATACGGTCTTGCCTTCACCAGACGCGTAAGCTGCTGATATTACGGAACTTTGACCTGAAGGAAATTTCAGCGTAAAACAGGTGCCTTCACCCGGCCGACTGCTGAAACTAATTTTGCCGCCTTGCATTTCCGTAAATTCCCAGCATAACAAGAGCCCCAGTCCCACACCCTTCTCCTTATTTGTGCCATAGGCCGACTGCGTTTCCAGCGAAAACAACTTTTCCTGCTTATCCTCCGAAATGCCTATTCCGTTGTCCCTAACCATCAACTTGGTGAACCCCTCTCCAACCTCACTAAAAATGCTGATGTCACCGCCGGTATGTGTAAATTTTATCGCGTTGTTCACCAGATTGCGTATAATAAGGCTAAACATATCCGGGTCTGCAACGATACTCGCGTCTGGTGCTGTCAGGTTACGGATGGTAATCATCTTTTCCAGAGCAGCCGCACGCTGCACTTTTAAACATCCCTCCACAGATTCGTTGAGGTTTAGTTTCTGCAGATTTACCGTAACGCCTCCCTCCATTTGCGATTTTGTCCAGTTAAGCAGGTTAAACAACATTACCTGAGTATTTTTCGTTTCCCGCAGCAGACTCTTCTTAATTGCCTTCTCTTCTTGTTCCGACAAATTATAATCGATCAGTATTTCCAGAAAACTTTGTATCGAATTCAGGGGAGATCGTAAGTCGTGCGACAAAATGGACAAAAGCCTCGTCTTGGCGTCGTTTGCTTGTTTCAAGGCCTTGGAGGCCTTGAGCACTTTAGCCTTCTCTGTTTCGTGGCTTCTGATGAGGTAAGCCATCACTACGCCGATGCAGACAATTACGGCAATGTATGTTGTTAAAATGTCGATGAAATAGCTTGCCCGTCCCTCGTAACTTTCGCTGATCAGCTGCGGATTTGAGTACTCCGATATCACCAGGGCAGAAACCACAGCAGCGTTAAAAACCACCCAGAACTTATACTGATCGGAAGGCATCAGCGAGATCGTGAAAACCATCAGTACCACAAAAAGCAGTAGGGTAGGACCCTGTGCCCCCGAATTGATATAATAGTTCATCGCCAGAACGCTGGCCATAGAAAAGGTAAAAATGGCAACGCTGGCTTTCAGGTTTCCGAAGTACCGCGAATTAACAAACAGTAAGGCCACTAAAATAAACGCTGCCGAGAGTACATAGCCGGCATAGGGAACGCCTATAAAAAGATTAAAAAATATGGCTGCGGGGATGAGCAGAAGCGCAATAATGCTCACCTCATGGAAAATCCTTGCCTGGAGGATGGTCTGATCAGGACTACCGATCAACCGGTCATGAAGCCGCCTCAACCTATTCATTGCCGAATTCCACATTGCCTCAATATACGAAATGAAAGCCGAATAAGTTCACCATAGACTGTTATTTTCTAAAAGTATGCCGGCAAGCATGAAGAGGCTGCGAAAAAAATATAATTGGCGATTTGGATTAATTCTAAATAATTTCAACCTTTGCATACCGCGTTAGCGTGTACAATATGCAGGAACTAGACTTACCACAAGGATTCAATTTTACAGAAGTATTCTCTACACCCGCAGGAGCCGTGTATCAGTCGGACGCAGAGCGTTGCTGGTATATTGATTTTGGCGGAAAGCTGGCCCGGTTTGATTACCGTAATCTGTTGAAATTAAAGAAAGCTGTTTATCAGATTGATATAGAGCACCGGTTATTAACCACAGATAAAACCCCTGATCTTGAGATCATTTTTATTTGCGCGTGCGACCACTGCTATGTACTGTCCTTAATCCAGATCATTAACCTGAAAGACCTTCTTCAGGGAACCTTCGCTATGCTGGAGCTTAATCACATCATCTTCGACAGGCTGCACAGGATAGTTGCCTGATTAGCTTAGAATTAGAATCTTTCCATATTGCGTTAATATTCTTTCTGGTCGTATTATAGCATTACTTTTGATGTAGTAATACCACAAAGGAGAAAGAACATGAAAGATATAATCCGCGCAAAGTGCTTAATTTCATCAGATGTAGAAGCACTTATCAACCAGCAAATAAAAAAGGAAGCGCATTCATCGGCGATTTACCTCTCTATGGCATCGTGGTGCAACCGCAATGGGTACGACTATTCGGCCGACTACTTCTTTAAGCAGGCCGAAGAGGAGCGCATGCATCAGCTTAAGTTTTATAAATATGTACTTGATATGGGCGGAACGGCTATTTCACCGGAAATCACCAACATCAGAATAGAATATAATTCATTCCGTGAAGTGTTCGAAGAAGCGCTTGATCAGGAGATCAGCGTAACACAATCTATCAAAAATATAGCTGCGCGCTGCCATAAAGAGCAGGACTATGTGACTCTGGAATTCCTTAACTGGTTCTTCAAAGAGCAGCGTGAAGAAGAATACAAGGCCCGCCGTGCCCTGGAGCTTTTCGACGTGATCGGAGAAGAAGGCACCGGAAGATGGCAGATAGACAAGCATGTTGGTCAGATAAAATACGACAGCGAAGATTAATTAGCCTCCTGTCCCTTAAATTAATAAAGGCACATACAACAATGTATGTGCCTTTTTTTCGTATGTTCAATAGCGGCTATGTCAAAAAAGGATAAGGATAAAAAGGACAAAAAAGACAAGAAGGATAAGAAAAAGAAGAAGAAAAAAGTATGCTGCGAAAAGTATCTTAGAGGCAAGCGGTGCGATAACTGTCCCTTAGCCTGAGCATATCACTTCGGGCCTTCTGTTATGGTATTGCTTTTGCTGCGGGCAAAGGTGAATATCATAATTTTGTAGTACTTTTGAATATGATGAACCAGACCGATATCTTCAGGAAAATAGGAGGAATACTGAATGAACTCCAGGATCAATATGAGTTTTTAGCACAAAATCCCGAACAGCTCAATGAACTCGAACTGGAACTGTTTCTGGCCAACGCAGATTTTTTGTCAGACCATGTGCAGATCGTCAGAAAGCTTAATCACAACAAACCAGTAAAGCAACTTGCGGAGAGGGCAGAGCCTGAAATAGCGGAAGTGATACAGGAGCCAGAGCGTGTCCCAGTTATTGACGAGCCGCTGGAGCCTGGTCACCCCACCGAAGCGCCGAAAGACTATGCTTTTTTTGAGCGCCCGGAAGAGCTTGTTAAATTTGTAGCTGAAGAGCCGGCCGCAACCTTTGAGTTTGTGATGACCGACAGACGAGAACCGGGCGAAAGCGAAGTTACTGAGCAACCAAAACCAGAACATCATGAGGAAGTTGCACCCATACAGGAGTATCGTGCCCCGCTCGTAGCCGATAAGCCTGAAGAAAAGCAGATACCTGAACCCGTAACGCACCTTGTTCCGGATAAGCCGGAAGAGAAGATCGTTACTCCTGCACCTACTTTGAACGACCTGTTGTCGGCAAGATCTGCAAAGGCGGAGAACGAGCGCGATGAACTGGCTAAACCTGCTGTGCAGGATCTGAAAAAGGCTATTACACTTAACGAGAAGCTGCTGTACATTAAGGATCTCTTCAACGGCTACAATCTCGCGTACTCTGAGGCCATAGACTTGATCAACAAAATGCCGGACTTTGAAACGGCCGACACCTTTCTCCGGAAAAACTACGCTGAAAAGAACAACTGGCAGGCCAAGCAATCAACCGTCGATAAGTTTTATGAGCTCCTGAATCAGCGTTTTCCCAAAGGATAAGTGTGATTAAATAAAGCCCATCCGGTTCGCGTCAAGCTTAAGGAAAATAAACAACAACACGGTGAAGCTCCAAAGCGATGATCCGCCGTAGCTGATGAATGGGAGAGGAATGCCTATTACGGGCACTATCCCTATCGTCATGCCAATATTGATGAATACGTGGAAGAAGAGTATGCTTGCCACACAGTAACCGTATACCCGCGAAAAGCTCGAGCGCTGACGCTCTGCAAGGTTAATGATCCGGAGCAGCAGGAAAGTAAACAGCCCGATCACAACAAAACAACCGGCAAAGCCCCATTCCTCACCTATGGTAGAGAAAATAAAGTCGGTACTTTGCTCCGGTACGTAGCCATACTTCGTCTGCGTACCCTGTTTAAAGCCGCGTCCGGTCAACTGTCCGGAACCTATCGCGATCTTAGATTGAATCACATTGTAGCCCACACCCTTGGGGTCGGTCTTCAAGCCCAGCATGATCTCAATCCGTGTGCGCTGATGCTGTTTAAGAACCTTTTCGTAGGCCAGTTTTACCACAAACAGGTAGGCTATCGCAACTACCGTCACGATGATAGCCGAAAACATGGCCTTCTGTTTTCTCCGGTAAGTATATACAAAAAGGCTTCCTACCACCAGTATAACCGGTATCAACACATTCATCGGGACAAGGAAGTCTGCCACAAACAGCACAATCATACCCAGGAAGATGAGCAAAAAGTAGCCAGATAAGCCCTCGCGGTAAAGCGGAAACATAAAAGACAGAAACACCAGGGCCGATCCGGCGTCGGGCTGCAGCAGTATGAGTATCAAAGGCAGCAGGATGATCACGCCGGCAAAAAATATCGACTTAAAGTCGGAAAATTTAGGATTAAACGTACTCACGTAACGGGCCAGCAATAGTGCCGTGCCAAACTTCGCCAGCTCCGAAGGCTGCAGTCTGAAGCTTCCCAGAGCGATCCAGGCTTGGTTGCCACCAACATTACGCCCGATCAGCAACACCACCACAAGCAACAGTAAGGTTAGGCCATATATGATGGGCGAGAATATGCTGAAGAATTTTGCATCCAGAAGCAATATCGAAAAGCCTATAAGCAGGCCGCTTATGATAAAAATAAGCTGCTTGCCATAATTTGTACTGAAGTTAAAAATCCCCGGGTCGTCAGTCGCGGTAAAAATGGAGGCATAGATATTTACAAAGCCGATGCTGCACAGCGCTATGTAGATCAGGATCGTTACCCAGTCCACATTAAAAAAGAACCTGTTTCCCTGATTATAACTCATCGCTGGATAGATGCTATTTGCTGTTTCAGTGTATCCGGGGCGGGGGCTACCTTTTTAACTTTAGGTTTCGGCGGATCTGGCATGACTACTTCCTTCTTCATCGCCTCTACGTCGCCGGCACGCCTGCCCGCAATGGTACCTTTAATATATTTTTCTGTGATATAACTCGCAATAGGAGCGGCGTACTTGCTCCCGTAGCCCGCATTCTCTACAATTACGGCAATGGCAATTTTAGGATTGTCTCTCGGCGCAAAGCCGATAAATACCGAGTGGTTTTTACCTCTTGGGTTTTGTACTGTTCCCGTCTTTCCGCACATCACGATGTCGTCAATTCTGGATCCGATAGCCGTGCCCCACGACGCATTCACCGCATCCTGCATACCGTCTATCACCGGCTCAAAATGCCGAGCATCTACGCCGACGTAGTTTTTCTTCACGTATTCTTTATTGATCACCCTGTTCTTACCGATACCCTTGATCAGGTGGGGCTTGATAAAGTACCCCCGATTGGCAATTGCTGCCATAATATTTGCCATTTGCAGTGGCGTGGCGTCCATCTCCCCCTGGCCCACCGCCAGCGAAATAACTGTAGAATAGCCCCAGTATTTGCTGTACTTACCCGAATAATAAGCCGCATCGTACAAGCGTCCGGTGCGCTCCCCGGGCAAGTCGACCCCCAGACTGTCGCCAAGCCCCCATAACATGACTTTCTTGCGCCAATCGTCATAAGCAATCCGCTGGTTCTTATATTTCCGCTGCGTCAGCTGTCTCTGGAAAACGTAGCAGGCATAAGTGTTGCACGAGCGGGCCAGCGCCATGCGCAGGGCCACAGGACCGTCATAGTGCTCACATTTAAGCCGGTGACTCCCCGCTTGAAAATAGTGCGGACAAAAAAACGTGGTATTCGGGTCCATAACGCCTTCCTGCAGACCAATTAACGCATTCAGCGGCTTAAACGCCGATCCGGGTGAGTAATAACCCCTGATTGGCCTGTTGTTGAACACCCGGTGCGGATTTTTTAATAGCTCCATGTAGTTGTTGCCCGATTGCCTGCCTACCATCAGGTTGGGGTCGTAACCCGGACTGCTTACAAAGGCCAAAATCTCCCCTGTAGCCGGTTCAATGGCTACAATGCTGCCAATTTTATTTTGCATCAGCTCTTCACCAAGTTTTTGCAGACTCTTGTCCAGCGAAGAGATCAGTTGCTCACCAGATACCGCTGCGGTGTCAAACTTACCCTCCGCATAGCTTCCCTGCGGAACATTGTGTACATCGTAGAGCATGTTCACCACCCCGCGTTCGCCCCGGAGCACATGCTCGTAAGATTTTTCGACGCCCGACTTACCGATGTAATCGCCCGAGCGGTAGTAGCCCTGCGAGGTCTCAATCTCCTTAGGTGTTACCTCTTTCGTATAACCGAGGAAGTGACTGGCAATGCTGTCCGGGTACTGCCGGATGGTTCGGCTCTGCACAAAGAAGCCCGGAAACCTGGAGAGCTGTTCAGACAAAGCCTGATATATTTCCACCGAAAGCTGCTTTTCAATACTTCCCGGCTGGTATCTTGACAGGCGCCTGGTCTTCCTGAAGTTCCGGCCAAACCTGGCCGTATCCACGCCAATAATGCGGCAAAGCGCCAGGGTATCAAAAGGCTTGACGTCATTAGGTATAGCCATAAGATCGTATACCGGCTCATTCTGCACCAGGATCTTCTCATTGCGGTCCAGAATAACCCCCCTGGCCGGGAAAGTATAAATCTTCCGAAGCACGTTGCTCTCGGCCGAGAGGAAATACTTATCACTATATACCTGCATATAGAAAAGCGTGCTCAGCAAAATCAGGCCCATCAATATGAAGAGGCCCTGAACAACATATTTTCGGTTAAACAGATTCTGATTGTTCATCAGCGTGCTTTCCTGTTATAAAATAGAAACTCTACCAACACCACCAGGAACAACGTAAGCAGGCCACTCAGCAGGCACCTGAACAGCGTGTACGAAAACTCCGTAAACCTGAAGGTTTCCAGTATAAAAAAAACCAGATGGTGTGAAAATACACAAAAGAATGCGTACAGTATAAACCATTTAAAGCCCATATTGCCCAGCGTAGGCTCAGGCTCGTCAAAACCGTCCCGGCTCACTGTCACAGAAATAAACAGGATGCGTACAAAAGCCAGCATCACACAGGCCGCCGCATGCACGCCCAGGGTGTCATAGAAAGCATCCAGTGTGAGACCCGTCAGAAAGGCCAGGAGGTACAAAAGCAAATTGGGAATTCCGAAAGGCAGAAGCAGCAGAATCAGAATATATAGAAAAGGGTTGGCCAGGTTATAAAAACCCATGTTGCGCAAAAACAGGATCTGTACCAGTATAAGCACAACCCACCTTACTATGTTCACCAATATAAGCTTACTGTTCATCCGGTGTTTTAGCTTCTAGTTCCTTTTGTTCAGCGGCATACTTATCCGTAATCACATACACATATTGCAGCGTGCTGAAATCGTTAAACAGCCTGATGCCGATGGTCATAAAATTACCCCCACTGGCAATTCCCGTGTTAATCACCTGTCCCACCGGTATACCTGCCGGAAAAGCAGAATAACTCGAAGTCACGATCGTATCCTTCAGCGTCAGTTTGAAGTGGTTCGGGATATCCCTGATAACAGCCGTCCGATAGTCAAAGTTTCTGTCGCCCCACACCAGCGAGCCCACCGCCTTGTTTCTTTTAACGCTTACACTGATAAAAGTTTTCTGATGCAGCAGCGATTGTATGGTGGCCAGGTGTTCCGACACATCACGGATATATCCAACCACCCCCGTAGTGGGCGAAGCCACGGGCATACCCTCTGCAATGCCGTCTGCACGCCCCCGGTTTATCGTGATCATATTGTTCCGAAGCGTGATAGAGTTTTTGATGACCCGCGCAGCCAGATAGGTGTACTGAGGTACGCCAGCCGTGTCTTTTACGGTCACTGCCTTAGCGGTATCCACCAGTTTTAACGCAAGGATTTCCGTTTTCAGCTTCGCATTTTCCGCTGCCAGACTATCATTTACAGCGCCCAGATTAAGATACTTTCTGAGTACATTCAGATTCTCGTAGGTTTTCCCGACAATCTCGTTGGTAGAATTGATCGTTACGCCACGCTGATAAGCGTTGTTTTTAACCGTAAGGATAAGACCGATGACAAAAAAAATAATAAACAGGAAGAATGCGTTGTATCTGCTGATGAAAATCCAAAGGTTACGCATCCGTCACCGTTATTTGCTTATTGCATCAAAAACTTATAACCGCCAATATTTTTAAGGGCTATACCAGTACCTCTTACTACGGCACGAAGCGGATCTTCCGCCACGTGAACAGGAAGTTTAGTCTTAGCTGCAACCCGCTTATCCAAACCGCGAAGCAAAGCACCACCGCCGGTCAGGTAAATACCCGTCTGGTAAATATCCGCCGAAAGCTCCGGCGGCGTAATTTCAAGCGCCTTTAATATTGCTTCTTCTATCTTCGATATAGATTTATCCAGGCAGTGGGCAATCTCTGTATACGATACCGTGATCTGTTTAGGCACACCTGTCATAAGGTCCCTGCCCTGCACCGCAAAATCAGAAGGCGGATCCTGAAGCTCCGGCAAAGCCGCACCAACTTCAATTTTGATCTTCTCTGCCGTACGGTCGCCGATCATGATATTATGCTGACGGCGGATGTAGTTAACAATATCCGAGTCAAAATTATCACCCGCCACACGTATCGACTGGTCGCACACAATACCAGATAACGCAATAACCGCAATTTCTGTAGTACCACCGCCTATATCGATGATCATGTTACCCATTGGCTCTTCCACATCGATCCCGATACCTACCGCTGCCGCCATCGGCTCATGGATCAGGTAAACTTCCTTTGCTCCGGCAATTTCCGCCGAATCGCGCACCGCACGTTTCTCCACTTCCGTAATGCCGGAAGGAATACAGATCACCATCCTTAGCGAAGGGAACATCCAGCCCTTCCCACCGTTCAGCATGCGGATCATTCCTTTAATCATGGCCTCAGCAGCATTAAAGTCGGCAATTACACCATCCTTAAGCGGTCTGACGGTACGAATATTATCGTGGGTCTTACCCTCCATTTGCATGGCCTGCCTGCCAATGGCGATAATTTTATTTGTTTGTCTGTCGAAAGCAACGATTGAAGGTTCATCAACCACTACCTTGTCATTATGTATAATCAGGGTGTTTGCCGTGCCAAGATCAATAGCAACCTCCTGTGTGAACCAATTGAATAAACCCATTTATCAGGTAACGTTTTAAAATATTAATATTTCGAGTACTATATTAATGTAAAACTACATCTTTTTATTGTATTCGCAGACAAATAATTAGTGTTTAAAGTGTCTGATTCCGGTCGTTACCATGGCAATTCCCTTATCGTTTGCCATCTTAACAGAATCAGCGTCTTTTATAGATCCACCTGGCTGTAAGACAGCAGTAATTCCTGCTTCAGCAGCAAGTTCCACGCAGTCTGGGAACGGGAAAAACGCATCCGAAGCCATTACAGCGCCCTGCAGACTAAAGTTAAAGGATTCCGCCTTCACAACCGCCTGTTTTAATGCGTCAACACGCGAAGTCTGCCCCACACCGCTCGAGATCAGCTGATCATTTTTAACAAACACGATGGTGTTAGACTTGGTATGTTTTACAATTTTATTGGCAAAGTGCAGGTCTTTCAGTTCCTGTTCCGTAGGCTTTTTCTCCGTTACCGCAGTCATCTGCTCAGGGCCTTCAATAATCAGGTCCTTATCCTGTTCAATGACACCATTAAGTAAAGTCTTGAACTGCCTTTTGCTCAGCTCCACTTCATTACGCTGCAAAATAACACGGTTTTTCTTACCGCGGAAAAGCTCAACTGCTTCCGGTGCATAGGAAGGAGCAATAAGCACTTCAAAAAACAGCTTGTTGATCTCTGTTGCCGTATCCAGGTCTATTTCACGGTTGGCAATTAGTACCCCGCCAAAAGCCGAAACCGGATCGCAGGCCAGCGCTACGTTCCAGGCCTCCAGAATGGTCGGCTTAGAAGCTACACCACAAGCATTGGTATGTTTAAGGATAGCAAAGGTAGGCGCCTCAAATTCATCGATCAGGGCAACCGCCGCATCTACATCAACCAGGTTGTTATAAGAAAGCTCCTTGCCGTTCAGTTTGGTAAACATCGCATCAAGGTCGCCATAATAAACCCCCTGCTGGTGCGGGTTTTCGCCATACCTGAGGGTTTGAGACTGCCCAATACTATGCTTAAATACCGTCAGCGGATCTTCGCTGTTGAAGTAGTTAAATATAGCCGTGTCGTAATTTGATGAAGTATGGAAGGCTTTCTTTGCATAAGCTTTACGCTGCTCGAGGGTGGTTTCGCCGTTTTGTGTTTCCAGCTGTTGCTGTAACACGCCGTAATCATCTTTAGAGGCCAGGATCACCACGTCGTTAAAGTTCTTGGCGGCAGCCCGAATCAGGGAGATACCACCAATGTCAATCTTCTCAATAATCTCAGCTTCAGAGCCGCCCGCTTTAAGCGTTTCTTCAAAAGGATAAAGATCTACAATCACCAGGTCAATTTCCGGAATCTCGTACTGTGCAATCTGCTCCTGATCGGAAGTCAGGTCCCTGCGGTTAAGAATCCCGCCGAAAACCTTAGGATGCAAGGTCTTAACACGTCCGCCCAGGATAGAAGGATAACCTGTAAGGTCCTCAACAGCGGTAACCGGCAGCCCCAGGTCCTTAATGAACTGTTCGGTACCACCTGTAGAAAACAACTGTACATCCTGGCTGGCCAGTAAGCGAACCAGCGGTTCGAGGCCATCCTTATAATAAACTGAAATTAAAGCGTTTTTGATCTTTATCGATTGACTCATCAGCGAAAAATTTTGAGCCGCAAAAATAAGATTTTTAAACCGATAATTGAATAGGCTGAAGGATAAAGTGCAGCTATTTTTTCAACTTTTTAACGATCCCCTCTATGATTCTTGGATAGTGCTGGTGCTCAAGCTGCTGGCCCTTAAACTTGATCATCTCCAAAGTATCTCCCGGCTCTATTTTGTAACGGGCCTGGTGAATGTATTCGCCCTCATCATAATTCTCGTTCACATAATGGATCGTAATGCCGCCCTCAGCATCGCCCGCGGCGATTACCGCATTGTGTACATGGTCGCCATACATACCTTTTCCACCATACTTAGGAAGTATGGCCGGATGGATATTTACAATCCGCCCTGCGTACTCATTGATCAGCCTGATGGGCACAAGCCAGAGAAATCCGGCAAGCACAATCAGGTCAATATCCAGGTTCCTGAGCAGATCAATTACTTCGTCGGTTTCATAGAACCCGCGGCGGTCAAATACATGCGAGGGGATTTCAAAATTATCTGCACGCTGCAGCACGTAAGCATCCGGGTTGTTGGTCAGCACAAGCGCGATCTCTACCTCAGTACTGTTTTTGAAATGTTCCATCAGTTTCTGGGCGTTTGAACCCGAGCCTGAAGCAAATATGGCAATGCGTTTTTTCATATATTATCCTGGATGCATCAAAAATAGGATTTTAAGCGTGGGCGCAAAATGTTTTATGCAAATTCGCACCTCGCTCTCAGTAAAGCGCAGAAAAAAGCGGACTAAGCCCTGGGAAAGTGTCTTATTGGTATACCACAGGGTGATGTTTGCAATAGGTTTGCATGACCTTTGCTATACCCAAGGGGGTATACCAAACCTATCCCAAACCTGTAGCAGACATGCTGCACAGTGGTAGTTTGCCCAGACTCAGATCTTTAGTTCCGTTTCGTTATCCCGAACTTGTATGGTACAAAGGAGCTTGCGGCCTGCTTTTAAACAAATAAAAAAAAAGTCTTGTCACTTTGTAAATTAAAAACATTAGTTCTATATTTGCAGTCCGAAAAAACGAAAATAAGGGGCTTGGCTCTGAGAAAAAATATTTAACAACAAAAAATGGCAAATCATAAGTCTTCAATAAAAAGAATTAGAGCAAACGCAGCAAAACGTTTACGTAACAGGTACCAGGCAAAAACCACCCGTACTTTTATCAAAAGGTTGCGTGCTGCTGAAGATAAAAAAACAGGATTAGAGCTGCTTCCTAAAGTAGTATCTATGTTGGATCGTTTGGCCAAAAAGAATGTTATTCACAAAAACAAAGCGGCTAACAATAAATCTAAGCTGACTAAGTTTGTTAATGGCTTAAAATAGCATTAGCTTTACAGCATAATAAAACGGGGTATGTGAAAACGTACCCCGTTTTTTGTTTATAAGCATTTTTTAAATGATGAAGGCATATGAACAAAAATTAGGTATAAAGCTGTGGGCCGAGGCCGACAGGCCGAGGGAGAAACTTTTGCTGCAGGGGCGCAGGCAACTTACCGACGCCGAACTTATTGCTATCCTGATCGGCTCGGGCAGCAGGAACGAAACGGCGGTCGACCTCAGCAAACGTATTCTCGCATTTTATAACAATGATCTGGCTGAGCTCGGCCGGGTGTCTGTAAAAGATCTGTCTAAATTTAAAGGTATAGGCGAGGCCAAGGCGCTGGCGATTGTAGCTGCTCTTGAGCTGGGCAGGCGGCGTAAAGAGACGGCAGTACCGTCTATCCGCAAAATGAGCGGAGCTAAAGACGCTTTCGATGTACTTTTGCCGGTATTTGCCGATCTGAATCATGAAGAATTCTGGGTGCTGCTGCTCAACCAGGCCAATGTGGTTATTGGCAAACATCTGATCAGCAAGGGCGGACTTGCAGGAACGGTGGCAGATCCGAAAGTGATCTTTAAAACCGGTCTGGAACACAATGCGGCCAACGTAATCCTGGCGCATAATCATCCCTCCGGAAATCTTAAACCAAGTGAAGCGGATCTTCATATCACCAAAAAGCTTGTGGCGGCCGGACGTATGCTGGATATGCCAGTCCTGGACCATCTCATCATCACCAACCGGCAGTATTTCAGTTTCGCTGATGCGGGACTGATTTAAGGTTTACGCAGATAGCTTTATTTTATATCTTTGCGCTTTACACCGAAATTACAAGATGAAAATATCATATAATTGGCTTAAACAGTTTATTCAAACCGAAAAAACACCTGAGGAACTCTCCCTGATCCTGACCAATATTGGTCTGGAAGTAGAAAGTCTGGAGACTGTGCAGCCGGTACCAGGAGGTCTGGAAGGTTTGGTGACGGGCCATGTATTAACCTGCGCGCAGCATCCTAATGCCGACCGGCTGAGGGTGACTACCGTGGACGTTGGTGGCCCGGAACCATTGCAGATTGTCTGCGGTGCGCCAAACGTAGCAGAGGGTCAGAAGGTTGTTGTAGCCACTGTAGGTACCACGGTTTATCCCAACGAGGGCGAGCCGTTCAAGATCAATAAATCCAAAATACGTGGCGAGGTGTCTGAAGGGATGATTTGTGCTGAGGATGAAATTGGCCTGGGCAATTCTCATGCAGGCATTATGGTACTGCCCGAAGAAGTGCAGCCGGGTACTCCTGCAAAGACCTATTTTAAGCTGGAAGACGATTATATGTTTGAGATCGGTCTGACCCCTAACCGGGCAGATGCTGCGTCGCACCTTGGTGTGGCCAGGGATCTGGCGGCTTATCTGCGTACAAATATTCAGATGCCCGATCTGTCCGGATTTAAGGAAGGCAGCACAGCCGGGATTGAGGTAAGTGTAGAGGATGCAGAAGCTTGTAAGCGCTACAGCAGTCTGACCATCACAGGTGTAACAGTTAAGCCATCGCCCGACTGGCTGCAGGATAAACTAAAAGTTATCGGCATTCGCCCGATCAATAATATTGTAGACATTACCAATTATGTATTGCACGAGCTGGGTCAACCTTTACATGCTTTTGATGCCGATCAGATCAGGGGCGGAAAAGTGGTGGTCCGCAAGTGTGCAGAGGGAACACCTTTTGTAACGCTTGATGGTGTGGAGCGTAAACTTGGGGCGTCTGACCTGATGATCTGTGATGCGGAGGGGCCTATGTGTATTGCAGGTGTTTTTGGCGGCAAAAGCTCAGGTGTTTCTGAAGAAACCGTAAATGTGTTCCTGGAAAGCGCATATTTTGATGCAGTGTCGGTGCGCAAGACTTCCAAGGCACATGGCCTTAAAACGGATGCTTCTTTCCGCTTTGAAAGAGGGACGGATCCGGAAATGACCGTTACGGCATTAAAGCGTGCGGCTTTATTGATTCAGGAACTTGGAGGCGGACAGATCAGTTCTGCTGTTTCTGATATTTATCCTAACCCGGTACAGCCTTTTGATGTGGAAGTAAGTTATGCGAACATCAACAGGCTGATCGGCGCCAGTATTCCTGAGGCGGAAATCCGGGGGATCATTTCGGCGCTGGGTATTGAGATAGCGCAGGAGCAGGGAGGTACATTGTCACTGAAAGTGCCAGCCTTTAAGGTAGACGTAACCCGCGAATGCGACGTTACCGAAGAAGTACTTCGTATATACGGATACAATAACATTGAAATACCAAGTAAGATCAACGCTTCACTGTCGTACAGTGCTAAGCCGGATAGGGAACAAACGCAGCATGTGATAGCAGATATGCTTACGGCCAACGGGTTTTTGGAGATATGGTGTAATTCGCTTACCAAAGGTGCGTATTCGAAAGTGCCTGAAGAAGCGGTGCAGATACTGAACCCGCTGAGCTCCGACCTGAATGTTATGCGTCAGGAGTTGCTGCTTCCGGCGATGGAGAGTGTGGCTTATAACCAGAAAAGAAAGGCGGCCGACCTGAAGTTTTATGAGTTCGGCAAAACTTATCACCTGATCGACGGAAAATATGTGGAGCGTCCGCGTCTGCTGCTGCTGATGTCGGGTGCTACTTTGCCCGAACAATGGAACCACAAAGACACTCCGGTGAGTTTTTACCACCTTAAGGCAGCGGTAGATGCGGTGATGAATCGCCTGGGCGTAGGCAATTATCAGTTGGCCGAAACCCAGGATGCAAATTTTGCGTACGGACTGAAATATTTCCGGGGCGAAAAGGTGATCGTGAGTTTTGGGGCAGCCACGGCTGCGGATAAGAAAAAGGCTGACGTAGACAAAGACGTTTACTATGCTGATTTTGATTGGGCGTTGCTGCTCGATATGGTGAGGAAAAATAAGATCATCAATAAAGAAGTGCCGAAATACCCGGCGGTAAGACGGGATCTCTCCATGCTGGTGGATACTACGGTAACCTTCGAGGCATTGAGTACCATCGCCTATAAATCGGACCGCAAGCTGGTGAAGAACGTGCAGGTCTTTGATGTGTATATGGGCGATAAGCTGCCCGCCGGTAAGAAATCTTATGCGCTGAACTTTACTTTGCAGGACGAGGAGCAAACGTTAACGGATAAACAAATTGATTCCGTTATGCAAAAGATTATGCATAACTTAGCGCAAACAGCGAATGCCGAGATTAGAAAATAGGCCTGTTTTAAGAAATTTAAGTAGATTTTAGAAATAAAGAGATGTCTTCAGTTGCAGATCAGTTAACCGCAGTGATGCATAAAACAGCCAGGCTGATTGAGTTGTGCAATGCGCTGCAGGAAGAAAATGATCTCTTGAAGCTTGAAAACCAGTCGGTAAAAACGGCCAATGATGTTTACAGGAATAAGCAGGCTGAGCTTGAAGAGAAGATGCGGGTGTTGAAGCTGGCGAAAAGCATTGAGGGTACAAGTGAAAAGACTCTTGATATAAAGCAAAAAATTAACGATTTTGTGCGTGAAATAGATAAGTGCGTTTTGCTGCTTAAAAGATAGCAGTGGTGATAGAGTGAAACAAAACTAAGAAATGGGAGAAATCTCGATAAAAATAACCATCGCCGATCGTATTTACCCTCTAAAGGTGAATACTGAGGAGGAGGAAATTGTGAGGCGGGCGGCCAAAATTATCAATGAACGTATAAAGGACTATCAGGAAAATTACGCGGTCAGGGATAAGCAGGATTTGCTTTCGATGGCAGTATTGCATTATGCAACTGCAGTATTGAGGGTAGAAAGTAAGATTCAGACTCAGGACACTGAAGTGGCATCAAAGGTTGGCGAGCTGGATGGTTTATTGAATGATTTTTTCTCTAAATAGTACGTTCTTTATATTAGTAATTGACAAAAAATATTAGCCGCAGCTAGTTTTTGAGTTTCACTATTTTTAAAGCTTAACACTTCAATATTTATAGGATTGAGAGAGTGTATTTCATTTCATAGCATCTGAAAATGACTTAAATCCTAATTATGCTAACGTTGAGGTTTTTAAAATTTGGGACTTGTAAAATTTAGTTGCGGTTTTTTTTTAAACGATAAACGGATGGACCCATCCGCAACAGGGCATTAACGTAAATAAAAAATGGAAATATTAGGAATTATAGGATATGTACTTCTCGGTTTAATTATCGGAGTCTTTATAGGCAGGTACCTGCTGCGCAGCCTGCTGAAAAACCAGGAAGTTGCTGCTCAGAACAAAGTAAAAAAGATATTAAAGGATGCGGAAACCAACGCGGAAATCTTGAAAAAGGACCGCTTGCTGGAAGCCAAAGAGAAATTTCTCCAACTGAAATCTGAACATGAGCAGGAAGTGAATTCCAGGAACAATCAGCTTAATCAACGTGAGAACTCGCTGAAGCAAAAGGAGCAGTCGCTTAACCAGAAGCTTGAAAACGCAAACCGCAAAGAGCAGGAACTTGATAATCAGCGCAAAAGCCTGGAGCGACAAACGGAAATAGCGGTTAAGAAGCAGGAAGAGGTTGATGTACTTAAAAACCAGCATGTGAGGCAACTGGAGACCATAGCAGGCCTTACTGCTGAGGAGGCCAGGAGCCAGTTGGTGGAAACGATGAAGCAGGAGGCACGTACTCAGGCCATGATCCAGGTTAAAGACATCGTAGACGATGCTAAGCTTACGGCAACTAAGGAAGCAAAAAAGGTAGTTATTCAAACCATTCAGCGTACAGCTGTAGAAGCTGCTATTGAGAATACGGTATCTATATTCCATATTGAAAGTGATGAGATCAAGGGTCGCGTTATTGGTCGCGAAGGTCGTAACATCAGGGCGCTTGAGGCTGCCACCGGTATTGAGATCATTGTTGACGATACACCGGAGGCAATAATTCTTTCAGGATTTGACCCGGTAAGGAGGGAGATTGCCAGACTTGCCCTGCACCGCCTTGTAACAGACGGCAGGATACACCCGGCGCGTATTGAGGAGGTTGTAGCCAAAACAAAGAAACAGATTGAAGACGAGATCGTGGAGATCGGTGAGCGCACGGTGATTGATCTGGGCATCCATGGTCTGCACCCTGAACTGATCCGTATGGTGGGACGTATGCGTTACCGCTCGTCTTATGGTCAGAACCTGCTGCATCACTCCCGCGAGGTGGCGAATTTCTGCGCAACCATGGCTGCTGAACTTGGGCTGAATGCGAAAATGGCTAAACGTGCCGGCTTACTGCACGATATAGGTAAAGTGCCTGATGACAATCCGGAACTTCCACACGCTATTCTCGGTATGCAACTGGCTGAAAAATATAAGGAGCATCCGGAGATCTGCAACGCTATTGGTGCTCACCACGATGAGATCGAGATGACTTCGATGATCTCACCGATCGTTCAGGCTTGCGATGCGATTTCAGGCGCACGTCCGGGTGCACGCCGTGAGGTGGTTGAAAGTTATATCAAGAGATTGAAAGAACTGGAAGAGCTGGCTTTATCATACCCTGGCGTTGAGAAGACCTTTGCCATTCAGGCTGGTCGCGAACTGCGCGTAGTGGTAGAGAGTGAGCGTGTTACCGATCAGCAGGCGGAACTGCTTGCTGCGGATATCTCTAACCGTATACAGACCGAGATGACTTATCCCGGCCAGATTAAGGTAACGGTGATCCGGGAAACCCGTTCCGTTGCTTTTGCGAAGTAAGCACTCAACTATGGCGGCTCCAGCAAAACGTGAGATTGACCGGCTTTTCGAACAGTATTCGGAAAGCCATCAAAACCATACGAACGAGCTATTGCACTGGATATGCGTTCCGCTTATCGTTTTCAGTCTGCTCGGTCTGGTTTGGTCGATACCCTTTCCACATCTCGAATTTCTGGGCAGGTACAACGGCTATGTGAACTGGGCTTCATTCCTGATCGCATTTTCCGTATATTATTACTATCGTCTTTCTCCGGTGATGTCTTACCTGATGCTGATCCTGATCTTTGTGATGAGCATGGGGATAGTGCAATTGGAGAAACTGGAGGCTGCGGGCGGACCGGCTGTGTGGCAGGTTTGTCTGGGCATTTTTGTCGTGTCCTGGGTGGGGCAGTTCATTGGTCATAAAATAGAGGGTAAAAAGCCCTCTTTTCTTACCGACATTAAATTCTTATTAATAGGACCAATATGGCTTTTGCACTTTCTTTGCAAAAAAGCAGGCCTAAGATATTGAACCTAAAGGCAGTTAACATTGGCTTAACACTTAGGTAAACAAAAGGTAATTTATACCTAACATAGGCCTAACATTGTGGTAATAGCTTTGCTGGAAATTAATATACAGCAAATTGAAATCACAACTAAATCTTAAAGCCCTGATAATGCTGATTGCAGGCATTATCTTCAGTACTACTGTCTTTTCACAGGATTCCGGCAGAATATCCGGTACAGTTTCAGACAAAAAAACAGGCGAAACGGTCGTCGGTGCTTCTGTAAAGTTAAAAGGCACGAACCGGGGAATGGCTACAGATGCTAACGGGAAATACATCCTGTCTGGTTTATCTGACGGTACTTACACTATTCAGGTGAGTTATGTCGGCTACCTGCCCACCGAAATAACAGATATCACTCTTTCCGGCGGCAAGCTCGTCACGGTAAACGTAATGCTTGAAGAAGAAGCAGGACAATCGCTGCAAAGTGTACAAATCACCGCTAAAGTTAATCGCGAAAATGCGGCGGCTTTGAATGTTGAGCGTAAAAATTCTACACTTGTTATACAAAAGATAGGGGCGCAGGAACTAGCATTAAAAGGTTTGTCGAATGTTAGCGAGGGCGTAACCAAAATTGCTGGTATTTCTGTAGTAGGTAATAAAAATGTGTTTGTCAGAGGGCTGGGCGACAGGTATAATAATACCACACTGAATGGCCTGCCTATCCCTTCCACCAATCCTGATCTTAAACTTATTCCTCTGGATATCTTTCCATCTTCCCTTGTTAAAAATATTGGTGTAACAAAATCATATTCACCTGAGTTGTACGGTGATTTTTCAGGAGGATCGATAGATATAGTGACTAAAGACTATCCTGAAAAGGGATTCTTTAAAGTTGGTATCTCTTCAGGTTACAACTCGATTACCACAGGAAAAGATTTTTTATCGACTAAAGGAAGTGCCCTTAATTATCTAGGCTTTGCTAGAGGTGACCGTGAGTTACCGGCCCGTGTAGCAGGTACAAGGGTATTTGAATCTACCAGTCCGGCCAACGCGCCCGGTTTCAATACAGCGTGGTCACCTGAAGAAAGGACTGCTCCGGTAAGTACTGGCTTTAACTTTTCTGGCGGTGATCTGTACACGTTAGAAAGCGGATCACAAGTTGGTTTTTTGGCAAATGTCACTTATAAAAATGATTATCGCTTCAATGATGGCGTTAGCGCTATTTACAATGCGCAACAGGCTCCGGATTATTTTTATAACACGAGGCGCTATAGTTTCACGACAAATACCTCCAGCTTGCTGAACCTGTACTATAAGACTAAAAATAATAATAGCTACTCGATCACTGGTGTCTATGTGAACGATTCAAGCAACGATATTTTTGATCAGAACGGTTTCAAGAATGATTTGAGCGGCAATATATATGCCCGACGGGACGCTTATGTCCAGAACTCTTTGTTGAACACGCAATTCTCCGGAAATAACAGCCTGAGCGATCGTCTGAAGCTAAAGTTTGCGTTTGGATACGCCAACATCAAAGGCAGTACACCGGATAGGGTACAGAATAGCTTTATAGACAATGAAAACGGAACATATTCTTTCCTGAAGTTTAATACCAGCGATAATCACAGGTTTTTTGCTGACCTGGAAGAGGATGATTTCTCAGGAAATGTATCCTTTGAACTGGTCTCTAAAAATGAGGACGCGATCTTTAAAACGCTACAATTTGGTTTTCAGGGAAGACATAAGAACAGGGTATTCGGGTCAAGGCAGATTGATACAAAGATCGGTCTGAGTCCAACACTCATGGTAAATCAGGTAGATCAGTATCTCAATGACGGTAATTTAGGTAGCGGCGAGGATAATGCGACATTCCGTTATCAGGAAAGTTACTTTGCACCAAATAACTATGAGGCCGATCTTTCTGTTGCAGCATCTTATGTCAACTTTAATTTTCAGTTCAATAACAAGTTGAAGTTAATCGCCGGAGTGCGTGGCGAGTATTCAAATCAGAATACTTACTTCAAAACGGGTAACCAAACCTATGATTCCCCTTATCAGGTGAATACGCTTGATAATATAGATATCCTTCCAGCAGCAACACTTAAATACAATTTCACGGAAAGCTCCAACATATTATTTGCAGCAAGTCGGACCATATCCAGGCCCCAGTTTGTGGAAGCTGCGCCTTTCCGATATAACGTTGGATTTGGTATCGCAGAGGGCGAGGGTAACCCAGATCTGGTAAATAGTTCGAACTATAATGCAGATCTAAAGTATGAATGGTACCCAAGCAACAGTGAGCTTGTCGCGCTAAGTGCTTTTGGGAAATATATTGATAAACCGATCGAACTTAGCCAGGTGAATTCTGCCGATCCTCTGTTTACTTATATTAACACCGATCAGGCAATAGTGGCCGGGCTCGAATTTGAGTATAACAGAAACGTCGGAAACATTTTCGGCTCAGGATCCAAAGTTCTGAAGGCTATGTCGGCCGGAATTAATGCTTCGTATATTTATAGTCAGATCAAAGTGTCTGATGAGACGATCAATACTTCGGCGAAACCTATAGCACCGACGAACAGATCAAGGCCACTTTTTGGGGCATCTCCTTATCTGGTAAATCTGGACTACAGTTACCGTCAAGAATGGTCGGCAAAATCAAATACCACTTTTACGGTAACATACAATGTTTTCGGAAAGCGGTTGTTCGTTGCTGGCGCGCAGCAGGCAGGCGACATATACGAGATGCCGGTAAATACGCTGGATTTCATCGTTAACACTAAGATCAATAGCAGGATAGGGCTAGACTTAAGTGTTGGTAATATACTAAACCCTACAGTGAAGTTCCAGCAGGAGTTTAATGACAATAATCTATCTTATAATGAGTATAAGAAAGGTACTAACGTGGGAATCAATCTGAACTACACCTTCTAGTCTTTAACAATTCATTAACACAAAAATACCGGTCTAATAACATTACGTTAATTATCGCTTAATAGTAGACCGGTTATTTTGTAACATAAAATTAAAGCAAATAAAACACAATGAATACATCAAAAATTTCAAAGGTCTTTTTCTTCGCTGCATTAGCCGGAGCTTCAGTTTTTACTTCATGTAAAAAAGACAAGGTCGAGAACGGTGGTGATTTAACCGGAGTTCTTCCAAATGGTTCTGTAATCACTGGCAACATCACGGAAAATGTGACGTTGGGTAAAGGGAATACCTATACCTTAAAAGGAGGAGTACACGTTAAGAGTAACAAAACACTTACCATACAGGAGGGCGTGGTTGTGAAGTCTGACGCAACGGAGCCAACAACAGCTTATTTACTTATTGAGCCAGGAGCTAAGATTATGGCTGAAGGCACGGCTTCAAGTCCTATCATTTTTACATCCGGTGCCGCTGCTCCGAAAGAACAGGATTGGGGCGGAATCATTATCTGCGGTAATGCTCCGGTGAACGGCGAAGGTGGCAGGATTGCTTCTGAAATGGGTGCAGGCGTAACTTATGGCGGTCAAAATGCGGATGATAACTCCGGTGTTCTTAAGTATGTTCGTGTGGAATTTACTGGTAAAAAGCAAACGGCTGATAAGGAACATAACGGTTTTACGTTCGAAGGCGTTGGCCGCGGTACTGTTGTTGAGCACCTGGCTGTTTACAGAGGAGGAGACGATGCTTTTGAATGGTTTGGCGGTACTGTTAACGTGAAATATCTTTTCGCATACGGTGCACAAGATGATACATTTGACTGGACATTCGGATGGAGCGGAAATGCTCAATTCCTTGTGGGTGTACAGGCAGATGGTGTGGCCGACAGAGGGATGGAGGCTGACAACAGCAATAAAAATAATGCAGCTAACCCATACTCAAATCCCACTATTTCGAATGTGACATTAGTTGGTTCTACAACTGCAAAAACTGGTGATGACCCGACTTCAGCAACAGAAACTGGAAAGACGCTGGGACTTAAGCTCCGCGAAGGTACTAAAGGAAAACTTCACAATTTCGTTGTGTACAATTTCAACAACGGAATAGATGTAGAGCATGATGGAACTTTAGCTAACATGGCGGATGGTTCACTGGCAATCAAAAACTCTGATATTTCAAATGTTAAAGCTTTCGTATTTAAACATACTACACCTACAGGTGGAACCCGTCCGGTGTTTAACGGTGTGAATATGTTTCTGAATGCAGCTTATGCAAACACTGTGAACGAAGCTAATGCGAAGCCAGCATATATCACAGGAGTATTTGTTGGTTCTACTGCAACTGGCGCCGTAAATCCTACTACGCTTGGAACTTTCTTTACGGCAGCTAACTATAAAGGTGCAGTTGAAGCAGGTAATGACTGGACCAACGCAGCATGGGTGAGAACAGATAAAAGATAGTCTTTTCACTTTGCGAACAAAAAAGCGGGTACTTACATGGCACCCGCTTTTTTATTTGATGGCTCATAAGCATATACAACCTGGAAAGGGGTATTTCTGTATTTCGCTGCCAGTTTTCCTAGCTTAAGCTCCTTGCGTTGAGGAGTTGGTTCACAAACCGTGTAAAGTTTGTCTTTGTAAATGACGGGCTGCCCCTGAGGTTTATCGAACTGTACAGCCATTGTAATATGTGTAGGATACAACATAGCAATCATGGGCAGGTCGTAGATCTCCTTAACAAGGTAGAAAAACAGCGCGACCCGGTCATCGCAATCACTGGCACTGGAGAATAGTGTTTGTTCAGGAGATAAACGTTTTTCTTTTCCAAACTGCCTGGTGTCATCTTCATACAAAAGCGCATGTCGTGTAAACTTCATCAGATAGTCCACACCTTTTTTTTGTGACATACCCTTAACGTTGCTCTTAAGCATTGGTATAAGGGAACTATATGTTTCTTTTGTCAAGGGTATATTAAAATAATACTCAAAATCGACCCCTGGATAGTTCTTAAAGATGGCCTCTAATTCCTGGTTGACCTTGATGTCGAAATGGTAAGACTTGTGTCCGTATTGAAAGGAAAGCCGCTTGTCGATATAGGCCGACGGCTTAAAATTGGGCATATAGGTAACCTTGTAAGAAAATGCCCCCTTGGCTGTGGGAAGACCAATCATATAATCCGACGACACCCGCGTAAAGTCTGTATGTGAGTAATCGTGGTAATTTAGGCACATGTATTTTCTGCCTCCTACGTTAATAGAAGGAATATCGGAGATGTTTTCATTGTTATACACAAAGAAAACCAATCGTTTGTCACTGATCGTTAGTCTTGCATCGAATCCCGATTTAACCATCAGGAACCATTTATAAAAGGTGTAACGCTCATAGGAATTTTGTTTGGGGCTGATAGCTTGGGCAGCCCGACGGACTAGCTGATAATAAAGCCAGTCGTTTAGTCGATTCGCTTCCTTATAATTCAGTAATGTATCTATGATAGGAGCAATTGCGGCTTCAGTCACAAGCTTTTCATAGCAAGACCCAATGTACTCTGTAGAAAGTGAATCCGGTTGAGGTACAAGGACAGACGAATCCAACGCTATGTTGAAAGTTTTGTCGGAAAATTCATAACTAATCGTCAGCTTCCTGGTCTGGCTCTGGGCGTGAACTGTTATTATTGTCAGTATAGCTGCTATATAAAACAATTTTAACCTGCCCATAATGTTTTAGTTAATGATTTGGTTATACTAAATATACATAAATTTAACATATGTTGCTACGATCGGTTTGTTATATTTTTAGTGTAATCGTAACTAGAGGTTAACAATGACTTAATACATCAGCTCTACTTTTGTGGTGTAAATATTTGGTTAGTATTTATACGTTTAGGTTTAGTTGATAACATAAAGCCACGATGGATGTCGTGGCTTTATGTTTTGGTACAGTTTGTGCACGTTGGCTACCACACCTGAATTACGTTTCGATATGGAAAACTTCACAATGCTTCAGTTTTTTGAATGGTATTATCCGGCCGACGGCAGTCTCTGGAATTTCTTTAAAAGCGAAGCGAAACGGTTAAAAGGCATTGGAATAGATAGTGTTTGGCTGCCTCCAGCTCATAAGGGTATGGATGGAAGCGAGTCAACGGGCTACGATGTTTATGATATTTATGACCTCGGTGAGTTCGATCAGAAAGGAAGTGTGAGTACCAAATATGGTACGAAGGATGAATTCTTGGCTGCAGTTAAGGCAGGGCGGGAAGCTGGTCTGCAGGTTTATGCGGATATTGTGCTGAACCATATGGGTGGTGCTGATGAGACTGAAGAAGTAACGGTGCGGAAGGTTAACCCGGACAACCGGAATGAATTTATCAGCGAGCCTTATGTGATCGAGGCGTTCACTCGTTTTACCTTTCCCGGAAGAAAAGGCAGGTATTCTGAGTTTATCTGGGACCATCAATGCTTCGCAGGGGTTGATTATGATGCGCGAAATGATGAGACGGCTATATACCGGATACAGAACCAATATGGGGATGGATGGCAGGAGGTGCTCTCTGATGAGTTTGGTAACTACGATTATTTAATGCTTTCCGATATCGAATATCGTAATCCGCATGTGCGGGAGGAACTGAAGCGTTGGGGAAAGTGGTTTTATGAGACAGTTGGTTTCAACGGATTTCGGCTAGACGCTATAAAACATATGGATCCGCAGTTCTTCAATGAGTGGCTTGATTTTATGCGTTCTGAATACCAGGAAGAGTTTTATACGGTGGGCGAATATTGGGCGCCAGGCGATCTGGCTGGATTGCTGCGATACATTGAGGTTACGGAAGGCCGGATGTCTTTGTTTGATGCTCCTTTGCAGGCTAATTTTCATGCCGCTTCTAAAGCAGGTGATGGTTATGATCTGCGGACTATTTTTGACAATACGCTGCTGCAGGCCAGGCCTGAACTGGCTGTAACGCTTGTAGAGAATCATGATACACAGCCGCTTCAGTCGCTGGAACAAACTGTTGAGCCCTGGTTCCGGCCTTTGGCTTATGCCTTGATCCTGCTGCGGGAGGCAGGATATCCCTGCGTTTTCTACGCCGATTTGTATGGTTCCAAATATGAGGATACAGGGGGCGACGGCAACGCACATGAAGTGACCATGCAAAGAATGACCGGACTAGAGGAAATGCTGCATGTGCGAAAAAAACTAGCTTATGGCATGCAGCGCGATTATATGGATGACCCGCAGTGTTTAGGCTGGACGCGTGAGGGCGACGAGGAACATGAGGGTTCTGGCTGCGCCGTGCTTCTTACGAATGGAGCTGAAAGGGTAAAGGCGATGGAAATGGGAAAGGCCTTCGCTGGCAAGACGTTTAAAGACATTCTCGGCCACGTGGAAGGCGAGGTGCTGATCAACGACGAAGGCTGGGGCGACTTTAAGGTGAATGGCGGATCTGTATCTGTCTGGGTACCCGCTTAAATATTCTTGCCTATTTTCTCCAGCATTTCGGCCGGGATGTTTTGAGTGTCCACGAGCAGGAAGCCGTCCAGGCAATCAGAAAACTTAGGATCGATATTAAAGCAGATGATCTTGGCATTCAGGTTCATGTATTGCCTGAGCAGTACGGGAATCTTGATATGTGAGTTTTCGATATCTGATATGAGGCTGTCGAGGTCCTTCAGTGACTCACTGCTTTCAATGAGCAGGTCTTTATCGATGGCCGAGAGGTCGGCCTTAAACTTATTCTTTGGCTTCACATAATGTGCCAGCTCATAGTCGAAATGGTTTTTGGTGATGTAGTCTACGATGAGCGACTTGGAAAACTTGGAGAAGCTGTTACTGATGCTGACCGGTCCGAACATATATCGGTACTGCGGATTGTCGAGCAGGTACTTTAATATGCCTTTCCATAGCAGGAACAGGGGAAGGGGCTTTTGCTGATATTCCTTTCTGATCCATGACCGGCCCAGTTCTATGCCTTTGCGCAAAATAGGGTAAAAGGGTTCCTTGATTTTGAAGAGCTCAGAAAGATAGAAGCCCCGGCGGCCCATGGTGTTCAGGATTTCATCGCCACGGCCGATGCGGTAGGCGCCGACAATGTTTTCCTGCTCTTTGTCCCAGATGAAAAGGTGATTGTAATAAATGTCGTAATTATCCAGGTCGATCTTCTTGTTTGTCCCTTCCCCCACCTCGCGGAAAGTGATCTCTCTTAATCGGCCGATTTCCTTGAGTATATTGGGGATGTTGGAGGTAGGTGTGATATATACTTCGTAGTTCTTTTCGGTCCAGACGCGGAAATTTTCAAGCGTTTGCACTTCGGCACTGATGATATGCCGCTCGGTCTCTTCTACAACAGGTTCGGGTTTTTTCTTGATCTTGAACAGGCTGATCGGGTTAAAGAGCTTTCTTTCTTCTTCGAGCCCCGTACCCAGTGCATAGGTGCGTGCGCGTAAAAAGTCGAGCAGCTTATTGGTGTTATTGCGATAGGAGATATCTTCTATATTGATGGGCTTACCGATCCGTACCCTGATTTTAAGGCCTTGCTTATTCAGGAACTCGGAAGGTAGTTTGGCCGTACGGAGCGTAGGGTGAATGAAACTTAGGATATTGAACAATACGCCGTTGTTGCCATGGAAATAGATGGGCACCACGGGTACTTTGGCCCTGGCGATCAGTTTACCGACTACAGGATGCCATAAGCGGTCTGTGATCTCCTGTTTGTCCAGGCTGAAGGTGGAGACTTCTCCCGCCGGAAAGATACCTATCGGTACACCCGATTGCAGTAAGTCGAACGTAGCCTTCAATCCGCTTATGCTTGAGGAATGCTGAACGTTCTCAAAGGGGTTTACGGCTACAAAGAATTCGCTGAGGTTGGGGATCTTCTTCAGGATGAAGTTGACCATGACTTTAGCTTCAGGTCTGACCGTACAAAGCAGTTTTACCAGTGCCAGTCCCTCAATTCCGCCGTAAGGGTGATTGGCGATGGCGATGAAACCGCCAGTCTTAGGGATGTTCTTCAGGTCATCTTCATCGAAGTCGATGGAAACACCAATCGTTTCTAATATTTTGTCCACGAACTCCAGACCGCTGAAATCTTTGTTTTGTGAGAAAACTTTATTGATATCGTTGAGCTTCATGATCTCCATGAGCAGGGCGGCTAAGCCGGGTACGCCTAGTTTGTCTATTTTGGTGGCTTTGGCGAACTCCTGGGTGGTAATGATTTTCATTGATTGGTGGTGTTTGGTATTGTTTTCAAAAATACGAAGATTTATGAGTTCGCTCACCGTATAAGCTAATTTAGATATAATTTAGTCGACATGAGACAATGGATTAATCAATATTTTAGTTTATCTAAGCGGGAGTTTAATGCTGTTCTTTTTCTAATTGCCCTGATTGCGGCCCTCGCTTTGTGCCCTTACTTTTTTTCGCCATCAGCAGAAATTTCCGCTAAGGAGCGCGAGACCTTCCGGGCGGAGATTGAAGCGCTGGTAGCTTCTGAACGTGTTGGCTACCATAATAGGACCAGTGACATGGGAAGTGTTTTAGCGACCGCTTCGCGGCCGACCGCTGTCCGGTTGTTCTATTTTGATCCGAATAAAATGCAAGTGGATGACTGGGAGCGCCTGGGGCTTAGTCCCAGGCAGGCTGCGGCCGTTGTTAAATATGTAACGGCTGGCGGTAGTTTTAAAAGACCGGAGGACTTGCAGAAGATGTATACGATCAGCAAAGTTCAGTATCAGCGCCTGGTGCCATTCGTGCGGATTGATGCGCCTGTAAAGCAGGAGGTAGTTGTAAAGCTGGGTGAAAGAATGCCTGGCGTAGGACTGCCTGTCCGTACACGGGAAGTCATTGAACTGAACACGGCCGACAGTACCCGCCTTTGCGAGATCGATGGGGTAGGGCCGGCATTTGCCCGGCGGATTATTGTGTACAGACAGCGCTTGGGCGGTTTTTTTAAAAAGGAACAACTGCTGGAAGTCTTTGGATTGGACTCGGTCCGTTACAATCAGATTGCCCCTCAGGTGAGTATAGATGTTACTCAGCTAAAAAAAATCAATATCAATACGGCCGATCATGCCACACTGAAAAGGCTTCCATATCTGAGGTATAAGCAGATAAATGCGCTGATTGAATACCGCAATCAGCATGGTAGTTATGGGCATGCTGCAGATTTAGCAAAAATAGCTATTTTGACTCCCGACATCATTGAAAGGGTGGTGCCGTATTTAACCTTTTGAGCTATGATTGAAAATGCCATTAGAGCTGCGCTGAGAGACGTACACGATTTTCCCAAACCGGGTATTGTTTTTAAAGATATTACACCGATTCTGAAAGACCCTGTGTTATGCGCCAGGATAAACGAGGCTTTGTTTTCCGAAGCCCGCAAACTGGACGTTGACGTGGTGGCCGGGATAGAAAGCCGGGGCTTTTTGTTCGGGCCGGCACTAGCCCAGTCGCTGGCTGTGCCGTTTGTGCCCATCAGGAAGTCGGGTAAGTTGCCGTACACCACGGTTGAGCAGAGTTATGATCTGGAATATGGAAGTGCGACAATTGAGTGCCATGCCGATGCCTTTGAACCTGGACAAAAAGTTTTGATCCATGATGACCTGCTCGCTACTGGCGGTACTGTGGTCGCGGCCTCACAATTGGTGTCCAAGCTTCAAGCTGTGGTTGCGGGATATTCGTTCGTGATTGCGCTGGATTTCCTGAACGGACGGGATAAGCTGAAGCCGTATGCAGATGAGATACATGCGTTGATATCGTTTTGACCCGCAGGCGCTGCAAATAATTTTTAAAAAAAATAGCGGCTGCTAAGCGCCGATGGAAAATGGCCGGGTTAGGTTTCTGAACCAAATACTGTTTCATTCTGTTTTTAGCCAAACTTTTACGCTGTGCCGGTGTAGTTTAATTTAATTATTATTGCCGGGATCAAGTATAAAAATATGGTAGAAATGACAGAGAATCAATCAGGTTATAGTTTTGCTGTTTCGGAGAATCAGCGTATGATCCGGAGTATGGTAAGTGATTTTGCCGAGCGCCATATTCGGCCTGAGGTAATGGACTGGGATGAGCGTCAGCATTTCCCTGTGGAACTCTTTAAACAGTTTGGCGAACTGGGCCTGATGGGGGTGCTTGTGCCTGAAGAATATGGCGGCTCGGGTTTTGGCTACCAGGAATACGTGGATGTGATTGTGGAGGTGGCGAAAGTATGTGGTTCGGTTGGACTTTCCCTGGCTGCGCATAACTCGCTATGCACCGGGCATATCCTGGCATTCGGAAACGAGGAACAGAAAAGGCGCTGGCTGCCCAGGCTGGCGACTGGAGAATGGATTGGGGCATGGGGGCTCACGGAGGCAAATACAGGTTCTGATGCCCTGCGTATGACGACTACAGCGGTGCTGGAAGGGGATGAGTATGTAATTAATGGAGCTAAGAACTGGATCACTCACGGAAAGAGCGGCGACGTGGCCGTGGTTATGGTGCGGACTGGCGAGAAGGGAAGTTCCGGTGGTATATCGGCTATAGTGGTTGAGCGCGGTACGCCGGGATTTATGGCGGGTAAGAAGGAGAATAAGCTCGGTATGCGGGCATCGGAAACCACAGAGATGATCTTTGATAACTGCCGGGTGCCGAAGGCTAACCTTCTGGGAACGGAAGGGGAGGGTTTTAAGCAGGCGATGAAGGTGCTCGACGGGGGCCGGATATCTATTGCGGCACTCTCTTTGGGTATCGCCAGGGGCGCTTATGAAGCTGCTGTTGCGTATGCTAAGGAACGGCACCAGTTCGGTCAGCCGATCGCAAATTTTCAGGGTATCAGTTTTAAGCTGGCTGATATGGCTACGGAGATTGAAGCAGCGGAACTGCTGATCAGGCAGGCGGCAGACTTGAAGAACAGGCATATGCCGGTGACTAAAGAGTCGGCCATGGCCAAATATTATGCATCGGAAGTGGCGGTAAGGGCTTCGACGGAAGCGGTACAGATTTTTGGCGGTTATGGCTATACCAAAGATTTCCCGGTGGAAAAATTTTACCGTGACAGCAAGCTGTGTACCATAGGGGAAGGTACTTCTGAGATACAGAAGATTGTGATTGCCCGCGAAGTTCTGAAAGATTAAATGTTTTTATTTGATTATGAGTTATTAATTGTATCTTTGCAATCCTAAAAACAACGAGAGGAGGTATTTTTACGTTATGATCATTATCAATATTAAAGACGGCGAATCATTAGATAAAGCGTTGAAACGTTTCAAGAAGAAGTTTGAAAAGACAGGTGTGTTAAGAGAGCTTCGCAGTCGTCAGGCATACGAAAAAAAATCTGTTACTCGTCGTACAGAGGTTAAACACGCTATATATAAGCAGAATATGCAAATGGAAGGAACGATTTAGTTCTTTTGATGCCAAAATATAGAGCCCCGCAGTGAACTACCGCGGGGCTTTTTTTTGCATTTTAATTTGGTTTCTTTATTAAGATTTAACGATATTGACATTATTGAATTGTGCGCTATGAATATGCTTGTTGACCATTTTTTGAAGTTCCTGCAGCACGAAAAGCGATATTCTGCCAATACTATCGGTGCGTATCAGAATGACCTGGATCAGTTCGCTGGCTTTTTAACGAGTGAGTTTGAACTTGAGGTGGGTTTGGCTCAACCTGTGCATGTCAGGGCTTATGTAGCCTGGCTGATGGAGAATGGTGTTGCCGAAAGTTCTGTCAACAGAAAGGTTTCGGCATTGCGGAGTTTTTATAAGTACCAGGTCAGACAAGGAGAAATGAAGGTAAGCCCGGTGAGACAGATCAGGACACCGAAGGTGCCAGCCAGGGTACCTGTCTTTGTAGATGATCAGAAGATGAATACGCTGCTCGACTCTGAAGATATATTCGACAAAAGTTTTTCCTCGGTGAGGGACCGGATGATCCTGGAGGTGTTGTTCGGCACCGGAATACGGGTTTCTGAGCTTCTGGCGCTAAAGGAGCAGGATGTCGATAAATATAATTGCAGCATCACGGTGACTGGTAAGCGCAACAAGCAGCGCGTGGTGCCGCTTACTAAATTACTCTCTGATGAGCTACGGGATTTTATTGTTTTAAAATCAATACAGGAATTCAGTACTAACGCGTATGCTTTGTTCGTTACTAATAAAGGTCTCCCTATGAGCCGAGGTCAGGTGTATGGAATTGTCCGCCGTTATTTAACATATATTTCAACTCAGAAGAAGAAGGGTCCGCATGTTTTGCGGCATTCTTATGCGACGAGCCTGCTGAATCGTGGTGCGGATTTGAATGCCATAAAGGAATTGCTGGGGCACGAAAGTCTTGCTGCCACTCAGGTATACACGCATAATACTATAGAAAGATTAAAATCAATTTATAAACTCGCCCATCCAAAGGCATAAAAAAGGAGGAAAATATGAAAGTTACAGTTCAGTCGATCCATTTCAATGCAGACAAGAAGTTGTTAGACTTTATCCAACGGAAGGTAGATAAGCTTGATCAGTTCTTCGACCAGATCATCAGCGGGGAAGTATATCTCAAGCTTGAAAACGTAGAAGATGAAGCGAACAAGATAAGTGAGATCAAACTGATTGTGCCTGGCGGGACAATGTTCGCCAAAGAGCAGTGCAAGTCGTTCGAAGAAGCTACAGATCTGGCCATTGAATCCTTAAGAAAGCAGATCACCAAACATAAGGATAAGACCCGGGCAAAATTGAGCGAACATAAAGCATTGATCGTCGAAAATGAACTGTCTGATTATTAGCCAGATATTTCGAAAACCTTGCAAATAGAGAAATGGCGGATAAAATTCCGCCATTTTTTTTGAAAATAATTTTGCGCAGTTCCTTTATTCTTGTAGATTTGCATTCCATTTCAGAGAGGGCGTTGGTGCTAAAGATAAATGGAATGTTCTATGAAAGATTAAAATTATAATATGCTTACGCTTTTTAAGGTGTAAAGTATATATAAGCCTCCTTAGCTCAGCTGGTAGAGCAACTGACTTGTAATCAGTAGGTCATTGGTTCGATCCCGATAGGAGGCTCTTTTTTTGGGGAGATACCAGAGTGGCCAAATGGGACAGACTGTAACTCTGTTGTCGCAAGACTTCGAAGGTTCGAATCCTTCTCTCCCCACAAAAAAGAAGCGGAAGTAGCTCAGTTGGTAGAGCGATAGCCTTCCAAGCTATAGGTCGCGAGTTCGAACCTCGTCTTCCGCTCTAACAAAAAAAAAGGTGGGCAGTCCGCAGCGCATTGAGTATGATGGATTGCAAGCTGAGATTAGCCGAAGTAGCTCAGCGGTAGAGCACTTCCTTGGTAAGGAAGAGGTCGTGGGTTCAAGTCCCATCTTTGGCTCAAATAAAATTAAAGGCTTTGTTAGATCTGTTAAAGCAGAGCGGACAAGGTTTTTTGTATTGAAGGTATCAAAACAACAAATAATAAAAGTTAACCTACAAATAAGTATAAAAACATGGCAAAAGAAAAGTTTGACCGCAGTAAGCCGCACTTAAACATCGGCACAATCGGTCACGTTGACCACGGTAAAACAACCTTAACAGCAGCTATCACTAAAGTGTTATCTGATGCAGGTTTATCTGAGGCGCGTTCATTTGATTCGATTGACTCAGCTCCTGAGGAAAAAGAAAGAGGTATCACCATTAACACTGCACACGTTGAGTATTCAACTGCTAACCGTCACTATGCACACGTTGACTGTCCAGGTCACGCGGATTACGTGAAGAACATGGTTACTGGTGCTGCGCAAATGGACGGAGCTATCATCGTTGTAGCTGCTACAGATGGTCCGATGCCACAAACTCGTGAGCACATTCTATTGGCTCGTCAGGTAGGTGTACCTTCATTGGTTGTATTCATGAACAAAGTGGATATGGTTGATGACCCTGAGTTGTTAGAACTGGTTGAAATGGAAGTTCGTGAATTGTTATCATTCTATGAATTCCCTGGTGATGATATTCCTGTTATCCAAGGTTCTGCTCTTGGTGGCTTGAATGGTGATCCGAAATGGGTTGCTAAGATCATGGAACTGATGGATGCTGTTGACAGCTACATTCCAATTCCTCCACGTTTGACAGACCTTCCATTCTTGATGCCTGTTGAAGACGTATTCTCGATCACTGGTCGTGGTACTGTTGCAACTGGTCGTATCGAGCGTGGTCAGATCAACACCGGAGATCCTGTTGAGATCCTGGGTATGGGTGCTGAGAACCTGAAGTCGACTGTAACAGGTGTGGAAATGTTCCGTAAGATCCTTGATTATGGTGAGGCTGGTGATAACGTAGGTTTATTGTTACGTGGTATTGAGAAAACTGATATCCGCCGTGGTATGGTTATCTGCAAGCCAGGTTCTGTAACTCCTCACACTGATTTCAAAGCTGAGATCTATGTATTGTCAAAAGCTGAAGGTGGCCGTCACACTCCATTCTTCAACAAGTACCGTCCGCAATTCTATTTCCGTACTACAGACGTAACTGGTGAGATCTCACTGGCTGAAGGAACTGAAATGGTTATGCCTGGTGATAACGTTACCATCACTGTTAAGTTGATCAACGCTATCGCAATGGAAAAAGGACTTCGTTTCGCTATCCGTGAAGGTGGTAGAACCGTAGGTGCTGGTCAGGTAACTGAAATTTTAAAGTAGTCTCAGGTTAGTATAATAACCGGGATGAGATAAAAAGATCAAGGTACTTGGGTGTTATAGCCTAAGTACTTTGTTCTAAACACGGGAATAGTTCAATGGTAGAATAGAGGTCTCCAAAACCTTTGATCAGGGTTCGAATCCTTGTTCCCGTGCAAACAATTAATTATGGCTAAAGTAGTTGAATTTATAAAAGAATCGTATGAGGAAATGACTCAGAAGGTCACCTGGCCTACCTGGGGAAATTTGCAGAGCTCTGCCATACTTGTTTTGATAGCCTCTCTTATTATTGCTTGCCTGATATTTGCGATGGATAAGGGTTCTACTTTTGTTTTAGATACTTTTTATAAATCACTTTCTAATTAAATTGCTGAATGAACGATCAGTTGAAATGGTACGTAGTTAGAGCTGTTAGCGGGAAAGAGAAGAAAGTGAAGCAGTATATTGATTCTGAGATAAGCCGTCTTGGGGTCTCTCATCTTGTTCCTCAGGTATTGATTCCTATGGAAAAATATTACCAGATGAAGGATGGGAAAAAGATAGCTAAGGAGCGTAACTATTATCCTGGCTATGTTTTAATTGAGGCTGTTTTAGACGGAGAACTTGAGCACGTTATTAAGAATGTAAATAGCGTTATAGGGTTCTTAGGCGATAAGGGGGGAAATCCGGTTCCTATGCGTCAGGCGGAAGTTAACCGCATATTAGGTAAAGTCGATGAGATGAGCCAGCAGAGTGAGACAATGAATATTGCTTATTATGTTGGTGAGAACGTTAAAGTAATGGACGGACCGTTCAACGGTTTTACCGGAGTTATCGAAGAGGTAAACGAAGAGAAAAAGAAATTGAAAGTTATGGTGAAGATCTTTGGCCGTAAAACGCCGCTTGAGCTTAACTATATGCAAGTAGAAAAGGAGTAATACCTCCCATATAAAAACCTTAATTGTTACATTGCTTCCAACATTAACATTGAGTTTTACAAATTAACAAAAACAGAAAATGGCAAAAGAAGTCAGTGCACTTGTTAAATTACAGATCAAGGGCGGAGCTGCAAATCCATCGCCACCGGTAGGACCTGCTCTGGGTGCTAAAGGTGTTAACATCATGGAGTTTTGCAAGCAATTCAATGCTCGTACCCAAGATAAGCCAGGTAAAGTATTACCCGTTGTAATTACTGTTTATGCTGACAAGTCGTTCGAATTCATCATCAAAACCCCTCCGGTGGCTATCCAGTTAAAGGACGCTACTAAGATTCAGAGCGGTTCTGCTGAGCCCAACCGTAAGAAAGTTGGTTCGGTGACTTGGGATCAGGTTAAAGCAATTGCTGAAGATAAGATGACTGATTTGAATGCTTTCACTATCGAGTCGGCAATGAGCATGGTTGCCGGTACAGCACGCAGTATGGGAATCACCGTTAGCGGTGACGCGCCCTGGACTAATTAATTAACAAAAAATAGTTTACAACAGTGGCTAAATTAACAAAAAATCAAAAAAAGGCACATGCTAAACTAGAATCCGGAAAGCTGTATTCTTTAAAGGATGCTGCTGCTTTGGTTAAAGACATCACCATGACTAAGTTCGATGCTTCTGTAGACATCGACGTGAGCCTTGGTGTAGATCCACGTAAAGCCAATCAAATGGTACGTGGTATCGCTACTTTACCACACGGTACAGGTAAAACTGTACGTGTACTGGTACTTTGTACTCCTGATAAGGAGGAAGAGGCTAAAGCAGCTGGAGCGGATTTCGTAGGTTTAGATGAATATGTGAGTAAGATAGAAGGTGGATGGACCGATGTTGACATTATTATCACTACACCGTCTTGCATGGCAAAAGTAGGTAAACTGGGCCGGGTTTTAGGTCCGCGTAACCTGATGCCAAACCCTAAGTCGGGCACGGTTACCAATGAAGTTGGTAAAGCAGTTACTGATGTAAAAGGTGGTAAGATCGATTTTAAGGTTGACAAAACAGGTATTATACACGCTTCGATAGGAAAAGTATCGTTTCCGGCTGAGAAGATTTATGAGAATGCTTTAGAAGTACTTCAGGTAATTTCTAAGTTAAAGCCTTCTGCTGCTAAGGGAACTTACTTCAAGAGCATTCACGTATCCTCTACAATGAGTCCTGGAATTGCAATCGAAACTAAATCAGTAGCGGGGATCTAATTATGAATAGAGAAGAAAAACACGAACTTGTTTCTGCTCTGCAAGGTAAAATGCAGGAGTATGGTAATTTTTACATTGCCGATACTTCCAGCTTAACCGTTGAGAAAGTAAACAGCATCCGCCGCAAATGTTTCGAAAGCGGTATTGAAATGCAGGTAGCTAAAAATACTTTGATCAGAAAAGCGATTGAAGGATTGGAAGGCGATGCATCAGATATCTACGTTGCGTTAAAAGGTCAGTCAGCACTGTTGTTCTCAACAGTTGGTAACGGACCTGCAAAATTGATCAAGGCGCTTAGAAAAGGATCAGATAAGCCAGTGCTTAAAGCAGCGTACATTGATTCTACGGTGTTCATCGGAGATAATCAGCTGGATACCTTGGTAAGCCTGAAATCAAGAGAGGAACTTATTGGCGACATTATCGGCTTGTTGCAATCACCTGCTAAAAACGTTGTTTCAGCATTGAAATCTGGTGGAAGTACGATTGCAGGCCTGGTAAAAACTCTTCAGGAAAGAGAAGGTTAGAACTCCTTAAAAGTTCATATTGAATAATTATTTTATACGTAAATTTTTAAAAATCTATAAAAATGGCAGATTTAAAAGCGTTTGCTGAGCAATTGGTAAACTTAACAGTTAAAGAAGTTAACGAGCTAGCTCAAATCTTGAAAGACGAGTATGGTATTGAACCAGCTGCTGCTGCAGTTGCTGTTGCAGGACCTGCTGCTGGTGGCGATGCTCCTGCAGCTGAAGAAAAATCAACTTTTGATGTTATCCTGAAAGAAGCTGGTGGTCAGAAGTTAGCAGTTGTTAAACTGGTTAAAGACTTAACTGGTCTTGGTTTGAAAGAAGCAAAAGACTTAGTTGACGGTGCACCTAAAGAGCTTAAAGCAGGTGTTGCTAAAGACGAAGCTGAGGCTTTGAAAAAGCAATTAGAAGAAGCTGGAGCTGTAGTTGAAATTAAGTAATCACTTAATTTTACGATCACTTTAACATAGACTCCGACTGAATAGTCGGAGTCTATACCTGTTTATAAACATTTCATCTTGTTTGGTTGGTGAAATCGTTTTGCGGCTAACCAAACAAATAGTTTATTCTTAAAGTAATTTAACTTTAGTCCATTGGCAAATAAAGTCGACCAAAGAGTAAATTTTGCACGTAGTAAGCATGTCATAGATTATCCCGATTTTCTAGATGTGCAGTTGCAATCATTCAGAGAATTTTTTCAGATTGAAACTACTTCTGATAACCGTCATACTGAGGGGTTATTTAAGGTGTTTGCTGAGAATTTTCCGATCACAGATTCCAGGAACATTTTTGTTCTGGAGTTTCTGGATTATTTTATCGATCCACCACGTTATGACATTGCAGAATGCATTGACAGAGGATTGACTTACAGTGTTCCGTTGAAGGCTAAGCTTAAGCTTTCATGTAATGATGCGGAACACGAAGATTTTGAAACCATTATTCAAGACGTATACCTGGGAACCATACCTTATATGACTCCTAAGGGTACTTTCGTGATTAACGGTGCAGAGCGTGTAATTGTATCTCAATTGCACAGGTCGCCAGGTGTGTTTTTCGGCCAGAGCCGTCACACTAACGGGACTAAACTTTACTCTGCCCGTGTAATTCCGTTTAAAGGATCATGGATTGAATTTGCTACAGACGTAAACAACGTCATGTATGCCTATATCGATCGTAAGAAAAAGTTCCCGGTTACCACCCTGCTTCGTGCCATCGGTTACGATTCAGATAAAGACATTCTGGAATTGTTTGACCTGGCCGATGAGGTTAAGGTGAGCAAGTCAGGATTGAAGAAGTTTATCGGTCGCAAGCTTGCTGCAAGGGTGTTAAGAAAGTGGGTTGAAGATTTTGTAGATGAGGATACCGGAGAAGTTGTATCTATTGATCGTAACGAGGTGATCCTGGACAGGGACACTATCTTAGAAGACGACCATATTGACATGATCATCGACGCTGGTGTTAAGACGATCATCTTATCTAAAGATGATGGTGCCAGCCAAGCTGATTATACGATTATATATAATACTTTACAAAAGGATACTTCCAACTCTGAAAAGGAAGCCGTTGAAAACATCTATCGTGCACTGCGTAATGCAGAACCACCTGATGAGGAAACTGCTAGAGGTATCATTGAGCGTTTGTTTTTCTCTGACAAGCGTTATGATTTAGGTGATGTAGGACGTTACAGGATCAACCGCAAGTTGAAAATGGATACGCCTGATCATGTTAAGGTGTTGACAAAAGCGGATATTATTGCGATCGTTAAATACCTGATCAAGCTGATCAACTCGAAAGAGGAGGTGGATGATATCGACCACTTGTCTAACCGTCGTGTTCGTACGGTTGGCGAGCAGTTATATGCGCAGTTTGGCGTAGGTCTTGCCCGTATGGCACGTACCATCCGTGAGCGTATGAACATCCGCGACAATGAGGTATTTACCCCAACTGATCTGATCAACGCACGTACTTTATCGTCGGTGATAAATTCGTTCTTTGGAACCAACCAGTTGTCACAGTTTATGGATCAGACTAACCCGCTGGCGGAGATTACGCATAAGCGTCGTCTTTCGGCTTTAGGTCCGGGTGGTCTATCCAGGGAGCGTGCAGGTTTCGAGGTTCGTGACGTTCACTATACGCACTACGGTCGTTTGTGTACTATTGAAACTCCTGAGGGACCAAACATCGGTTTGATCTCGTCACTGTGCGTGCATGCCAAGATCAATAACCTTGGTTTTATTGAGACGCCGTACAAACGCGTAGACAATGGTATCGTTGCTGTTGATGAGCCTGTTATTTACCTGTCGGCAGAAGATGAAGACGGAAAGACAATTGCTCAGGCTAACGCCGAATATGACGACAAAGGTAATTTTGTTACCCCGCGTGTAAAAGCACGTTATGAGGGTGACTTCCCGATTATCGAACCGGAGAAGCTTGATCTGATGGACGTAGCTCCTAACCAGATTACTTCGATAGCGGCATCTTTGATTCCTTTTCTGGAGCATGATGATGCGAACAGGGCTTTGATGGGATCGAACATGCAACGCCAGGCGGTGCCGTTGCTTCGCCCGGAGGCTCCTATTGTAGGTACCGGTCTGGAAGGACGCGTAGCACGTGACTCCAGAACACTTATCAATGCTGAGGGAGATGGTGTAGTTGAGTATGTTGATGCGAACGAGATCGTCATTAAATATGAGCGCGATGATAACGATCGCCTGGTATCTTTTGAGGGTGACAGCAAGACATATAAGCTGATTAAATTTAAGAAGACCAACCAGAATACTTGTATCAACCTGAAACCGATTGTTAAAAAGGGTCAGCGGGTTGTTAAAGGTCAGGTACTTTGTGAGGGTTACGCTACTCAGGACGGTGAACTTGCTTTAGGGCGGAACCTGAAGGTAGCTTTCATGCCTTGGCAGGGTTACAACTTCGAGGATGCGATTGTAATTAACGAAAGGATCGTTCGTGAGGATATCTTTACTTCATTGCATATCGAGGAGTTTGAACTTGAAGTCCGTGATACAAAACGCGGTGAAGAAGAGCTGACACCGGATATACCGAACGTGTCTGAAGAAGCGACTAAGGATCTGGATGAGACTGGTATTATCCGTATTGGTGCTGAAGTAAAAGAGGGCGATATCCTGATCGGTAAGATTACACCTAAGGGTGAGTCGGATCCGTCGCCGGAAGAGAAATTGTTGCGTGCGATCTTTGGCGACAAAGCTGGTGACGTAAAGGATGCTTCGTTAAAAACGCCACCTTCAATTAAAGGTGTGGTTATTGACACCAAGCTTTTCTCAAGGGCTAAGAAAACCACTAAAGCAGAAGAGAAGTCGGCCATCGAAAAACTCGATAAGAAGTATGAACTGGCTATGCAGAATCTTAAGAACGAGCTTGTGGATAAGTTGTTCGTGATCGTAAATGGCAAAACTTCACAGGGTGTGTACAACGTCTATAAAGAGCTGTTGTTCCCTAAGGGTGCCAAGTTTACGCAAAAGAGTCTTTCGGAGCTTGAATACGCGCATATTAATCCATATAAGTGGACTACTGACGATGATAAAAATGAGCAGATAAAAATGCTTCTCCATAACTATGGTATTCGTGTAAACGAAGAACTTGGCGCTTACAAACGCGATAAGTTTGCTATCAGCGTTGGAGACGAACTTCCATCGGGTATTGTTCAGATGGCTAAGGTTTATGTGGCTAAGAAACGTAAATTGAAAGTCGGTGATAAGATGGCCGGACGTCACGGAAACAAGGGTATTGTGGCACGTATTGTACGTGATGAAGATATGCCATTCCTTGAAGACGGCACTCCTGTGGACATTGTACTGAACCCGCTTGGTGTACCTTCGCGTATGAACCTTGGTCAGATTTACGAGACTGTATTGGCTTGGGCTGGTAAAGAGTTGGGCGTGAAGTTTGCAACACCGATTTTTGATGGTGCTAAGCATGATGAGGTGGAAGAGTGGATTGCGAAAGCCGGTTTACCTGCGTCGGGCAGAACTTACCTGAACAATGGTTTGACGGGTGAGAAGTTTGACCAGCCGACCACAGTAGGGATCATCTATATGCTGAAACTTGGACACATGGTTGACGACAAGATGCACGCAAGGTCTATCGGACCATACTCATTGATTACACAACAACCATTGGGTGGTAAAGCCCAGTTCGGTGGTCAGCGTTTCGGTGAGATGGAGGTTTGGGCACTTGAAGCATTTGGTGCGGCAAACATCCTTCAGGAGATCTTGACTGTGAAGTCTGATGATGTTATCGGAAGGGCTAAGACTTACGAGGCGATCGTAAAAGGCGAAAATCTGCCAACTCCAGGTGTTCCGGAATCTTTCAACGTATTGGTTCACGAATTACGTGGTTTAGGTTTAGATATTACTTTAGACTAATATTCGGTAGGGTTTGCTGCTGGAGGTTGTTCTTCGGCAGCAAACCTTATCCGGTATTCAAATAAAAGAACTATGTCTTATAAAAAGGATAATAAATTAAAAAGCAACTTTACTTCGATTACGATCAGTCTGGCTTCGCCTGAAGCTATTCTGGAGCGTTCAAGTGGTGAGGTGCTGAAACCAGAGACGATTAACTACCGGACCTACAAGCCTGAGCGTGATGGCTTGTTTTGCGAGCGTATTTTTGGTCCGGTGAAGGATTACGAGTGCCATTGCGGTAAATATAAGCGCATCCGTTACAAGGGGATTGTTTGCGACCGTTGTGGTGTGGAGGTAACTGAGAAGAAGGTACGTCGTGAGCGTATGGGGCATATCAACCTGGTTGTTCCGGTAGCACATATCTGGTATTTCCGTTCATTGCCAAACAAAATCGGTTACTTACTTGGTTTGCCGACTAAGAGACTGGACTTGATCATTTACTACGAGCGTTATGTGGTAATACAACCGGGTCTGATGGCTGACGAAGGTATCCAATACATGGATTTCCTTACTGAAGAGGAGTATCTTGATTTACTGGATAAGTTGCCAAAAGAGAATCAGTATCTTGATGATAAGGATCCAAATAAGTTCATCGCGAAGATGGGTGCTGAAGCACTTGAAGACCTTCTTAAGCGCATTGATCTGGATACTTTGTCTTATAATTTGCGTCACCAGGCTGCAAACGAAACTTCTCAGCAACGTAAAAACGAGGCTTTGAAGCGTTTGCAGGTTGTAGAAGCGTTCCGCGGTTCAAAAACACGCATTGAGAATAACCCTGAGTGGATGATCATCAAGATCGTTCCGGTTATTCCGCCTGAATTGCGTCCTCTTGTTCCTTTGGAAGGCGGCCGTTTTGCTACATCAGACTTAAATGATCTTTACCGTCGTGTTATTATTCGTAATAACCGCTTGAAGCGTCTGATTGAGATCAAAGCGCCGGAGGTGATTCTCCGTAACGAGAAGCGTATGCTTCAAGAGGCGGTTGACTCATTATTTGATAACTCACGGAAAGTTAATGCGGTTAAAACTGAAGGTAACCGTGCTTTGAAATCTTTATCAGATATTCTGAAAGGTAAGCAAGGTCGTTTCCGTCAGAACTTATTGGGTAAGCGTGTCGACTATTCCGCACGTTCGGTTATTGTCGTTGGGCCTAATCTTAAACTCCATGAGTGTGGTTTGCCTAAAGACATGGCTGCTGAACTTTACAAACCGTTTATCATTCGTAAGATGATTGAACGCGGTGTGGTTAAAACTGTAAAATCAGCCAAGAAGATTGTTGACAGAAAAGACCCACTGGTTTGGGATATATTGGAGAATGTCCTTAAAGGACACCCTGTATTACTGAACAGGGCACCTACGTTGCACAGACTAGGTATTCAGTCGTTCCAGCCAAAACTTGTAGAGGGTAAGGCCATTCAGTTGCACCCGCTGGTGTGTACTGCGTTTAACGCGGATTTTGACGGTGACCAGATGGCTGTTCACCTTCCGCTTGGTCACGCCGCTATATTAGAGGCACAGGTACTGATGCTTGCTGCGCATAATATTCTTAACCCTGCGAATGGTACACCTATCACCGTACCATCTCAGGATATGGTTTTGGGTCTCTATTATATAACTAAAGGCCGCAGAACTGATGAAAAGCGTGTAGTTAAAGGTCAGGACGCCATTTTCTATTCTCCGGAAGAGGTTATTATCGCTTACAATGAGAAGAAAGTTGATCTTCATGCGTTTATAAAAGTAAAAGTAAATGTTAAGGAGCAGGACGGAAGTATCGTAAACAAACTTATCGATACTACTGTGGGCCGGGTTTTATTTAACCAGATGGTGCCTGATGAGGTCGGCTATATCAATGAACTATTAACTAAGAAGTCACTCCGTGACATTATTGGTGAGGTAGTTAAAATTACCGGTATGGCCCGTGCATCTAAGTTCCTTGATGATATTAAAGAACTTGGGTTCCAGATGGCATTCAGAGGTGGATTGTCATTTAACCTGCAGGATGTAAACATCCCGGTTGAAAAGCATGCGCTTTTAGAGCAGGCTTCGGCTGAAGTTGAAGAGGTAAGGAATAACTATAACATGGGATTCATTACCAATAACGAGCGATATAATCAGATCATCGATATCTGGACCCGTATCAATAACCGTCTTACTTCGTATGTGATGAATCAGTTGTCTAGCGACAACCAGGGTTTCAACTCTGTGTATATGATGCTTGATTCTGGTGCGAGGGGTTCTAAGGAGCAGATTCGTCAGCTTTGCGGAATGAGGGGATTGATGGCGAAGCCACAAAAATCCGGTTCTGGTGGTGAGATTATTGAGAACCCGATTTTGTCTAACTTTAAGGAAGGCTTGTCGGTACTCGAGTACTTTATCTCTACTCACGGTGCCCGTAAAGGTTTGGCGGATACTGCGTTGAAGACTGCTGATGCGGGTTATCTGACGCGTCGTTTGCACGATGTTGCTCAGGATATGATCGTGAATTCTGAGGACTGTGGCACCTTAAGAGGTATGTACACCACTGCGCTTAAGGATAATGAGGATATCGTAGAACCATTGTATGACAGGATATTGGGCCGCATTTCACTTCATGATGTATTCAATCCTTTAGATGGTTCATTGCTTGTAGCAGCCGGTCAGGATATTGATGAGGATATTGCCAAGGCCATTGAGGAATCTCCGCTTGAAGGTATCGAAATACGGTCGGTATTAACATGCGAAAACGAAAGAGGTGTCTGTGCACTTTGCTACGGACGTAACCTTGCTACTGGTAAACGGGTGCAACGTGGTGAGGCTGTCGGCGTAATTGCTGCGCAGTCTATCGGTGAACCGGGTACTCAGCTTACACTTCGTACTTTCCACGTGGGTGGTACCGCGTCAAACATTGCGGCAGAGTCTCAGCTTACAGCGAAGTTTGACGGTATTGTTGAGTACGAGAACGTAAGGACAGTTGAAACGAAGACTGAAGAAGGCGATGTTCAGATTGTTCTGGGTCGTTCAGGTGAGTTTAAGATCGTTGAACCAGGTACGGGAAAAGTCATCATGACCAATAATATTCCTTATGGTTCATTCCTGTTTGTAGAGGACGGAGCGAAAGTGTCTAAAGGTGATAAGATCTGCTCATGGGATCCTTATAACGCCGTGATCATTTCTGAATTTGCCGGAAAGATTGAATTCGACGCTATTGTCGAAGGTGTTACTTTCCGCGAAGAATCAGACGAGCAGACTGGTCACCGTGAAAAAGTGATTATCGATACCAGAGACAAAACCAAGAACCCGTCAGTTCGTGTGGTAGATAAGAAGGGTGAGCTGATCCGTAACTATAACATCCCTGTTGGTGCGCACATTGCCATTGATGAAGGTGATATGGTACAGCCCGGACAGATTTTGGTGAAGATACCTCGGGCAACTGGAAAAACACGGGATATTACAGGTGGTTTGCCACGTGTAACCGAACTTTTCGAAGCCCGTAATCCTTCAAACCCTGCTGTAGTAACAGAGATCGACGGTGTAGTAAGCCTTGGTGGTGTGAAGCGGGGTAACCGTGAGATTACCATCGAGTCTAAGGATGGCGAGATCAAGAAGTATCTTGTTCCGCTTTCAAAACATATCCTGGTTCAGGACAATGACTTTGTGAAAGCAGGTATGCCATTGTCGGATGGTTCGATTTCTCCTGCAGATATTCTTGCAATTAAGGGCCCTGCGGCAGTTCAGGAATATCTTGTAAACGGTATTCAGGAAGTTTACCGCTTACAGGGTGTAAAAATCAACGACAAGCATTTTGAGGTGATTGTTCACCAGATGATGCAGAAGGTACATATCGAGGATCCGGGAGATACAAGCTTCCTGGAAAACAACTCGGTAGACCGTTGGGATTTTATGAATGAGAATGACGCTATATATGACAAGAAGGTTGTTGTTGACGCAGGTGATTCAACTACGGTAAAACCAGGTCAGATCTTGTCTCTACGGAAGTTAAGAGATGAAAACTCTCAACTGAAGCGTAAAGATTTGAAGCAGATTGAAGTGCGCGATGCAAGGTCTGCAACCGCAAGCTCTATGCTTCAGGGTATCACGAGGGCATCCTTAGGTACCAAATCGTTTATTTCAGCAGCATCTTTCCAGGAAACTACTAAAGTACTGAATGAGGCAGCCATTGCTGGTAAGCGCGATGAGATGCTTGGCTTAAAGGAAAACGTAATCGTTGGTCACCTTATACCATCAGGTACTGGTGTACGCGGCTACGAGAGAATAATCGTAGGTTCTCAAGAAGAATACGACAAGTTGCTCGCTTCAAAACAGGAAGAAGAGGCTTAAGCCAAATTAATATTGAAGGCCCCCCTTGCTTTAAGAGTTTGGGGGGCTTTTTTTATGTATTGTAATATATGGGTGTTTTAATTCAGCCCAATTGTCTAAGTTTGCGATATGGAAGAACAAAATCCCGAAAATCAGTTGAATATTGAACTGTCCGAAGAGGTAGCTGAAGGTATCTTTTCCAACCTAGCTATTATTACACATTCCAATACTGAATTTGTCCTTGATTTTATCAGGGTGATGCCAGGAGTGCCAAAAGCCCGGGTTAAGTCTAGAATAATTTTAACACCGGAGCATGCCAAGCGTCTCCTCTCGGCAATGGAAGATAATATTAAGAAGTTTGAGGCCATAAACGGCCGCATAAAGGCCTCTGAAGAGCAAACAGGTTTCCCGTTAAACTTCGGCGGTCCGACAGCGCAAGCCTAACGCAGCCTTGTATTGAGCGTGTCGATGATGAGATCGGTTTGATGGGGATTAAACCAAATGATCTCCTGATCCTTTCTGAACCAGGTCAGTTGCCGTTTTGCGAAGCGCCTGGTATTTTGTTTGATCTTTTCAACCGCATCCTCGAATGACATCTGGTGGTCTAGGTAGTCAAATAGCTCGGTGTAACCTACAGTATTCAATGCGTTGTATCCTCTATGATGTACCAGGTTTCTAACTTCTTCGAGCAGGCCGGCAGAGATCATCAGATCCACTCTTTTATTGATTCGCTCATAGAGTTTATTACGGTCCATATCGAGACCAATTTTTACAATATTGAAGGGTCTGGACTTTTTCGTATTCGTTTGAAATGAGGAGAGTTTTTTGCCTGTTGATAAAAAGAATTCCAGCCCTCTGATAATGCGCTGTGGGTTTGACTGATCAACTTTCTGATAATACTCCGGATCGCAAACTCTCAGTTTCTCCCTGATTCCTTCAAGTCCAAAGTCGGCTAGCTCCTGATTTAGTTGAGCTCTGATTTCCAAATCTGTCGCCGGGAGATCATCTAAGCCCCGTGTAACCGAATCAATATAGAGGCCAGACCCGCCCACCATAATCAAAATATCTTTGGTAAGAAATAAGCGCTCCATAAGCGCCAGTGCCGATACTTCAAAATCGCCAGTACTGAACAGCTCTGTAATGCTATGAGAATTGATAAAATGATGAGGTGCTGCAGCTAGTTCTTCGTTCGATGGCTTCGCCGTACCGATACTCATTTCCCGGTAAAACTGCCGGGAATCTGCAGAAACAATTTCGGTAGCGTAAAAATTTGCGAGTTGAATGGCCAGTGCAGTTTTACCAATTGCGGTAGGCCCTACAACGACAACAAGTGTTTTTTTAGTGTCCATAGGAGGACTAATAATCGTCCTCCCGGCTGTTGTTGTAGTCCTCTTCTTCGTAATTTTCATTATCTGAAAACTCGTCGTCTTCAGCTTCGTCGCTTTCGTCAGATTTATCTTCAGTATTGATCCCTCTTCCGTCCATCGCTTCGAGTTCCTCAGTATCTTCCGGGATGAAATCCATCTCATTCAGGAAATCAAAATCCGAAGAGGTTGTGCTGGCAGACATCGCAACTGTACCAAGATTGTTCTTATCAATGATCTTCGGTGCTTCACCTGTGCTCTTGATAAGCACCGGATATTCAATATTCGGGTCAGTCTCCAGTATGATTTTAATGAGTTCTACATGAAAGTCGAAAGGCCTGTCAAAATCGTAGATATAATAGAACTTTTGATGCGGGTCCTCAATGAAATTACTCAGTTTTGATTTCTCCATTGATGCCACTCCACGATCGATTTTCCGCTGGCTGGGCATAAAGGCAATCTCGTCACCCTTGATCCAATTGTCTGTACTCACAAAAAAGGAAGACGATTTTTCGGCAGCATATCCAGTAGATCTGTGGATTGCCCGGTGAAGATCCTCAAATGTTTGATTTGATTTAATATCTATTTCCCGTACTACTTCATCGAAATCTTCGAAACTAACTCTGAATCTGTAAATTGCCATTTGTGGTTGTTTTCAAGCTGTAAAATTAAAATAAAATTATACTTTCTACAATTTGTTGGTGCGAGATACTGGTACCAAGCCTATTTTTTTGCCCTCCTGCAGCATGAATTGCAATGCATCCTCGTAAGTATTTGTGATGTCGCCCTCAAGGATTGCTTCCCTGATTGCTTTCTTTATGATTCCCACTTCCCTGCCTTCTTTAAGTCCGAATACCTGCATGATGTCATTGCCCGTTATGGGCGGTTGCCAATTACGAATTTTGTCTCTTTCTTCGACGTCTATCAGCTTTTGCTTAACGAGTTCGAAATTCTTGCGATACTTCTTGATCTTATATTCATTCTTTGTGGTGATATCAGCGTTGCAAAGCTTCATCAGACTCTCAATATCTTCACCTGCATCAAACAGAAGTCGCCTCACAGCCGAGTCGGTAACCACCTCTTGCGCCAGGACAATGGGCCGGAGATGTAATTGAACAAGTTTTTGAACGAACTTCATCTTTTCATTAAGAGGAAGCTTTAGCTGTGCAAATATGTGCGGGACCATTCGCGCACCTTTGTCTTCATGCCCGTGGAAAGTCCAGCCCTGGCCCTTCTCGAACCGCTTAGTGGCGGGCTTTGCGATGTCATGAAGAATTGCAGCCCAGCGCAGCCATAAATCGTCGGTAGTGGCGGCTATATTGTCCAGAACCTGCAGCGTGTGATAAAAGTTATCTTTGTGACCTTTATTATCAATGATATCTACTCCATGCAAGTTCGCCATTTGCGGGAATATAATGTGCAGCAGGCCGGAGTTGAAGAGATGCTTAAAGCCAACAGACGGTTTTGCGGAGAGAATAATTTTATTCAGCTCGTCGGTGATTCGTTCTTTTGACACGATCGTTATCCGTTCTTTATGTAGCTTGATTGCGTCCAAGGCAGCCTGATCAATTGTGAAGCCTAACTGGCTGGCGAACCGGATAGCACGGAGCATACGCAGCGGATCGTCGGAAAACGTGATTTCAGGATCCTGAGGCGTTCGGATCAGCTTGCTTTTTAAATCCGAAATTCCATTGAATGGGTCGACGAGCTTACCGAAATTCTCTCCGTTAAGCGCGAATGCAAGCGCGTTTATTGTAAAATCACGTCGTAACTGATCGTCTTGAATGGAACCATTCTCAACAATGGGCTTGCGTGAATCAGTGCGATACGACTCTTTTCTTGCCCCAACGAATTCTATGTCAAGGTCGTTAAATCTTAGCATTGCCGTACCGAAGTTTTTAAACACGGATACACGTGTATTTAATTCAATGCCAACAAGCTCCGCAAATTCAATTCCATTTCCCAAGACAACCACATCAATATCCTTCGACGGTCTTTTCAGGAATATATCGCGGACGTAGCCTCCAACTACGTATGCCTCAATAGACTTACGATCTGCTATTGATGCGAGTATTTTAAAGACCGGATTCTCTAGATGATATTTCATGACGAGGAGCAAAAGTAGCAAAACTTACCTTCTGATAAAGGAAAATTGCCCTCCGGCGCCCAATTTTACTATGGTAGAAGGCTTTTTATGAACACTCAATTCCTGCTCCCAGTCTACAACATGATCAACGGCCGATTTGATCTGCTCATCTATCTCGTTAAAAAAAGCAGGAGTAGGCAACCCGGCTAAATTCGCTGATGTAGAGACGATAGGTTTTCGAAATCTTTGTATGAGCTGGGTGCAAAAGTCGTGTTTCACAATCCGGATTCCGACGCTTCCATCTTTGTTTATCACGTTTTCGGCTAAGTTTCTTGCTCCTGAAAATATTACCGTGAGCGGTCTTTCAGCGTATTCGATCAAATCGTATGCAACCTCAGGTACCTCAGAAACATAGCTTTGTAATTTGTTGACTGTATCTAGTAAAATGATAAAGCTTTTGTCCTCAGGGCGTCCCTTTATCTTATTAATTTTTGCAACAGCTTCAGCATTCGTTGCATCGCAACCAATTCCCCAAACCGTATCAGTGGGATACAAGAGTACGCCTCCACTTTTCAATACATTTAAAGCTATTTCAATTTCAGATTTTAACATGGCTCTGGTGTTTGTATTTGGCCGCCGCAATGGCATAGATATTCATCAGATCGTTTGCTATTATTTGATTGTTAAATCGCTGGGCGAAATCCAAACCTTTCGATGACATCTCTTTACGGAGTTCAGCTGAACGCAATACGTTGTTTATTGCCAGCGAGAGTGCTTTCTCGTCCCGGGGGTCGACATAGATACTGTCTGGTCCGCCTGCTTCTTCCAGGCAGGATCCTTTTGCTGCGATCACAGGTATGCCAGAGAACAGTGCTTCGATAATTGGAATTCCAAACCCTTCGTACAGGGAGGGATACACAAATAATTCAGCAAGCTGGTAAATGGAGGGAAGATCTGCAAACGACACATCCTGAAGAAATAGCACGCTGTCTTGCAAACCCAAAAGTTCTATTTCTTTAAGCACATCCTTATAGTAAACTGTTTGCCTGCCTATCACAACGAGTTTGATCGGCGGTTCTACCAAGGGCAATGCCTTTATCAAGATTTTTAAATTTTTTCGCTCTTCTATGGTGCCTACACAAAGGATAAACTGCTTGGGTAAACGATACTTCCTAAGGGCATTTTGCTTTGATTCATCCGTGGAAACCCTCTTGAAAGAGTCGTCGCAACTTTGGTAAACCACGTCAATTTTTTCGGGTCGTACATTAAAGTGGCTGACTATATCCCGCTTCGTAGATTCACTAATTGCTACAATACGGTCGGCGTTACGACAGGCATACCGACATTTCCATGTATATATCCATCGGTCGACGGTATTGAAGTACTGCGGGAATTTCAGGAATATAAGGTCGTGGATGGTAACAACCGATGCAATCCCCACTTTGTTCAGTCCGATTGGCAGCTCGTGGCTCAGTCCGTGGAACACGGATACCCCGTCAGAAACAAGATTTTTTTTAAGGCGAAGTAAGCGCCACATTGGCCCTGCGGATGGCGGGTTGACCACCGTGAGCCCGTTAGCGTTTAGGAAGCGAGCGATTTGCGGATGATCTTTAATTTTGGGGGTATACAAGAAGTACTGGTTTTGAGGGAAATGCTCAATCAAACCTGAGATTAACGAGCGACTGTAGTTTCCTAGTCCGGTTAAATTATTTGTCGCCCTTTTCCCATCAAAACCAATACTTATCATGTTATACCGCTACGTTGTTTTCTCTTAACGCATCGTTAAGCGATGTCTTTTTGTCGGTCGATTCCTTACGCTGCCCTATAATAAGTGCGCAAGGTACTTGATATTCGCCGGCAGGGAACTTTTTTGAGTACGATCCAGGTATAACTACCGATCGGGCCGGTACAACTCCTTTGTATTCCACGGGTTCAGCGCCGGTCACGTCGATGATCTTTGTAGACGCTGTTAGCACTACATTTGCCCCCAACACAGCTTCCTTTTCAACTTTAACACCTTCAACAACAATGGCTCTCGACCCAAGGAAACAATTGTCTTCTATAATTACGGGTGCTGCCTGTACCGGCTCCAGAACGCCGCCAATGCCAACCCCGCCACTCAAGTGAACGTGTTTGCCAATTTGTGCGCAGGAGCCCACGGTAGCCCAGGTATCCACCATGGTACCTTCGTCTACATAGGCACCGATGTTAACGTATGACGGCATCATAATTACGCCTTTAGACAAGTAAGCGCCGTATCTTGCGCTCGCTCCAGGAACCACGCGTACACCAAGTTCCTTGTAATTGGTTTTAAGTTTCATCTTATCGTGGAAAACGAAGGGTCCGACTTCGGTAACCTTCATTTCTCTGATAGGGAAGTAAAGGATTACCGCCTTCTTAATCCATTCGTTTATTCCCCATGAATTCAAAACGGGTTCGGCAACACGCAGTTCGCCTTGATCTAACTGCATAATTACGGTTTCGATCGCTTCACAATATTCGTTATACTCTAGTAAAGTTCTGTCTTCCCATGCCGCTTCAACCAACTTTTTTAAATCTGCTATCATTTCTAAGATTGTTTTTTTGACAAAATAAACGAATTTTATGTAGAGCACATCGTATTTTTGATTTTTTATGGCTGAGCAGGAAAAACTACGGATTGATAAATATTTATGGGCGATCAGACTTTTTAAAACAAGAAGTCTGGCCACAGAAGCCTGCAAAGCGGGTAGAATAAAGCTAAAGGGACAGAACGTGAAGCCATCCGCAATTGTAAAGATCGGCGACGTTTATCAGGTTTCAAAGGGTATCGAACGAAAGGTTATAGAGGTGGTTGATTTACTTTACAATCGTGCGGAATCTAAGATCGCTTTAACTAAATATAAAGATATCACGCCGGTAGAGGAAACACATGCGTTTAAGTCAGTGTTTCATGCGCCCGCGCTGCGCCGCGACCGTGGTTCCGGTCGACCTACAAAAAAAGACCGCCGCGAGACCGACGATCTTATTCAGGGAATGTTCGAAGAAGGCGATTCGGAATGATGTGCATTGCCAAGTAATCTCATCCGGTAAGCCTGCATAGCAGTTTTGCCTAGCTTTTTCACCAGTTTGAAGTTCGCTATTGCACCTACCGCCGCACCCACAACGGGAAGGACCTGCGCCAATTTGGCTATATCTATGTAGTCACGATATTCTTGCTGAAAGGTTTTCCAGTCGAAATTATCCGCATCAGGAATATCAAGAATTCTTTCGTCCCATTTTTGCATCTTCTGGTAAATATTCTGTGTGCCTTTTGTGCTGGAAAATGCAAGTTGGAATATGTGTAATATGTACAAGCGTTCGCGGAAATCAGATATGTCAAATCCGTAAAGTGTGGCTATTTCGAATAAGAGTTTAATTTTGATGCCGATGAGTATCGGAAAGTCGGCCATACTCGTTACGAAACCACCAGCACCGGCGAGCCCACCTTCAGCAGCGCTGCCTTTTGCATAACTATCGATCCTGTCTTTAATAAGTGCTTCGCGGTGTATCAGACTGGTTGTACCGTGCGGTGGGGCTGCCGACAGGTGTGTGGCGCCGAACAAAACGGTTTTAACCAATCCCTTTATTGCGGCGGTAACGGCGTTGTGCACCTTCTCGGGTATGTAGTTGTTTATCTTTTTCTGGACGCGTGCAGCCAAATGATCGAATGCTGAAGGGGGACTGGATAGCTGCCGTTGCCATAAATCCAGTTCCATCCTGATCCTGTCGAGATATTCCATCGTCAGCGTTCAAGCAAAATTTGTTCCTCAATAGTTCCTGTAAACAACGAAGCCGGCATGGGTAGATGCCGGCTTCGTTATAAAGAGAATGTCAAATTACTTTTTATATCCGTCATTTAATCCTTTGATCACTTCGTTGGTCACGTCGAGGCTTTCATCTGCGAACAAAATAGCGCTGTTTCCCTTGGAATAGGTAAGTACCATTTTATATCCTTTTTTTCTGGCGTACTCTTTCAGGTAATCCGCAATTTTGTCGTAAAGCTTTTCGTTTTCTGCTGCCTGCTCCGTTTGTAAAGCCTGACCAGCGTTTTGCTGATAAGCCCCAAGTTCCTGCTCTTTGCGTTTGAGACGTTCTTCAGTCGCCGCGCGTTGATCTGCAGCCATGGTGTTTGCCTGCTGCTGATACTGTGCTACTTCACGCTGAAATGCCTGTCCCTTTGCTGCCATGTCGCCCTGGGCTGCCTTAGCCTTGGTTTCAAGCTTCAGTTTCATGTCTTTGAAGTACTGATATTTTGCTAGTAGCGTGTCAGAATTTACGTAAACAATTTGCTGAGACACTTCCGTTTTTGCGTCAACTGGTTTCGAGGAAGCTTCCTTTTGCTCCTTACTTCCGCATGCCGCTACCACTGAAACTATTGCGACGGCGGCAAGACTACTAATTCGATTTGTAATTTTCATTATTCGTTAAATTAATCAACTCATTTCTCCCATGAGGCATAAGTGGAGCAAATATAAAATTTCAAATCTAGTATCCTAATAAAGTGCGGTTTTTTGATTTATACGTCGCGCTTTTTAGCTTAAATAGTTATCCACATTTGCCTTATTGAGGCATATTTTCGTTATTTTTGAGTTTAATTTTTTATAAAAAATATGAGCGAAGAACTAGATTCAAAATCAAATTATTCGGCAGACAATATACAGGTGTTGGAAGGTTTAGAAGCGGTGCGTAAGCGCCCTTCTATGTATATAGGCGACACCGGAGTAAAGGGGTTGCACCACCTGGTTTATGAGGTGGTGGACAATTCAATTGACGAAGCTTTGGCGGGCTACTGTACTGATATTGTTGTTACTATACATCAGGGAAATTCCATCACTGTTGAAGATAACGGACGGGGTATTCCGACAGGAATCAATAAAAAGGAAGGAAAGTCTGCTCTGGAGATCGTTATGACTGTACTTCATGCCGGCGGTAAATTTGATAAGGATACTTACAAGGTTTCAGGTGGTTTGCATGGTGTTGGGGTAAGTTGTGTTAACGCACTGTCTACACACGTAAAAACCGTTGTTCATCGTGAGGGAAAAATCTTTACCCAGGAGTATGAGCGTGGTAAGCCTCTTTTTGATGTAAAAGAAATCGGTACATCTGACAGGACAGGTACCATTCAGACGTTTCAGCCTGATCCGGAAATCTTTACTCAGACGTTAGAATATCGCTACGATACGCTGGCTTCCAGATTACGCGAACTTTCGTTTCTGAACAAAGGCATTAAACTGACGCTGACTGATGAACGCGAAGTTGACGAAAATGGCAATTTTCTTACCGAGCTTTTTTATTCAGAAGGTGGACTTAAGGAGTTTGTTCAGTTCCTGGACGGGAACAGGCCGTCATTAATTGAGTCGCCTATCTATGTGGAAGGGATAAAAAATGGAATCCCTGTAGAGCTGGCTATGCAATACAATGACAGTTATGCTGAAAATGTTCACTCCTACGTAAATAACATCAATACGCATGAGGGGGGTACACATATTGCCGGTTTCAGACGCGGCCTGACACGTACCCTGAAGGCTTATGCAGATAAGTCAGGATTGCTCAAGAATGTCAAGTTTGAGATAACCGGTGATGACTTCAGAGAGGGTTTGACTGCTGTGGTTTCGGTAAAGGTTCAGGAGCCTCAGTTCGAGGGTCAGACAAAGACGAAACTAGGTAACTCCGAGGTAATGGGGGCAGTTGACGTGGCTGTAGGGGAAGCTTTAGGGAATTACCTTGAGGAATATCCAAAGGAAGCCCGGGCGATTGTAAATAAAGTGATCCTGGCGGCTACTGCCAGAGCTGCGGCACGTAAGGCACGGGAGATGGTTCAACGTAAGAGCGTGATGGGGGGCTCCGGTTTACCTGGAAAGCTGGCTGACTGTTCAGATAACGATCCGGCGAAGTGCGAGATTTATCTGGTAGAGGGTGATTCGGCGGGAGGAACCGCCAAGCAAGGTCGTGACCGTAATTTTCAAGCCATATTGCCTTTGAAAGGTAAGATTCTGAATGTGGAGAAGGCGATGGAGCACAAGATCTATGAAAATGACGAGATCAAAAACATGTTTACTGCCCTTGGTGTAAGTATCGGTACACCGGAGGATGATAAAGCGCTTAATTTGACCAAGCTGAGGTACCACAAGATCATTATTATGACCGATGCTGATATTGACGGTTCACACATCACTACCCTTATTTTAACCTTCTTTTTCAGATATATGAAAGCTTTGATTGAAGCTGGTTATGTGTATATCGCTGCGCCGCCGCTTTATCAGGTTAAGAAGGGGAAGGAATTTGAATATTGCTGGAACGACCAGCAGCGCGATGCTGCGATACAGCGTTTGAAAGGTGCGGGTAAAGAGGAGAGCGTTCATGTGCAGCGTTACAAAGGTCTGGGCGAGATGAATGCCGAGCAGTTGTGGGATACGACACTGAATCCGGCTACACGAACATTGATGCAGGCAACAATTGAGAATGCTGCCGAATGTGATCATACTTTTTCGATGTTGATGGGTGATGACGTGGCGCCGAGAAGGGATTTCATAGAACGTAATGCAAAGTACGCCAAAATAGATGCATAGTTTTCCATGTTATTTTTTAAGAAAGCCGCTTCGTGCGGCTTTTTTTATAATATGGCAGCAAACTAAAGCGCTCGCTGATTGTTTTTATAGTATGCTATTTAAGAATCTTGCTATGAAGACTATTGCTTTATCATTTATCGTATCAATATTTATTTTCGCGTTAAGTTCCTGCGATAATGCGGGAGGCAGAGAAGACCGCTTAGCTGATTCTACAAGCCTTGGTGACCGTGCAGATGCCGCAGCTAACGCTGACAGTCTGCCTGATGAGGTTAATGAAACGAGTGAAGCAGGTGTGAACGATGATTCTGCTGTTTTTATGAAGCGAGCGGCTCTGGGAGGGAAAATGGAGGTTATTTTAGGAAAGGTGGCGATGGAGAGGGGAAATGATGAAAGGGTTAAAGAGTTTGGGGCGAAAATGGTGGCAGACCACACTTTAGCGAATAGTGACCTGATGAAGCTGGCTGAAAAGGCATCTATTTTATTGCCCTCTGACTTCCCTGCTGAGGAAAAGGCGCATATGGACAAACTATTGGCGATGAAGGGTGCTTCCTTTGATAAACACTATATGGAGATGATGGTGAAAGACCATAGTAAAACGTTGGACTTGTTTAGGTCGGCCGCAAGAGCCCGGGAAAACTCGGTACGGAATTACGCAGAAAAAGTTTTGCCTGTATTGCGCGAGCATCACAAGCTGGCCACAGAGATTTATCAGAGTTTAAAATAGCTCATTATCGAATGCGATATGGCTTAAGTAGAGTTTAAGCTTCCGGAAGTTGACCACGGCTTGGTGCCGGTACAAGATATCGCTGCCTATTATTGCTGCAATCGGGTTATGTCCTAAGCTCTCATACGCGATGTTTACTGAGCTTAGGTCTAGCGCCACAGCAGTGTAGTCGCTGATAACCAGGCGGCCTATTCTAAACTGAGGTATGACTGCGGTGACGGTATCAGAGGTTGTAAAAAGGGTGGTTGCCTGCGTGGTGCTGACATAGTTCATGTCTGATAAATGCGACTCAATAAAAGCTTTATCAAAGACCGACCTGGATGCACCTGTGTCAACTACAGCTGTGAATTGCTTTTTGAAAACGGTAATTTTAACAAGAAGATGAAAGCCGCTATCTTCCAATTCGATAATATTTAATGGAACCGTAATGGTACCCATTTAGATCAGTTTCATATCAGATAGAACATTATTCATATTTCGGACCGCCTGAGCGCTTCTATTAAACAAAGCGGTTTCCTGCTCGTTTAAATTGTAGTCTATGATCTTCTCCCAGCCATTCCTTCCAATGATGACAGGAACGCCAAGGCAGATGTCCGATTGTCCATATTCACCCTCGAGTGAAACGCAGCAGGTAAACAGCTTTTTCTCGTCTCTTACGATACTTTCAACCAATGCAGCGCCGGCTGCTCCGGGAGCATACCATGCTGAAGTTCCTATAAGCGCTGTAAGCGTAGCTCCGCCGACCATGGTATCAGCTGCAACCTTCTCCAGGGTTTCCTGGTCCAGTAACTCCGTAACATGCATGCTTTGGTAGGTCGCATACCGGATAAGCGGGATCATTGTTGTGTCTCCATGGCCGCCGATTACAAATCCCTGGAGGTCGTTCGGACTGCATCCTAACGCCTTACTTAGGTAATATTTAAAGCGGGCACTGTCCAGGGCGCCTCCCATACCAATAATCCTTTGCTTAGGCAATCCTAACGATTTAAGCGCGAGATAGGTCATAGTGTCCATAGGATTGCTGATCACAATGATGATGGCGTCGGGAGAATATTTTAGTATGTTCTCCGCTACACTTTTCACAATACCGGCATTTATTCCGATGAGTTCCTCACGGCTCATCCCGGGCTTACGGGGAAGTCCGGAAGTAATAACTGCCACCGATGAGCCCGCAGTCATGCTATAATCTCCGGTGACGCCGGTTATTTTGGTGTCAAAGCCCAACAAAGCAGCCGTCTGCATCATGTCTATCGCTTTACCCTCGGCCAAACCGTCTTTTATATCTATCAAAACAAGTTCTTCTGCCAGTTCTTTTCTAGTGATGTTGTCGGCACATGTTGCGCCTACAGCTCCTGCACCTACGACCGTTATTTTCATGGTGTTTGAATTTTTTGGGTTGCTTAATATTTCGCTAAACTATGGATTTACCATAACAAAAGCTATTGAAAACTTTATTCTTTATTGCTGGTTTTATCATAAAGAATTTACATTTGCTTAATTGCATCAGCAAAATTACAAAGCCTTTATGGATAACACACCTGTACAGAAAGTCGATATTTTGATGTATGCCGGAAAATGGTATACGCTATATTCGATACCAACTTTAATGAGCAGGAACTGGAGGCAGACTACGGAAACCTATGTGATCCACCCGGATGGATACTATGCTGTATTTAATACCTATAGAGTGCCCGGTAGCGACGATCAGAAATATTTTCGCTCTAAGTTGTACGTGGTTCGCGGCAGTGGCAATGCTCATTTTAAGCTTCAGGCTGTTTGGCCATTCAAGCTGGATTACTGGGTTATTGAACTGGCGGAGGATTACTCTTACGCGGTGGTGGGGCATCCTGAGTATAAACATCTTTCTATCATGTCACGCAGGCCCGGAATTGATGAGGTGCTATTACAGGAGATTGTCGACAGGTGCAGCCGGAAAGGATATGATACAGGTAAGCTGGTGGATCAGCAGCATTAATTAGTTTTCAACCGCCCGTTTTACGCGGTAAAAAATCAGTATTTTTGGGTATGTATTTGATTTTTGATACGGAAACGACAGGTTTGCCCAGGAACTGGAACGCGCCGATTACTGATACTGATAACTGGCCGAGGTGTATACAGATTGCTTGGCAGCTGCATGATGATTTTGGAGCGCTCATTGAGAATCAGGATTTTCTTGTTAAGCCGGATGGATTTAATATTCCGTACGATGCTGAGCGTATCCATGGTATATGTACAGAACTTGCTCAAGAGCAGGGTGCTGATTTAAAAGAGGTACTCATCAAATTTAATGAGTCACTTTCCAAAGCAAGTTTCGTGGTTGGTCAAAATATTGGTTTTGATATAAATATCATGGGCTGTGAGTTTTTCAGGCTGGGCATGGAGAGTCCGCTTTCACAGTTGCCGGTTCTCGATACCTGTACGGAATCTACAGCTGAATTAATTAAGCTGCCAGGAGGGCGCGGGGGAAAGTTCAAACTGCCCAATCTTACTGAACTTCATCAGTACCTTTTTGGTGAGCCGTTTGCTGAAGCGCACAATGCCACTGCAGATGTTGAGGCAACTTCGAGATGTTTTCTTCAATTAATCGCAATAGGGGCGTTCAAGCCCGAAGAATTAAGAAGGGACGTTGAATATCTGAGGAGGTTTAAGGAGCAAAATCCTGGACTAATTAACTGTGTAGGCCTCAAGCACGTGAATCTTAAAGCGGCTTCTGAAGATATCAGGAAGCGTTTAGGGAGATCGGCTGATGGTGTATCCAGGCAAGTAGACAAAGAAGCTCAAGAGAGACTTAAAACGGCTGTTTTTGCTCACCTCCATAATCATACGCAGTTTTCTGTGTTGCAGTCTACAACCAATATTCCCGCCTTAATAAAAGCTGCAGCTACCATGAAGATGCCGGCAGTAGCTATGACAGACCATGCGAATATGATGGGTGCTTTCCATTTTGTAAGTCAGGTACTGAACCACAACAAAATTGCTGAGGCCAAAAATGCTGCCGCTATAAATAACGGCGAGCCTGCGACTGAAACGATTATAAAGCCGATAGTTGGCTGCGAATTTTTCGTATGCGACGATCATACCGATAAGAAGCGGAAGGATGACGGGTACCAGGTTGTCTTTTTAGCAAAAAACAAAAATGGCTACCATAATCTGGCCAAGATGTCTTCGATCGCCTACACAAAGGGATTCTATTATGTTCCTCGAATCGATCGACATATTATTGAGCAGTATAAAGAAGACATTATTGTCCTTTCCGGTAGTCTTTATGGTGAAGTATCGAGTAAGTTGCTGAATATAGGAGAGAGGCAGGCAGAGGAGTCATTGTTGTGGTGGAAGTCTGTGTTTGGAGAAGACTTCTATATAGAGATCATGCGTCATAATCAGGATGACGAAAATATTGTGAACGCATCACTGATATCGTTGGCTAGAAAGCATGAAATTAAATTGATTGCTACCAACAACACCTACTATATCAGTAAAAAGGACGCCAATGCACACGATATTCTTTTGTGTGTTAAAGATGGAGAGAAGCAGGCAACTCAGATAGGCAGGGGACGGGGGTTCCGTTACGGGCTACCTAATCAGGAATATTATTTCAAGTCTTCAGATGAAATGAAGGTGCTCTTTTCTGACCTTCCTGAAGCTATAACAAATATTCAGGAGGTAATTGATAAGATAGAGACATACAAGCTGGCCCGCGAGGTGTTGTTACCTAAGTTCGATATCCCACAGGAATTTGTAGTTGCAGAAGATGATACAGATGGTGGTAAGAGGGGTGAAAATAAGTATCTCAAACATCTGACCTATGAAGGTGCCAGGCGCAGATATGGAGAACTTTCTCCAGACATCATAGAAAGACTGGATTTCGAGTTGCATACCATTGAGAAGACGGGGTATCCGGGCTATTTTCTGATTGTTCAGGATTTTATCGCTGAGGCAAGGAAGCTTGATGTTTCGGTAGGGCCGGGGCGGGGTTCTGCCGCAGGATCTGTAGTTGCCTATTGTCTCGGGATTACAAACATAGATCCGATCAAGTACGATCTTCTTTTTGAGCGTTTCCTCAACCCCGACCGGGTGTCAATGCCGGATATTGATATTGACTTCGACGACGAGGGCCGCGGAAGGGTAATGGATTATGTGATTAGGAAATATGGGGCTAATCAGGTTGCCCAGATCATTACTTACGGAACTATGGCTGCGAAGTCGTCTATCCGGGATACAGCCAGGGTACTTGATCTACCCTTATATGAGGCTGACAAAATTGCGAAGCTGATACCGAACATGAAGTTGGCGAAGATCTTCAGTTTGGAGGAAAAAGCTTTGAAGGAGGCATTGCGTGCAGACGAATATGAGAAGGTTTCGGAGCTGAAGAGTATGGCCTCTGCTAAAAATCTGAGCGCCGAGACTATTCTTCAGGCTCAGGTATTGGAAGGCTCGCTCCGGAATACGGGGATACACGCCTGCGGTGTTATCATAACGCCAGATGATATTACCAATTTTGTACCGGTGGCAACTGCCAAGGATTCGGACCTATATGTGACGCAGTTTGATAACTCTGTAGTAGAAAGTGCCGGCCTCCTGAAAATGGATTTTTTAGGGCTTAAAACGCTTACCCTCATCAAGGACACCGTTAAGCTTGTGAAACAGGGCCAGGGGATAGAGCTTGACCCGGATAGGTTCCCTATTGATGATGTAAAAACATATGAGTTGTTTCAACGCGGAGAAACCATAGGCATATTTCAATATGAAAGCAGTGGAATGCAGAAATACATGAAGGAGCTAAAGCCCACGGTGTTCGGCGACCTGATCGCTATGAATGCGCTCTACAGACCAGGGCCGCTTGAATACATACCGAGTTTTGTAAGACGTAAGAATGGTGAGGAAGAGATTAAGTATGATCTTGAAGCTTGTGAAGAATACCTAAAGGAAACTTACGGAATTACGGTCTACCAGGAACAGGTTATGCTTTTGTCGCAAAAGCTCGCGGGTTTTACAAAAGGTGAAGCAGACGTGTTACGGAAAGCGATGGGTAAAAAGCAAAAGGATGTCCTTGATAAAATGAAACCCAAGTTCATTTCACAAGCGGCAGAGAAGGGGCATGATGCTGTGATCCTTGAGAAAATTTGGAAAGACTGGGAAGCCTTCGCCTCCTATGCGTTTAATAAGTCGCACTCCACATGTTATGCCTGGATTGCCTACCAGACTGCCTACTTGAAGGCACACTACCCCGCCGAGTACATGGCGGCAGTGCTATCAAACAACATGACCGACATAAAGCAGGTAGCATTCTTCATGGAGGAATGCAAACAAATGGGAGTATCTGTGTTGGGCCCTGACGTAAATGAATCGGATATTAAATTTTCAGTGAATGCAAATGGCCAGGTCCGGTTCGGGTTATCGGGGATAAAAGGTGTAGGTGAAAAGGCGGTAGAAAGTATCATAGAAGAGCGTGTCACTCATGGCCCGTATAAGAGCGTTTATGATTTCGCTAAACGATCCAACACGCGTACTGTCAATAAAAAAGCCTATGAAAGCTTTGTTTATAGTGGTGCGTTAGACGGCTTCGGATATCATCGTGCGCAGTACTTCTTTGTCGGTGTCAACGACAAGATGAACGGCATTGAAAAGATGATCAAATATGCCAATGACTTCCAAAACAACGAGTCTTCGTCTCAATCGTCGCTTTTTGGAGGTTCCGTAGCGAATCTTATTCTGGAACCTTCTCTACCTGTAGCGCCGGAATGGAGTTTAATTGATCGTCTGAAATATGAAAAGGATTCGATTGGGATCTTTTTGAGTGGACACCCCCTTGATAATTACAGGCTCGAACTTAATGAGTTTTGCCAGCACAAAGTTAAGCATCTGGCGCTGGTCAATAAAATAAGATCCGGCGACAGCAACGAAGAACTTGTTGCAGAATTTGATTCGATCAAGAATCGGGAACTTGTAGTGGGTGGACTTGTCGTGGCCTCTTCACAGCGGATGACAAAGACTGGTAAACCTTTTGGTACAATCGTGTTTGAGGATTACGACGACACGTGCGAACTTGCTCTTTTTGGAGACGATTTTATTAAGTTCAAGCAATTTCTTACAGAGGGGTATTTTCTTCAGATACGGGGTAGGGTCGCTGAGCGGTTTAGAAAGGAGGGCGACTGGGAATTCAAGATTACCGCTATAAATCTGCTGTCAGAAATAAGAGACAAGCTCGCAAAATGTGTGACTATTCAGGTGCCTCTTGAGCGGGTTACAGACGACTTTATGCGTCAGATAAACGACATTTTAGAAATTAATAAGGCAGAAACCGAACACCAGAGTTGTCAGCTGTTATTTGATATATACGACAGTGAGCAAAGTGTAAATATTAAAATGCCGTCTAAAACAATGAAAATAAATCCAAATAACAGGCTCCTAGAACAATTGATTCAACTCGATGTTAATCCTAAGTTGAACTAATGTCATATTGGCACTGCCAGGTTGATGGCATTACAATTGATAATATATTTGTAAATAAAAATTTGAAATTATGGCTTTGGAAATTACGGATGCAAACTTCGAGGAAGTTGTATTAAAATCAGATAAACCCGTTTTAGTTGATTTTTGGGCAGAATGGTGTGGTCCATGTCGCATGGTGGGCCCGTCAGTCGATGAAATATCTAAGGAGTATGAAGGGAAAGCAATAGTAGGGAAGGTAAACGTCGATAATAATCCACAGATATCTACTCAGTTTGGTATCAGAAATATCCCGGCTCTACTGTATTTTAAGAACGGTGAGGTTGTCGATAAGCAGGTTGGAGCTGTTCCTAAGTCTGTGCTGTCTCAAAAGCTTGATAAGCAGTTGTAGTCGACAAAAAAATATGTAAGGAAAGCGTTCATGATTCAATGGACGCTTTTTTTATATTTACTATATGCAAATCATCAATGAACAGGAGGACGGTTTTTCGAATCTAGACTTACTCGCTCAGCAGGTCGTTGAGGGTTTTATCACAGGTTTACATCAAAGTCCATTCCACGGCTTTTCCGTTGAGTTTTCCGAGCACCGCTTATATAACGCTGGGGAAAGTGTGAAAAGCATTGACTGGAAACTTTATGCAAAAACGGAAAAGCTTTTCAGTAAGCGGTATGAAGAAGAAACAAACCTTCGGTGTCAGTTTGTTTTGGACGTCTCTTCGTCCATGTATTTTCCGAACGGTCCCAATAACAAGCTCCGCTTTTCGATATTGGCAATTGCAGCATTAATTAAATTGTTAAGACGCCAAAGAGATGCATTTGGCTTAAGCATTTTTACAGATCACCTTTTAGTAAGTACAGACACTAAATCAACATTATCTCATCAGAGGTATCTCTTCGCTGAGCTTGAGCGGGTTTTCAAAGAGAGGATGCAGAATCGGAAGACAGATTTGACTCAAATACTTCATCAGATAGCAGAGTTGGTTCACAAGCGGTCATTGATCGTACTATTTAGTGATATGCTTCAATCATACAACGCTGAGGCTGAGATCGATCGAATGTTTACTGCGCTGCAACATCTGAAGTTTAACAAGCATGAAGTGATAATATTTAATGTGTCAGACAAACAGAAGGAGATTGACTTTAATTTTGGGAACCACCGTTACGAGTTTATCGACTTAGAAACTGGTGGCCGCATAACTACCTTCACAACTGACATCAAGCGTCAATACGCTTCAAGAATACGCGACTATTATAAGGCTCTTCAACTAAAGTGCGCTCGTTATAAAATAGATCTGATTGATGTGGATATACAGCAAAATGTTGATCAGGTTTTAGAGAAGTATTTAATCAAGAGAAAAAGAATGGGTTAAACGAACTTTAGTTGCGGCCCGGTCTTGAAGTTCGGTATCTCGATAAAATCTCCCGTTTAAATGCCTCCTGAGCCCGATAGAACTTGCCGACGGTTTTAATAGGCAGGTTCGATTTTAATTTGAAGTAATATTTCCTGTCTAGATTGAGCTCTTTTTGTCTCATGGTAAAATCGTTGAGAATCAACGCTTGCACTTCACTGTCATTCAGTTGTTCAATTTCGTCAATCTTTCTAAAACTGATCATCCTTTGCGTACGCTCCTTGCGCAGAAGTTCCTGCTCATTTTGCCACTGATTATAAATAGGCCAGAAAATCTTCGCATCACTTGGAGACAAGTCTAATTTTTCTGTTAGATAGGCGATTTTATACCGTTCAATCTCAACAAGGCGCGATTCCCGGGTACCTTGAGCGTACAAACCAAGAGGTATCAATAGAAAAATAATTGCGATTAAATTCTTCATTCTGTTCATTTATAGATTGCTTGCCAAGTCGCTTTGTGAGTAATTATCAAGAATATACTTTTCGAGTGCCTGATCTTCCGCCGATGCTATAGGATCGCCCTGATTTAATGACTCAATGTGTTCAATTATAACTTGCTCGTCGATGTCAAACAAAACCTGTTCGCTAACAATATCATTGAAACGCTCATTTTGAGCGCTTTGAGACGGATTCAACCATTTATTTCCTGCCATATACCCGGCAGCCAGCAAAATAACAAAACACGCCACTGACGCATATTTAATGAAGCCGGAAGGCCACAATCTGGTGATTTTAGCTGGTTCTCCAACCTTCGCAGAGGTTTTAGAAATAATCTCTGCGGCTAATTGCTCAAAGTAATTCGACGGCACAATAAAGCCGCTATTTGTACTAGGGGGAAACTTTTCTAAAAAAATTCTGGCTCGTACTTGATCGCCCAGTTCTTCAAAGTAGTCTGAAGGAATCGTGAACCCAGTATCCTTCAAGCCCTTCATCCATTCCAAGTGTTCTAAATTCTCTTCCATTGCATTATATTGATGGAATAATTGGCAAAAGGTTTAAAACCGAATGTCCTCATTTAGCATAAAAGCCTCAATTTTTTTAACGGCGATATGAAAGGATGCCTTAAGTGCACCAACACTCGTTCCTGTAATTTCAGAAATCTCTTCATATTTAAGTTCATCGAAATACTTCATGTTAAAAATCAGGCGTTGTTTTTCGGGAAGTGTAAGTAACGCCTTCTGCAACTTTAGCTGGAGTTTGTCGCCGTCAAAATACGGTGAAGCTAAAAGCGTTCTCTCCAGCTCGCCTGACACCTCGTCTAATGAGGTGTTGTTTTGCTGCTTCTTTTTGTTTAAAAAGGTGATTGACTCATTCGTTGCAATCCTGTACAGCCAGGTGTACAGTTGCGAATCGCTGCGAAAATTGGCGAGGTTTTTCCAAACTTTAACAAAGACATCCTGTACCAGGTCGTCGGTGTCGTCATGATCAATGACCAGCCGTCTGATATGCCAATATAGTTTTTGTTTGTATTTCTGGATAAGCAGATTGAATGCTTCGTCTCTCGTCTCCGGTGAGGAGAATTTCTTTAAGATCTCAGCGTCTTCAACCTGCTTCATTATATCTGTTGCTGTTTCCGAAATTGGCTTTTCTACTTGCCTGCGCGCTTCATTACTTTTTGTGTTGCTGCAACTATATCGGCGCTATCCAGTCCGTACTTTGTCATCAACTGATCCGGGGTCCCACTTTCTCCAAAGCTATCGTTAACGGCAACAAATTCTTGAGGCGTTGGTAGTTCGGTTACCAATAGTCTCGAAATGCTCTCTCCCAGGCCGCCATACTTATTATGCTCTTCACAGGTAACGACGCATCCTGTCTTTTTAACCGACTTCAGAATGGCCTCTTCATCAAGTGGTTTTATTGTGTGGATGTTAATGATTTCTGCATCGATTCCCAGTTCAGCTAATTTTTCGCCCGCTTCAATTGCTTTCCAGACCATATGTCCTGTAGCTACGATAGTTACATCTTTACCCTCATTCACCATCCATGCTTTTCCGATCTCGAACTTCTGGTCCGGATCTGTAAACACAGGTATTACTGGTCTTCCAAACCGCAAATACACTGGTCCATGGTGTTCAGCAATGGCGATAGTAGCAGCCTTAGTCTGGTTGTAATCGCAAGGGTTAATTACGGTCATGCCTGGGAGCATCTTCATCAGGCCTATGTCTTCAAGAATTTGGTGGGTTGCACCATCCTCGCCTAACGTAAGGCCGGCATGAGAGGCACATATCTTGACATTTTTATCAGAATAAGCAACCGACTGACGAATTTGATCATAAACCCTTCCGGTTGAGAAGTTGGCGAACGATCCGGTAAACGGTATTTTACCGCCGATGGTAAGTCCTGCAGCGATTCCTATCATGTTCGCTTCAGCAATTCCCACCTGGAAAAAGCGTTCTGGAAATTCTTTAATAAACGCGTCCATTTTTAACGATCCGACGAGGTCAGCGCATAAGGCGACAACTTCTGGATTCTTTTTGCCGGCCTCCAACAGTCCTGCGCCAAATCCGGAGCGCGTATCTTTCTTCTCCGTGTATGTATATTTCTTCATCTTAGTAATCAGTTTGAGTGCTGGTAAGTTGCGCAAGCGCTGTCGTTAATTGCTCGTCATTCGGCGCTACGCCGTGCCACTTGTGTGACCCCATCATAAAGTCGACACCATAACCCATTTGGGTGCTCATTAAGTTCAATATTGGCTTACCTTTTCCCGTAAGCGATTTGGCGTAATGGAGGGCCTTCACAATGCTGTCCATATCATTCCCGTCGGAGTCTATCACATGCCAGCCGAAGGCTTCAAATTTAGCACGTAAATTTTCTAAGGAAAGGACTTTTTCTGTTGGACCATCGATCTGCTGGCCATTGTAGTCAACAGTAGATATCAAATTATCTACTTTATTAAATGGCGCATACATGATGGCCTCCCAGTTTTGACCCTCTTGCAGTTCTCCGTCACCATGCAGTGAAAATACAATGGATGTGTCTTTATTAAGCTTTTTAGCTAAAGCCGCACCTATGGCCACAGACATACCTTGTCCCAGTGAGCCCGAAGCTACACGCACTCCGGGCAGTCCTTCATGCGTTGTAGGATGTCCTTGTAGTCGCGAATCAAGTTTTCTGAAAGTAGCCAGCTCACTAAGCTCAAAATATCCCGATCTCGCTAAGACACTATAAAAAACAGGTGATATGTGTCCGTTAGACAGGAAGAACAAGTCTTCGTTTTTTCCATCCATCTGGAAATCCGATGAGTGATTCATCACCTCAAAATAAAGAGCCGTCATAAAATCTGCACAGCCAAGTGACCCCCCAGGGTGTCCTGATTGGCAGGCATGGACCATCCTTACAATGTCCCTTCGAACCTGAGAAGCGATGTCCGTTAATTCATTAATTGTATGTTTCATTTATTTGGGGGTTATATAAAATAATAGCAAACTTATGTAAAACTAGGGTACTAACCATAGCGAACGAAAAAAAATGAAATTTCAACTAAGCAGGCTAAGCACCTGAGCCGAAGAATTCTTTGTGTCAACTTTTGTTATGATATGTAAGATATATCCTTCTTCGTCAATAACAAATGTTGTTCTGTTTGTACCCATATAAATCTTACCATACATACTTTTCTCTCCCCATACACCATATAGCTCAACGATCTTTTTGTCCGGATCGGCAAGCAGGGGAAAAGGTAAATTGTGTTTTGTAACAAACTTCTGGTGGGATTTCTCATCATCAATGCTTACACCCAATACAACTATCCCTTTCCCAATTAAACTTTCATAGTTGTCTCTGAAATTACATGCTTCCGCTGTGCAGCCCGGCGTATCATCCTTCGGATAAAAATAGAGGATAACTATTTTTCCTTTAAACTGGCTTAAGGAAACCATATTACCGTTCTGGTCCTTCTCAGTGAAGTCCGGGGCCTTTTGACCTGCTTTTAGTTGTGTCATGATGCTATTTGTAAAAGGTTACATTATACGTTTTGGCGTTGTTTTTCATATCTGTAACAACAAGCTTAAAGGTATGTTTACCAGATAACGTAAGATCATCAAAGGTGTGCCAGAGCGTTGCGGTCTTAGCGTCAAATTCCATAAGTACCCATTTGTCGTCTATATAGCCGTTGAAGCTTTTAAGACCCGATAGGTCATCCCTTATTTTAAACGTTACCTTACTCACGTTTCCCATCCGTTTTCCTTCTGATATATTGAGCGGGGTGATGGTTGGGGCTATTGTGTCGACAGAAATATAATAATTACCAAAAGTCCGTGGCGTTGCTTTAACGTAACCGTCTTCAAATGATCCGCCCTGTGATATTCCGGATGCGTTAAGGATCACAGCCTTTTCCTGATAAGGGATCAAAGTGCTGTCAGCTTTTATCCAAAGCTCAAACCCCGTGTGCAATGGAACTTTGTTGTTATGAATCTGATAGGATGATGAGTATACATTATATGACTGGCGCGGCAACTTTTTGGCAGAGAAATAGACATCGTTATAAAGCGTTCCCTTGGTCAATATCACCCTCACATCATCCTCAATGTATTCATTTCTATCGGTGAATTTAAAGATTGTATCTGCCTTAACCTCCGGCGTTTTAATGACCGCTTGGTTGTCCGACTGAACGTTAAACGTTAAGGTGCTCTTATTTCCGCGGCCATCTATTACCGTGTATTTCATCCGGTGAAGTTTGCCGTCATTAAATGTTACGCGCCCATAATTTAGAACGTTACTATAAATTTTAAGCGGGTTGCCAGGATCAACAAAACTCTTTTGAATCGATATCTTGGTTTTAAGGTAATGCGGATAATCGATATGAGCATTGATGGCTCTGCTGTTAACGAACTCAAAGCGTTCCATAGAGGAACTGTATATCACCGTTCCATCAAGTTCAAGTTGAATCGCGTACACGCCGTTCAGGCCAGAAGCGCCGGTATGGCGATCGTTTGTGACGATTCCGAACCCTACCTCACCGCCCAGGCGCAGGGTAGTTACGTGATGTATCCGGTAGTTTCCAGCTGAACCAATAAGCCGAAAGTACTGTTTTGGAGTCAACTCATTAAAAACCTTATGATTCAATCGATACACATATAATGAATGTATCACGGGGGGAACGTTGTCCGGTATCTCTATGCCGAATAGTTGAGGATTTATAGTTGCCTCCGTTTTAGAATCTCTTATCTCAAAATGGAGGTGCGGTCCGGCCGATCCTCCGGTGTTCCCCGAATAAGCGATCACCTGTCCCTTTCGTACTGGTAAGAGCGAGCTATCAACAAGTTCATCTACCTCAAATGACTTTTTATGGTATTGAATGCGTTTTACCTGATCGGCTATCTCCGGGCCAAATCGCTGGAGATGCGCGTATACAGAAGTGAACCCATTGGGGTGGTTAACGTATAAGGCAAGTCCAAAGCCTCCATTCTGCACTCTAAGGCGCGATACGAAGCCATCAGCCACAGCAAAAACCGGATAGCCCTCGCGTTGATTGGTGCGGAAATCAAGTCCGGAATGAAAGTGATTAGACCGCAGTTCACCAAAAGAGCCGGAAAGCGCTGGAGGTTTGATGTCCAGGGGCTGACGGAAGTCAACCAACGGATATTTGTTGTTACTCCATACTGGTTGGCTATACGCGAATATTGGCACAATTGCCCAGATTATAAAAACTGATAAAATTCTGATCATACTACCTGATGTCAAATTTTATTAGCTCTTGTCCGCATAGCCAAGCCTGCAACTTATCGCCCGGGACTATGCGACCTACGCCTTCTGGCGTACCGGTGAAAATTAGGTCCCCTTTTTTTAATGTAATATACTTTGATATGAATGATATGATGTTATCAAATGAGAAGATCATATTGCGCGTGTTGCCAAGCTGTTTCGTTTCCCCGTTTACGTCCAGTCGAAAATCAAGATTGTAGATGTCTTGGAAGTCTGACTTTGGTAAAAAATTGCTGATTGCCGCGGAATGATCAAATGCCTTGGCCAGTTCCCATGGCAACCCTTTTTCCTTATGTTTTGCCTGGATATCCCTCGCGGTGAAATCAATCCCAAGTCCTATTTCTTCGTAATAGTTTGATGCGAACTTTTCGGAAATATGTTTACCTTCTTTACATATTTTTAATATTACCTCAAGTTCGTAATGGATATCGGACGAGAAATCGGGGATGTAAAAAGGTTTTCCATCCCTTAGAAGGGCAGTATCAGGCTTTAAAAAAATTACAGGTGTTTCAGGTATCGGATTGTTTAATTCTTTCGCATGTGCCGCGTAGTTTCTTCCTATAGCAATTATCTTCATATTCTATAAAGAGCATCCAATCAGTGTGCTTACAAAACAGATATCCGTTTCACTATTGTTTCAGCTCCTGCCGAAATTCTCAAAAAGTATACACCAGGGTTTAATCGATTTGGAATAGCGTAGTTTTTAGTCTGCTCGCCCTCTCTTAGTCGTTCGTTAGCCAAAGTCACCACTTCATTGCCAAGCATATCAAGTATCCTGACGGAAAAATTCGCTTCCTGGTCAAGACGAATAATGAGATTAACCTTGTCATTTACCGGGTTAGGATAAATTTTAAGAACAGTTAGGTTTTTTTCAGTCCTCTGGGGGACGTAATCCAAGCCTCTTAGGTTGGAGAAACCATCGTAAGGTATTTTCCCCAAATAATACTTAGCCCTATAATTCGGAAGATCTACTTTAATTTGTGGTACTTTGTTGATTTTCTTCGCACGCATACTGTTTAAGGCGCTGTCAGCCTTTTGAGCAAAACTCTGGTTCATGCCGAGTTGACCTACAAATAGTAAGCATATGAAATGCATTATAAGCGCTATTTGGTTGTGTTTGCTCATGTTTGGTGCGACCAAAAATATAAATAAAAAAACAAAATCTTCAATGGTTTTGTTCGGCAGAAGAACATTTAACAATATTTAACACATAATGGCGTTAGGCTCATTTTAATAAAAATGAGGTGAGGTTAGAATTTGTTGTAATTTTGTCGCCTAAATTCATGCAAAAGTGTCAAGTCAAAAGCATTTAAATGCGCTAACCGCCGGCGGGTTGCTGGTAAGCTTAGGAATCGTTTATGGAGATATCGGTACATCTCCGCTCTATACACTCAAGGCGATTTTCAAATCAGTAATAGACAGTGGTCAAATCATTGATACGGAATTAGTGCTTGGAGCGCTTTCCTGTATCATTTGGACGCTCACCTTACAAACAACCGTCAAATACGTATTGATTACGCTTCGAGCTGACAACAAAGGTGAGGGCGGTATATTTTCGCTTTATTCCTTAGTTCGAAAGAATGCAAAATGGCTGGTAGTGCCCGCTGTTGTAGGCGGTTGTGCTTTGTTAGCAGATGGTATTATAACTCCAAGCATAACAGTCACTTCGGCGATCGAAGGTTTGCAGCTAAAGTTTCCTGAGGTTCAGGTCATCCCAATCGTTCTCGCAATTATCACGGTTCTTTTCATCATACAGCAATTTGGGACTAACCTGGTTGGTAAGCTGTTTGGTCCTGTTATGTTATTTTGGTTCAGTGTATTAGGCTTGCTCGGATTTTTGTTTGTTATTCAGGATATATCTATTCTACGCGCACTGAACCCTTATTATGCCGTCAAACTTATTTCTGTAAGCCCCACTGCATTATTAATATTAGGAGGCGTATTTTTATGTACTACCGGGGCAGAAGCCCTATATTCTGACATGGGCCATTGCGGTCGCAAGAATATCCGTATTAGCTGGATTTTCGTTAAAGCGATGCTTATCCTTAACTATCTCGGACAGGGAGTTTGGGTTTTGCATCATGGGGGCTTCAACAGTGATATTAATCCGTTTTTTGAGATCGTTCCCCAAGGTTACCTGCTATTCATGGTGGCTTTGGCTACCTGCGCCGCGGTGATAGCGAGCCAGGCTATGATCACCGGATCCTTTACATTGATATCAGAAGCAGTCAGGCTTAATCTCTGGCCCAAGGTCAGGATAAACTATCCAAGTAATCAAAAAGGGCAGATCTATGTGCCCTCTATCAATTGGATTTTGTGGGTAGGCTGTATATGTATTGTGCTGGTTTTCCGAAGCTCCACAAATATGGAAGCAGCGTACGGATTGGCAATAAATATCACGTTTTTGGCCACTACAATTTTAGTCGCCGCTTATATGAAACGAAAAAAAGTACCAACCTATGCTATTGTCGCCTTTCTCGTTACCTATGGCTTAATTGAAGTTACTTTTTTGGTCGGTAATCTTGCAAAGTTCCTGCACGGCGGCTGGGTTACTGTGATGATTGGGATGGCGCTCTTTACGGTAATGTGGAGTTGGTATATCGCAAGAAAAATAAAAAACCGTTTTGTTAAATACGTCGAAATCGAAGACTATTACCAAATCATAAGTGAGCTAAGTTCCGACATTTCAGTACCGAAATATTCTTCTCAGCTTGTTTATCTAACAAGTGCCAACTTTAAAACGGAGATCGAATCAAAGATTATCTATTCTATCATTCAGAAAGAACCCAAGCGAGCGGACATTTACTGGCTCGTACACGTAGATGTAGTTGACGAACCGTTTACGAGAGAATACAAGGTGGAGTTTTTAATCCCGGGAAAGCTGATTCGTATAGACTTTAAATTAGGGTTCCGGGTTGAGCAGCGGGTCAACCTCCTATACCGAAAGGTTGTAGAAGAGCTTGTTAAAAATGGTGAAGTCGACATTACGAGTCAGTATACGTCTTTGAACAGGCATAAAATTGCGGGTGATTTCAGATTTGTACTATTGGAGAAGCACCTTTCCAAGTTTTCTAATCTATCTTTCTATGAACGCACGGTGATGGATTATTATTTTATTTTGAAAAGGTTAAGCCTTTCAGAAGAAAGGAGTTTTGGTCTTGATTCCAGTTATGTCGATGTAGAAAAGGTACCGTTGATCTTCGTAACGCCTGATGACATCGAACTGAATAGATTGCCGGCATAAAAAAAGGCTCCGGGCGGAGCCTTATTGAAGGTACTCAAACCAACAATTATAGGGATAATTAGGAGGGGTAATTCAACAATGCCTTTGAGTATTGTTGAATTTTAAATCTAATGTAGAGATATATTCTCAGAATGTAGAATATATTTGAAAATAAATTCAAACGTTATTAATCTTTGGTGTTTTTGGGGAGTTTCCTCTACGTTTCTGCACGTCGTAATTTACTATGCTTATACCCGTAGAGAAAATATACGACAAGACCTACGACCAGCCATACTCCGAACCCAATCCAATTGGAAATACCTAATTCGGACATCATATAAAGGCAACTGAGTAATCCTAGTACTGGGATTAAAGACAATTGCTCCTTAATGCAATAATATAATACGATCAGGCAGATGCTCAAAAATATCCAGGTAGGTATTTTATGTTTAAACAAAGTCCAGCCGTATTCATATTTTTTTTCATAACTCAGCGCGGAACCAGCCACAAATTTTTCGTACTGATCTAAGGATTGGGCACTTAGATAAGCTTCAAGATCCGTGATAGGGGTTGAAGAGGCAGCCATCTTATTGCTAATTTCCCTCCCTAATAGCTCTAGTTCGCTTCCATCTAGAGAAGTGATCAACGTAGTAGGATCCTTTATTTTTGGTGTGTTGAATAAAAAGGAAGATGCCTCAGCCTTAAAGAACATCCCGGCCGAAATTATGGCAGCTATGAACCCAATAGGGGCTATATATCTCGAGTTGATATAGGGCGTCCTGAATTTCCCACGCTGTACATCAGTCCGGTTTTGCAGAACCAGCACCCCGGCACAAACTAGAACGAATGCGAATAATGTCCCGATTGAACACAGATCTGTAACCGTCGTTAAGTTTAAGAACAAGGAGGGTACCGCAACAACGAAGCCAACTACGATAGTTGAAAATGAAGGGGTTTTATAGACGGGGTGCAGCCTGGAGAAAGATTTCGGAAGAAGGCCGTCTCTGCTCATGCTCATCCATATTCTTGGTTGCCCCATTTGGAAAACAAGCAATACGCTGGCCATAGCAAATATCGCACTCACGGCGATAACTCCGCTTAATAAACGTAAATCTATTTGTTCAAAAACAAAGGCGAGCGGATCCCCTACAGCCAAACGATCATACCGGACAATGCCTGTCAACACCAGGGCAATAGCAATATAAATCACCGTGCAGATCACGATAGCCCACATCATCCCTCTTGGAAGGTCGCGTTGTGGATTTTTACATTCCTCTGCGGTGGTAGAAATTGCATCAAATCCGATGTAGGCGAAGAAAACCGCAGACACCCCTTTCAAGACACCCGATATGCCGTTGGGAGCAAAGGGGTCCCAATTGTCTACATCAACATAAAAAATGCCGACTGCCAGCACGAGCAATATGACGGCTAACTTTACAACCACCATTGCGTTACTCGCGTTCCTGGACTCGCGCATGCCACGGTACACCAGCCACGTAATAAATATAATGATACCAAGGGCTGGCAAGTCGGCCACAAAATGGAACCCCGCAATTTGTGGTGCAGTTAACCAGGCATTATTTGCAAGTCGCGTAGCTTCGTCCAGATCTGCATAGCTTTTGCCTGCCTTAAGCAAGGTCTCAGTTTGCAGATGCCCGTTAAAAGCAGTGAGATAATCCATTGTCATCCAGTCTGGCAGATTTATTCCGTCAATCCCGAGAAAAGGTATTCGTAAGGAGGACAGAAGTCCAGTAAAATAATCGGACCATGAAATAGCAACGGTAATGTTTCCGACCGCATACTCCATAATTAATGACCAACCGATGATCCAGGCGACAATTTCACCAAAAGCCACGTACGAATACGTATACGCGCTGCCTGATACAGGTACCATCGATGCAAACTCCGCATATGCAAACGCAGCAAAACTGCAAGCGACTGCCGTAAAAATAAAAAGGAAAATCACCGCCGGGCCGCCGTCTGCACTTGCCTTCCCAATAGTACTGAATATGCCCGCCCCAATTATCGCTGCGATACCGAAAGAAGTTAGGTCTCGAACAGTAAGCGTGCGGTGTAAGGCTGTGCCTTGATCGTCATAACGGTCAGCCGCACCTTCGAGAATTTCAGCTACAGTCTTTTTTCTAAACAGTTTTTTAAGCATGTATCTTATTAGTCTAGCTTGTCAAGTTCTACTTTAATAAAGGTCGCCAATTCGGTAATGTATGATGGGCTGAAATCAAACTGTATCCCTGCAGTTTTGTATATATCGCCAATTGGCTCGCTGTAACCAAGAGATAAGGCTTGTAAATATTGCTTCAGCGCAGTATCGGGGTTTTCTTTATAGTTTTTCCATATAGCAATCGCACCTAATTGCGCAATCGCATACTCTATGTAATAAAACGGAACTTCAAAGAGGTGTAGTTGCTTTTGCCATAAATTCCCAAGTTCAGGTTCAAGTTCACTCCAGTCCGCGAATCCGCCTCCAAACCGCATATAGATCTGTCTAAATGCCTCTTCCCTATCGGTTGCATTGTGACCTGGGTTGGTATATATCCAGTGCTGAAACTGGTCGATTACAGCGACCCAAGGCAAAGTTTTGAGTACATCAGTAAGTTGCTCGCGCTTGGCACGCTGCAATTCCTCCTCATTCTCAAAGTAGATATCCCATTTGTCCATAGACAAGAGTTCCATACTCATGGATGCTAATTCAGCTACTTCAGCGGGGCAGTGTTTAAAGTCATTAAGCTCCAGATCCGCCGTGAGAAAGGTGTGCACAGCGTGTCCGCCTTCGTGAACCATCGTTGTCAGATCGCGTAACGCATTTGCTGAGTTCATGAATATAAACGGGGCACCGGTTTCAGCCAGCGGATAATTATACCCTCCCGGTGCTTTACCTTTTCGACTATCCACGTCAAATAAATTATTCGCTTTCATGACAGTTAACATTCGTCCTAGTTGCGGGTCGATGGCAGTGAAGCACTTGATTGTTTTGTCGATCAGATCTGAGCCATCTCTGAAGGGTTTTAAGGCTGGTTTTCCGGAGGTGTTTACATCCAAATCCCATGGTCTCAATTTATTGATCCCTAGACGTTCGGCACGTTTTTCGGCCTGACTCCGCAATATAGGAACGATCTCCTTCTCTATCGCTTCATGAAACTGATAACAGTCCTGAGGGCTATAGTCGAAGCGGCCAAGAGCTTGGAACATATAATCTCTATAATTTTCAAAGCCAGCGTTAAGCGCAACTGTATGCCGCGTCGCCACCAACTCATCAAAAAGGATATTGAGCTCGTCCCTGTCGACCAGCCGGCGCTGTTGTATCGCTCTCCACGCGTGTTCGCGTACGGCTCGGTCGGTGTCTTTTATAAAGTTCGAAGCCTGTTCAAGCGTATATTCGTGATCATTGATAACTACACTCATCTTACCTGTCACCGATTGATATTTTTGCTGGGTAACCTGAAGTTTGGTCAGCAAATCGACGTTTTCATCCCGGTATATTTCTATCGACTTCCTTATTCCGCGGATATAGACAAAGTATTTGGCCTGGTCTAATTCATCTATGAAGGGACTATCGTTAAATTTACGGTTAAGCTGGTTTGCTATCGGAGATACCTTTGGTTCAATCTGGGTCGCAAAGTATTGAAAATCTTTAACAAGCTCTTCGTCGGTCGTATCGCAGGTCATCCTGATATATCTCCATGCAAAGTCCTCCTCAAGTGCTGCTTCGAGCTCGCTCTTATCCTGAAGCCATTTTACGAGCTGTTGAACATTATCAATATCCCGGGTTAAAAGTTCGTTGAAGATCGGCTCCAGGCTATCCCATGTCATAGTAAGATCATCGGGAACATAATTTCTTTTCTTTTTAGTCAGAGTCAAGTCCATTGTAAATATTAATGAGTTGTTCTAATGAAAATGTCAACAAGGAAGCAAATGGCAAAAACAACGGATGCATAGCCGTTAGTAGTTGCGAATGCCTTGTTAACCTTACTTATATCTGAGGGTTTTACCAAACTGTGCTGATAGATCAGCATGAAACAGAAGAAAGCAACACCTACATAGTAAAAATAGCCAAATGCTATAAAAAACACAGGAATAATAACACACGCTGCCGATAACATATGCAGCGCTATTGATAATCTTAATGCGCCTTTTCTTCCGAGGACCACAGGAATTGATCGTAATCCTTCACCGCGGTCAAACTCCTCGTCCTGAAGTGCATAAATGATGTCAAAACCACTCACCCAGAATAGCACGGCAAAGGCATAAAGAACAGGCACGACTTCAAAAAAGCCTGTCACAGCAACAAAAGCACCCACGGGAGCCAATGCTAGACCCGCCCCCAAAACAAGATGACAAAACGCCGTAAATCGTTTTGTGAAGCTGTAAAACAGTACAACAAACAGCGCTATCGGTGACAAGTACAGGCACAAGGGGTTAATAAGTGCGGTAGTTCCCACAAATAAAACAGCGTTAATGATTACGAACAACAGCGCCTCGTTAGCCGAGACCTTGCCCGCCGGGATGTCGCGCATAGCTGTCCGGGGATTTTTAGCATCAATATATCTGTCGAGATAGCGGTTAAATGCCATAGCCGAATTTCTCGCAAAAACCATACAGAACAGTACCTTCAATAGCAGATCCCATTCGAATGACGTCTGCACAGTGGTGACTCCAAGAAAAAAGCCGATCAATGCAAATGGCAGTGCAAAAACAGAATGGGCAAAGAGCACCAGGGAAAAGTATTTTTTCATGGCAGTGGTTCCTTTTTCGCGCTACTCGGTTGTGGCATAACAAAATCCAGGTTGACTGCTGAAACAAATTCTAGTATATTTTCCCTGCCCAGTCCGGTTTCGGAAGAAGTTATGAAGTAAGATGGGATCACTTCGAACCATTCACTAAGGGCCTTTTTAAAGAGAGATACATGTTTGTCTGTCTTCGATGCAGACTGTTTATCGGCTTTAGTGAATATCAGAGAGAAGGGTATCTGGATTTCTCCCAGCCAGTAACAAAATTCAAGATCAATCTTTTGCGGCTCAAGGCGGCTGTCGATTAAAACAAAAACGCATTGCAGGCTTTCACGCTTGGTGATGTAATGGCGAATAAATTTTTCCCATTGTTCTCTGCTGCTTTTTGATGCTTTCGCATAACCATATCCCGGCAGATCGACGATATACCAATCCTGGTTGACCAAAAAATGATTAATCAGTTGTGTCTTCCCGGGTTTCTGGGAGGTTTTAGCTAACCCGTTTTGTTTTAAGAGCGTATTGATCAACGATGATTTTCCTACGTTTGATCTGCCAATAAAAGCATATTCAGGGAGGTTAGGTGGGGGCAAGGCTGAAACCTTCGTGTTACTGCAAACGAATGCTGCCGATTTTATAATCATATACAAAGGTAGAAAATTAGTTTTCAACAATACTTATCTTTGCCTCATACATGAACGAAAACATTACACCGTACCAATCAGACACCGTTGCTAAAAAGGAGCAGGTGGCGACAATGTTTAATAATATATCCAGGACATATGATTTTTTAAATCACTTCATGTCTTTAGGTATCGATATAATATGGCGTAGACAGGCAATAAATACGTTAAAGGCATCTCGTCCGCGGGTCATTTTAGATGTAGCTACCGGCACTGGTGATTTAGCTTTTCAAGCAATAAAGACCTTGCATCCGGAAAAGATAATTGGTGTCGACATTTCGGGAGGTATGCTCAATATTGCACGCAGCAAAATAAATGCCCGCGGTATGGCGCACGTCTTCTCCGTGCAGACCGGGGACTCTGAAAGTTTAGGCTTCGAGGATAACCACTTTGACGCGGTTACTGTCGCATTTGGTGTCAGGAACTATGAAAATCTGCAAAAAGGGCTGTCAGACATGTATAGAGTACTTAAGCCCGGCGGTAAAATCGTTATTCTGGAATTTTCCAAGCCCCGGATATTTCCTGTCAAACAGCTTTATAATCTTTATTTTAAATGTATTACACCATCGCTGGGGCGGATTTTTTCCAACGACTCAAGAGCATATTCATATCTTCCTGAGTCTGTTTCAGCTTTCCCCGATGGGTCTGACTTTACAGCACTGTTAGAAAAAGTAGGGTTCATGCAAACAGAAGAAAGGCGGCTCACCTTCGGTATCAGTGCCATCTATACTGGTATTAAATGAAGTTAGCGTATGTACCCCTTTTTTTATTAATCTTCATCAGCCCCCGCGCCTTGGGGCAGAACTGGGGAGGCGGTGTGGATGACACAGATATCCATTTTGGGTTCACATTCCAGTATATTTCATCCGAGTACAAAATATCTAAAAAAAGTGATTGGCGATCTGTGTACGAGGACGACATCGGACAAGGAGTACAACCTGGTGAGCTCAGGGCGTTATATTCAGAAAGTACCCCCGGTTTCGGTATCGGTTTTGTGGTGAACAAACGCGTAACCAGTCATTCAGATCTGCGATTCACGCCAGTGTTGGCATTTAGTGATAAGCTATTGCGATATCAGTACGTTAATGCTGATCAGAACCAGGAAAAGAAAGTCAACGGAACGCTGGTAGAGCTGCCCTTAAGTTTTAAGCTTAAGTCCGACAGGCGGACAAATTTCAGGGCCTACATGCTTGGTGGTGTAAAGTTTACTGCAGACATATCGTCCAGAAAGAAAACGAACAATAGTCTGGTTACCGATCCGGCAGAGAAATTTATAAATTCCAAACGGGGCTATTTTTCCTATGAGACCGGGGTGGGCTTCGATCTTTACTTTGAGTATTTTAAGATGTCACCAGAAATAAAATTATCATACTCGGCTGGCGATGTCTTACAACATGAAAATCATCGTTTCGCTTCTCCAATTGATAAACTGAATTTGAGAAATCTGACCTTCAGTTTGTTTTTTGAATAGCGCAGGTTCAAAAATTTATAGCTTTGTCTCTAAATTACTCATCATGTCAAAAATTGCATTAATAACGGGCGCCACCTCCGGCATTGGCGCGGCATGCGCAGATTTGCTTGCGGCAAATAGGTATCACCTGATATTAGTGGGTCGGCGCGCGAATAAGCTAGATGAAGCCGCTCTTAAACTAACAAAGCGATATGAGGTAGAGGTTAAGAAGGTTGTGGCAGATGTAAGAAATCTGGAAGAAATCTCCGTTTGTTTTGACGCACTTCCATCCGGATGGAAAAAAATAGATATTCTGATCAATAACGCCGGCTTGAGCCAGGGTTTAGATCCCATCCACCAGGGAGACACTGTCGACTGGAATACCATGATTGATACTAATGTAAAAGGACTTTTATACGTTACCAGGCTCGTTTCACCGTGGATGGTAGCGCAAAAAAAAGGTCATATCGTCAACATAGGGTCAATTGCCGGGCACGAAGTTTATCCCAATGGTAACGTTTACTGTGCAACGAAAGCTGCTGTCGATGCACTTAACAAAGGAATGCGTATAGACTTATTGCCCTATGGCATCAAAGTTACCGCAATCAGTCCGGGAATGGTTGAGACTGAATTTTCCAAAGTTCGTTTCAAGGGTGATGAAGGTCGGGCAAAGAAGGTGTACGAAGGCTTGGATCCGCTCACCGCGAGCGATGTAGCAGAAGCGGTTTGGTTTGCAGTTAGCAGGCCAGCTCACGTAAATATTAATGAAATGCTTATTATGCCGGCAGCCCAGGCTAGCGCAACTATAGTTGATAGACGATAAATACGATAATATGATAGGGAATAATATAGATCAGGAAATAAAAAATGCCATGCTGGCTAAAGATCAGGCGAGGTTACGAGGATTGAGAGCAATTAAAGCAGCTTTTTTGCTTGCTAAAACAGAAAAAGGATCTACAGACGAGATTTCAGAAGAAGGCGAACTGAAAATTTTGCAGAAGTTGGTTAAACAGCGCAGGGAGTCAGCCGATATTTATAAGCGGCAGGGCAGAGAGGATTTGAGTGCCATCGAAGAAGAAGAAATCGCCGTTATAAGTGACTTCATGCCTAGCCAGTTGGATGCAGAGGCTGTCAGAAAAGTCATCTCCAGGCTTATCGAAACTTCCGGTGCTTCCTCTATGAAAGACATGGGGAGGATTATGGGTCTTGCTAATATGGAGCTCGCGGGAAAGGCGGATGGGAAGCTTATTGCCGAAATAGTAAAACAAGAATTGGCATAAATTGTGTGTTTTTGCTGGAGTCTATTCTTAAAATAAGTGTTTGAAATTGCATTAAATTGATTCCAGCGCACTAACTTAGTAGCGTACTATCTACATTGGTCAAAATATGAAATACGAAGTAATAGAAAGTGACGGGTTCAAATATATAGAGGCTGGGAAGGGAGAAACCCTGGTATTACTTCATGGCTTGATGGGCGAATTAAGTAACTGGGAAGATGTGATCGATCGTTTTAAAGATCGCTATCACATTCTTGTTCCCATATTACCTATATATGAATTGCCAATCCTCACGTTGGGGGTGAAGAGCCTTTCCAAATTTTTGCACAGGTTTATTAAATATAAAAGGTTACCGCAGGTAGTTCTTATTGGAAATTCCCTGGGCGGTCATGTGGGGCTTGTTTTTACTGTTGCGCATCAGGAGCATGTTAAAGCTTTGGTTTTGACAGGAAGTTCTGGTTTGTATGAAAATGCATTCGGAGGTTCTTTTCCAAGGCGCGAGAGTTACGATTATGTCAGAGAGAAAGTTGAGTTTACTTTTTATGATCCCGCTACAGCTACAAAGGAACTTGTTGATGAGGTTTTCAAAAGCATAAATGAGCGGTCAAGGGTAATACGCATACTAACGTTGGCTAAATCCGCAATCCGACACAACATGGCTAAAGAACTTCACAGAATTACAATACCTGTATCCCTGATTTGGGGCAGGCAGGATAAAGTAACGCCTCCCGAAGTAGCCGAGGAATTCCATCAACTCTTGCCTAATTCTGAACTTAATTGGGTAGATTTATGTGGACATGCACCCATGATGGAGCGACCTGCAGAGTTTAATATGTATTTGGAGAAATTTCTAACCCGAGTATTACTAAAATAATGTTTGCGTCTGAACTCATATCTAACACCATTCCGCCGCTTCGGACGTCCGATTCAGTTCAGAAGTCTCTGGAACGGATGGCAGAGTTCAAATTATCCCATTTGCCTATAGTAAACGAAACACAGTTTCTCGGATTACTTGCCGAAGAAGAACTTATCGAAATAGCTGATCCAGATACCGCCATTGGTGCATTACCGTTGTCAATTCTCAATCCATTTGTGTTTGAGGACGCCCACATGTACGATATCATCAGGCTGTTTAATCAGCTTCATCTCTCTGTAGTTCCAGTTCTCGATTATAAGAAAAACTACCTGGGTTTAATTTCGGGTAATAATATACTGGAATACATCTCAAACCTATACGCCGTAAAGGAGCAGGGGGGGATTATTGTTCTCGAGATCAGTAATAGAAACAATTCTTTGGCGCACATGGCTCAGATTGTTGAGGCAGACAACGCGCAGATACTGTCCTCATACGTACAATCGTTTCCTGAATCCACAAAGCTAGAGGTAACATTGAAGATTAACCGGACCGATCTTTCTGCAATCATAGCCTCTTTCGAACGCTTCAATTATCAGGTAAATGCTGTGTTTAACACAACAACACCGGATAATGGTACCGCTGATAGGTATAATTCTTTGATGAATTATCTAAATGTCTAAGTATCATAAATAATGGATATTTTTTAATGAGGATAGCAATCTATGGCAGAGAATTTAATAACAGCGTGCTTCCGTATGTTCAGGAGGTGTTTGACGTATTAAACGCTCATGAGATCCAGACACTTATTTACCACCCTTATTTAGTGTTTGTTCGAAACAAGGTGAAGCTGCCAGATAACGTTTTAATTTTTAGAAACCATCAGGAACTATTAGGACAGGCTGACGTTTTTTTAAGTCTGGGGGGCGATGGTACTTTGTTAGATACGCTGTCCCTTGTCCGTGATTCAGGCATACCTGTAATAGGAATCAATTTTGGCCGCCTCGGGTTTTTAGCCAGTATAAACAAAAATGACATACGCGCCGCCATTGCGGCGTTGCAAAGGCAGGAATATGCGCTCGACCAGCGCACATTGCTTAGGCTCGAGTCTAGCGAGAAGCTGTTTGGTGAGGAGAACTTTGCGTTGAATGACGTTACGATTCATAGGAGAGATAATTCAGCCATGATGATTATCCATGCCTATATGAACAATGAGTTTGTAAATTCATACTGGGCAGACGGTCTTATTGTGGCTACCCCTACTGGCTCTACAGCCTACTCTTTAAGTTGTGGCGGACCCATCATTTATCCGAACTCTCAAAATTTTGTTATTACACCGATAGCTCCCCATAACCTCAACGTCAGACCATTAATAATTCCGGATGACGTATCTTTAACTTTCGAGATTGAGGCGAGGAGCGCTAAATTCCTTGTATCCTGCGATTCCAGGACCGTTACAGTAGACAAATCCGCAAAAATTGTTCTGAGCAGGGCAAAATTCAATATAAATCTTATTAGGCTAAATACTGAAAGCTACTTAACTACCTTAAGAAATAAATTACTATGGGGTATTGATACCCGAAATTACTAAGATGGGAAAGCCAGCGTGGACAGTCACCATAATATTACTCTTTCTCAACCTCGGCCTTAAAGCACAGGTACTTGAAGTAGGCGCTGGGATTGGTGGTTCCGGGTATGTAGGCGATCTGAACATCAATAGGCTGCTCAAAATCAGCGGGATATCGGCAGGAGGGTATGTTAAGATGAATTTTGATGCCCACTGGTCTCTAAGCGCAAACTATACCTATGGAAAGATACGTGCAAACGACCTTAAATCTGATGAGCCTGAATTTAGACAACGAGGGCTTAACTTTACTACAGCACTCAATGAGGCAAGTCTACAGGTTGATTTTAATTTTTTCGACTACTTTGCGGGGGGCGGGAGAAGAAAATTTACGCCATATCTTTTCGTGGGGGCCGGTGGTATCTTGTTTAATCCCAAGGCCAATTATTCAAAGTACGACCTTTACGATGTGGTATTGAGACATTACAGGACGGAGGGTCAAAATATAGTATACCGCAATTACGCGTTCACTGTACCTTATGGTGCTGGCCTGAAATTCCAACTTAAGGAAAACTGGGGACTATTTACCCAGATTGGATACAGGACGGCTTTTACAGATTACATAGACGATGTAAGCAAAACCTATCCCGGAGAAAACTACTGGGAGGTTGCCGGTTTTAAGCCTGAACGCATTAATGAAGCCAAATCCCTGTCGAACCCCTCTCTGCAAAACTTTGAAAGTCTGCAATATACTCAACGAGGCGATTTTAGAAAAAGAGATACATATATGTTTGTTGGTATTGGCATATCTTATACCTTTGTGTCCCAAAAATGCTATACATTTTAAGTATATCGAAGAATAATTGATGGGTTTCAGAGAACAGATTGATCTAACAAAGTTACCAGAGCATATTGCAATCATTATGGATGGCAATGGTCGCTGGGCAAAAAATCAAGGAAAGATAAGGCATTTCGGACATGAAAGCGGTGTCCTGTCAGTTAAAGACATTGTTGAAGGCTGCGCTGACATCGGAATCAAGTACGTTACAGTCTACGCTTTTTCTACCGAAAACTGGAACAGACCTATCGAAGAAGTAAATGCACTGATGGAATTACTCATTTCCACAATCAATCAGGAAACGCCTACCTTGACAAAAAACGACATAAAGCTTAATGCTATAGGTGATATTGCTTCATTGCCTCAAAAATGTATAGAGGATCTCGCCAGTGCTATGGAAAAAACGTCCTCTAATAAAAGATGCACGCTGACTCTGGCGCTTAGTTACAGTGCAAAATGGGAAATCATTAATGCCGCAAAAAAACTGGCAGAGAAAGCCGTTCGTGGCGAGTTAAATGTTGACGATATCAATGAACATCACTTCTCGGCTATGTTGACCACGGTGGACATGCCGGATCCTGAACTAATGATCAGGACCAGCGGAGAACACCGGGTAAGTAACTTTCTACTCTGGCAGATGGCATATACCGAGCTTTATTTTACAGATAAGCTTTGGCCAGACTTCAGACGCGAAGATTTGTTTGAAGCCATCGTCGATTATCAAAAACGTGAGCGACGCTTTGGTAAAACTAGTGAACAAGTCAACTAATTTTACTTTTAACACTTTTTAACATGTGTTTAAATTAACTTAGCATCGATTTTAAGAATCTAAATGAAAAAAATAATATACCAGCTTACAGTACTGTTATTGCTGAGTTTGCCAGCATTGGCGCAGATAACACGGCCGCAAATAAACCCGACATTACCATCTCTTAAAGTTAAAGGTACTGATCTAGACTATTTTAATCCTAGGGAGTATATTATCGGAGGCATTACACTAACCGGCACGGAACACCTGGATAAGGACGTAATTATAGCACTTACCAAACTATCAAAAGGGGATAGAGTTCTTCTACCCGGAGATGCCACTGCCAACGCAATCAAGAATCTTTGGGCTCAGGGGTTATTCGAAGACATACAACTTGACATTGAACGGATCGTTGAGGATACCGTATATTTTGATATCAAAGTCGTCGAGCGCCCGCGTCTCGGAGGGTTCGAAATAGAAGGCGTAAGCAAATCCCAGAAAACGGATATTCTGGAGAAGCTGGGAGATAAAAGCGGTAAGTCAATTATCAACGAGAATCTATACAACACCACAACGGCTGTTATTAATAAATATCTTTCTGAGAAAGGGTATTTCTTTACCTCGGTTGACTATGCTACCAAGCCAGATCCGAGCATAGACAATGGGATGATACTCCAGGTAACTATTGACAGAGGCAGAAAGATGAAGGTTAAAGAAATCAACTTTACCGGAAATAAAGATTTTTCAGATGCCAGATTGAGAAAGTTCCTGAAGAAGACCAAGCAGCAAGCCTTTTACAAACTATTTGGTTCCGGAAAGTTCAGTAAAGAGAAATATGAAGAGGATAAACTGAAGCTTATTGCTGAGATGCATAAACGGGGTTACCGTGATGCGGCATTATTAAAAGACAGCATCTATCCATATAATGAGAAGTCAGTCGGAATCAGCATCGATCTTTTTGAGGGACCGAAGTATTATTTCGGTAATATCACATGGGTGGGGAATGCAAAGTATACAACCGAAATGCTTGAGAAAGCTCTGGGAATCGAGAAAGGCGAACTTTTCAGTGAGGAGAAGCTTGAAACCAAATTGCGCGGAAGCGCAAACGGGGACGATGTTTCGAGTATATACCTGAATGATGGCTATCTGACTTTTAGCGCGGAGCCAGTTCAGACACGGATATATAATGATACCGTTGATATCGAAATGCGCATCTATGAGGGCCCGCAATATACGAACAACCGTATTACAGTTAAGGGAAACACGATTACAAATGATCGAGTTGTGCTTAGAGAGATCAGAACAAAACCAGGCGAGAAGTTTTCAAAAGATCTTTTGATCCGTACTGTACGTGAGATCGGCCAGCTAGGTAATTTTGATGAGAGTAAAACTGTACCGACTCCGCGACCAAATCCTGCTGACGGAACTGTCGATATTGAGTACACTGTAGAGGAGAAAC